>JAFWFQ010000067.1 GCA_017515535.1 Parasporobacterium sp. | reverse complement strand
TTAATACCTGGGAGAGATTGATCTCAAAGATCTTTCCGGTTTTAAGAAGCTGATCCGCCGCTTTTTTCCAGGCCGCAAGATACCTCGGATCCTGCGGATCAAAAAACGGGACTACCTCGTTTGCCTTGCTGATCACATCAAAATGGCCGATGATATCCGCCCCTGTCTTATTTACGACATCTTCCACTGTTTCAAAATAATACGCAAGAAGCTTGTAAATATCCCCGCCAAAGTATTTCTCCGCA
Organism: Parasporobacterium sp.; assembly: GCA_017515535.1. Taxonomy (GTDB): domain Bacteria; phylum Bacillota; class Clostridia; order Lachnospirales; family Lachnospiraceae; genus RGIG5612. The sequence continues at coordinate 22,388 of JAFWFQ010000067.1, read as the reverse complement.
GCGTCAAGAATAAACCCGGCTCCTTTTTCGCCGCTGTAGTCAACGGGAACATATTCGTCTCCAAGCTTCAGATAATGGACAGATCCGATAATATAATCAAAGCCCTCAGCCGGATAATCGGAATAATAATCCTGCTCAATTCCCATGAAAAGACGGATCCGATCTTTATACTCTTCTTTAAGCCTTGTTAGCTCCCGCTTATAGGTATCATAATTTTCATAAGCCATACAACAGTCCGGATCAAACCGGATACTGGAATGGTCACTGATCCCGAACGCGGAAAGTCCAAGGAAAACCGCAGCCTGAACCATTTCCTCCGGCGTATTTTCCCCGTCACTTAAAATCGTATGGCTATGGAAGTTTGAAAGCTTCATGAGGTCATCTTCTCCTGTTTTACTTTTTTATCGATGACATGGCGGGATGCAAGTTCGTTCCGGATATCGTCAAGCGAGATTCCCATCTCGACCATCATGACCATGACATGATATGCAAGATCCGCAACCTCGTAGATCGTCTCCTTCTTATCATCCGCCTTTGCAGCAATAATGACCTCCGTACTCTCTTCTCCGACTTTCTTAAGGATCTTGTCGATTCCCTTCTCGAAGAGATACGTTGTATAGGAACCTTCTTTCTTCTCCGTCTTCCGGCCTTCGATCAGTTTCATAAGCCCCTCGTACGTAAACTCTCCAAGTTCATCATTCTCATAGACCGGGTATTCAAAGCAGGTCTTAGTCCCGAGATGGCAGGCAGGGCCGTCAGGAACAACTTTGACAAGTAAAGTATCCTTGTCACAATCTGCTGTGATAGAAACAATATGCTGGTAATTTCCGCTTGTTTCCCCTTTCAGCCAGAGTTCTTTACGGGAGCGGCTGTAAAAACAGGTCAGTTTTTTCTCCATGCTGATCTTCAGGCTTTCTTCGTTCATATAAGCCATCATCAGGACTTCCTCTGTTCCGGCTTCAATCACGATTGCCGGGATCAGCCCGTCCGCATTAAATTTCAGTTCTTTGATGTCGATCATAATTAATTCTCCGTTAATATATTTGAATAATATTCTGATTACAGCCGGGAGGGGATTCCTGCATCGGCCATTGCTTTCTTTAGATCCGGGATCTTGACCGTTCCGAAGTGGAAGATCGAAGCGGCAAGGCCTGCGTCAACGCCCGGGAGCCTGCGAAACAGTGTCACAAAGTCTTCGATGCATCCCGCGCCGCCGGAAGCGATGACCGGTACATTGACTACGCTGCAGACGGCTTCGAGCATTTCCAGGTCAAATCCCTGTTTCACGCCGTCCGTATCGATTGAATTAACAACGATCTCTCCGGCGCCGTTATCCACACAGCGTTTGATCCACTCGATCGCATCCATCCCGGTATTTTCCCTTCCTCCTTTAGCAAAGACCGTAAACTTCCCGTCGACTCTCTTGATATCCACAGAAAGGACAACACACTGGTCTCCATAGATCTTCGCAGCTTCGCTGACCAGCCCCGGATCACGGATCGCGCCGGAATTCACACTGACTTTATCCGCGCCGCATTTTAAGACCCGGTCAAAGTCCTCAACCGTATTGATCCCTCCGCCGACCGTAAGCGGAATAAAAACCTTGCTTGCTGTCTCTTTTAAGATCTCTGTAAAGATCGCCCGGCCGTCGGAAGAAGCGGTAATATCGTAAAAAACAAGTTCATCCGCTCCGTTGTCACTGTAAAAAGAGGCTAGATCGACCGGCGAAGAGACATCCTGAAGCTGGTCAAAATTGATTCCTTTGACAACTCTTCCGTCCCGTACATCCAAACATGGAATGATTCGTTTTGTTATCATTTCGCCACCTCAATTGCTTCCTTCAGGTCAATAGCCTTTGTATAATATGCTTTCCCGACGATTGCGCCGTGGATTCCGAGCGTTTTCAGATACCGGATATCTTCGATACCGGAAACGCCTCCGGATGCAATCAGGTCGATCCCCGGGAATTCTTCGGAAAGCTTCTGATAGAGTTCCCTGTTCGGTCCCATCATCATTCCGTCCTTGGAAATATCGGTACAGATGATCGTCGATACTCCTTCATCCTGCATCCTTGCGAAAAAACTTTCCGCGTCCAGCGAGGAATTCTCAAGCCAGCCTTTGATCGCGACGAATCCGTCACGGATATCGATCCCGACCGCGATCCGTTCCTGATAAAGGGAGACGGCCTCTTTTACAAGAGAAGGATCTTCTACTGCCGCTGTCCCGAGGATAACACGGTCGATCCCGGAATCCAGATATTTCCGGATCGTTTCCATATCACGGATCCCGCCGCCGATCTCGACGAAAAGACCGCTGGTATCTTTGATCTTTTTTACTACCTCATAATTCGGCGTCCCGCCAAGTTTGGCACCCTCAAGGTCCACGGTATGGATCCGCTCTGCCCCGCACTTTTTAAAATCCAACGCGACGGAAGGAGGATCATTATGATAGATCGTTTTTTGGAGGTAGTCCCCTTTTACAAGTCGGACTGCACATCCTTCATATAAATCAATTGCCGGATAAATAATCATTGTTGTTCCTTATTTATGTTAATAATTCTGACATGCTGTCAGGTAACTTACATCTCATTAAACGCCCTGAGGATCGAGAGTCCTGTATTCCCGCTCTTTTCCGGATGGAACTGGCAGCCAAAAACCAATCCGCAGCCTGCGGCTGCTGTAATCGGCGCGCTGTATTCCACCGTCGCAAGAATATGTTCCTCACAGTTTACAGCGCTGTAGGAATGGACAAAGTAGACATGATCGCCTTCTTCCACGTATTGAAACAAAGGGCTCTTTGGTTCCCGGAAATTCAATGCGTTCCATCCCATATGGGGGATCTTAAGCTCTTTGGAAACAATTTCCGAGATCGGCCGGATCTCGCCCGGAATAAGGCCTAACCCGTCCCATTCCCCGTATTCAAGACTTTTATCAAACAAAAGCTGCATCCCGAGACAGACTCCAAGGATCGGCGTATCTTTCGCAGCCTTTTCTTTGATCAGCTCACCGATACCGGTCTCTTTCAGTTTTAAACTGGCGTCGCGAAAAGCACCGACTCCCGGAAGAAGGATCTTTTCCGCCTTCTTGATTTCCGATAGTTCTCCGGTAACCTGAACATCACAGCCGACCGCCTTGAAGGACGAGACCAGTGAGAAAAGATTACCAACGCCATAGTCAACAATCGTGATCATATCAACTAAACCTTTCTGTCAGAGTATCTACAGGGTCCCTTTTGTTGAGGGAACGATGTCTGAAAGTTCCGGATCGATCGAGACCGCCTGCCGGATCGAACGGGCAACGGATTTAAAGATGCCTTCGATAATGTGGTGGGAATTCCGGCCGTCCAGCTGTTTAATATGGAGCGTACACCCGGCGTTTCTTACAAACGCCATCCAGAATTCCTCTGAAAGCTCTGTATCGAAGTCGCCGACCTTCTTCGCTCTGATATTGGCAGTATACTTAAGAAACGCACGTCCGGAGAAATCGATGGCGGAAAGGATCAGCGCTTCATCCATCGGCAGGATCATGCTTCCGTATCGGACGATCCCTTTCTTGTCACCAAGTGCTTCTTTGATCAGTTTTCCGATCACGATCCCGACATCCTCCACCGTGTGATGATAATCGACCTCGATGTCTCCTTTACAGGTGATCTCAAGATCCATCTTTCCATGGGATGCAAACAGCGTCAGCATGTGATCAAGAAAGCCACAGCCGGTATCGATCCTGCTCTTCCCTGTTCCGTCCAGATTCAGTTCTGCACGGATCTTAGTTTCTTTCGTATCGCGTTTGATTGCTGCTTTTCTCATTCCTTTACTCCGTTCAAAATATCTTCGGTTTCTCTGATATAAATATCCATCTGCTCTTCTGTGCCGATCGTGATCCGCGTATATTCCATAAGGCGAGGCTTTGCAAAATAGCGAACCAGAACATTTCGTTCTTTCAGCTTCTGATAAAGGTCTCCTCCGCTGATCATCGGATGCTTCGCGAACAGGAAATTCGCTTTCGAATCAGTCAGTATAAATCCGAGAGCCTTTAATCTTTCCTTGGTCTTCTCTCTTGTCTCAATGATCTTCCGGCAGTTGTCCTTCATGTACTGATCATCTTCGAAAGCTCCGATTCCGGCAGCCATCGTCATCCGGTTTACGTTATACGGATTCGTAGAATATTTCAGTGTATTAAGATCCCGGATCAGTTCCCTGTTTCCGATTGCATATCCGAGCCGGCCGCCGGCCAGAGAGCGGGATTTCGACATCGTCTGGACAACAAGCAGATTGTCATATTCATGGATCAGGCCGACAGCGCTTTCCGTCCCGAAATCAACATACGCCTCATCGACGACAACGACTGTATCAGGGTTTTCTTTCACGATCCTTTCAACTTCTTCTAAAGGCAGGGCAACACCTGTCGGCGCATTTGGATTCGCGAGAAAGACTGTCTTTCCTGTCCTGTAATAATCTTCTGTGTTCAAGGTCAGGTCATCATTTAACGGAATCTCTGTATAATCAATGTTGTTGAGGGAACAAATGACCGGATAAAAACCGTAGGTGATATCCGGGAAGACCGCTCCTGTTTTTTCGTCACAAAACGCCATGACCGCAAAATTCAATGCCTCATCAGAACCATTTGTAAAAACGATCTCATCCGTTTCGATCCCAAAGTAATCCGCAGCCTTCTTTACAAGATCCGTACATTCTGGATCCGAATAAAGACGCATCCTCTTTGCTTCCTCCGATGCGTATTTAACCGCAAGCTCTGAAGTCATATAAGGGGATTCATTAGTATTTAATTTGATATATTGATTATCTCTTGGCTGTTCTCCCGGCGTATACGGGGTCAGCGCGTCATACTTGTTGCTGAAAAACCTGCTCATTCTTTTTTCCTGTTTGATCTATTTCCGTTTATTCTTCTCATTGCCTTCAGTCCGGATCAGGGCACTTCGCGCATGTCCGGTCAGCCCTTCTTTTGTCGCGAAATAAGCGATATCTTCCGCATAGCCGGCAAAGGCTTCTGCATCGAAATAAGTATACTGTGTTTTCTTAATAAAATCATCGACCGAAAGCGGGCTGGAAAATTTTGCCGTGCCCATAGTCGGGAGTGTATGGTTCGGCCCCGCCATATAATCCCCAAGCGCCTCCGGACAGTTTCTTCCGAGGAAGATAGAACCAGCATTCTTGATCTTCGGAAGATATGTAAACGGATCATCCACACAGATTTCAAGATGCTCCGGCGCGATCTCATTCGATACGTCAACTGCCTGGTCCAGGTCATCCGTCACTATGATCTTTCCGTTCCGGTCGATCGATTCCGACGCGATCTCACAGCGATCAAGTTTCTTCACCTGCTCATCGATCTCCTTCTGGACCGCAAGAGCAAAATCCATGCTGTCAGTGATCAGGACAGCGCTTGCATTTTTGTCATGTTCTGCCTGGGAAAGAAGATCAGCGGCAGTCCAGGCCGGATCCGTTTTGCCGTCAGAAAGAACAAGTACTTCGCTCGGTCCGGCGATCATATCGATTGAAACAAGACCGTAGACCTGTTTCTTTGCTTCCGCGACAAATGCATTTCCGGGTCCGACGATCTTGTCCACTTTCGGAATCGATCCGGTTCCGTAAGCCAATGCCGCGATGGCCTGCGCACCGCCTGTTTTATAGATCTTATCAACTCCGGCAACAGATGCAGCCGCAAGAATATAAGGATTGATCTTGCCTTCCGCGTTCGGAGGAGTCGTCATAACAAGTTCTTTGCATCCGGCGATCTTAGCCGGAATGGAATCCATTAAGACCGTGGACGGATAAGCTGCGCTTCCGCCGGGAACATAAAGGCCGACTTTCTCGATCGGGGTGATCTTCTGTCCCATAATGATCCCGCCGTCTTTCCGGAGCTCAAAGATTTCTTCCCTGATCTGCATCTTATGGTATTCGGTGATATTATCCGCTGCACGCTTTAGAATTCTTAAAAAATCAGGTTCGGTCAAAGCAAGGGCTTCCTCGATTTCTTCTGGAGAAACGCGAAGGGAATCGAGTTTCGCATGATCGAATTTTTCACAGTATTCCAGAACTGCTTCATCGCCTCTGGTTTTTACATTTTCAATAATATCCGCGATGATTCCCTCAACAGAAGAGACCCCTTCGACTCTTGCAAAAATCTCATCCTTTGATACTTCGCCAAATTTTAAAATTCTGATCATTCTTTTTCCTGCTTTCCTGCATTATTTATTACTGTATTATAATTCAATCAATAAGTCCTTTATCTTTCGATGATCTCTGACATTTTTTTGGTCAGATTCCGGATCCGCTCACCCTTAAATTCGTACGCAGACCGGTTCTCGATCAGCCGTGCGCTGATCGGCATGATCTCCTCGAGGACACTTAAATTGTTTTCCCGCAAAGTTGTTCCTGTTTCAACGATATCAACAATGACATCGGACAGACCTAAGATCGGTGCGATCTCAATGGAACCATTCAGGTGGATAATATCGATCTCGCGGCCTTTTCCCTGATAATAGTTTCTTGCGATATTACTGAATTTTGTTGCGACGCGGAGAGCTTTTTCCGTGTCGTCGACGAAAGAAGACGGACCGGCAACCGCCATCCGGCACTTGCCCATATTAAGATCTAAAAGTTCATAGATCTCCGGTTCGTATTCTTCAATGATATCTTTCCCGCAGACACCGACATCCGCAGCTCCGCGCTCCACATAGATTGCGACATCTGACGGTTTGACCCAGAAATACCGGACACAGGCTTCCTCGTTTTCGAAGATCAGCTTCCGGTTCGGTTCAAGGATCGAAGGACATTCAAATCCTGCCTCAGCAAACATCGCATAGACCTTTTCACCGAGACGGCCTTTCGGTAAAGCAACGTTAATGAACTGCTTATCAGCATCTGCATTAGACAGCTCATTCAAAACACCATTGTCATTGATCCGTTCAATCTCATCAAGATAGACCGCGAATCCAATCGCCTTGGATTTTCTTCCGAGTTTCCGCATGATCCGGTCATACTGTCCACCGGAAAGCACGATTCCCGGAACCCCTTCCATAAAACCGTTAAAGACGATTCCATTATAGTAATTAATATCGCTGGCGATAGAAAAATCAATTGTGATCATATCCGCAACATCTGATCCGGAAAGCGTCTCAAGGATTGAAATAAACTCCCCGCAATCCGGTTCTAAAGCCCTTAGGCTCGGAAGCAGATCATTAATTTTTCCGTTCATCTGCATCAACTGTTTCAAAAGGGTGCAGCCATCTAAAGATGCCTCTTCCCTGATGCAGAGTTTATCCAGTTCATCCGCATTCTTTTCGCTTAAGAATCGATACGCGTTCTTCTCGCCCTCTTTCGAAAGCCCCATGGATCCGATCACGGATTCGATCAGATCCAGATTAGATAATTCAAGGACAGAAGAAGCAGACAATGTTTTTAAGCTTCTTGCGGCAAGCTCGATCACTTCGCAAAGGGATTCTTTCCCGACATTCCCGAAACACTCCAGACCTGTCTGCATGATCTCACTGAAATACCCTGTCCCTTTGGAAACACGATAAACATTTTCGTTATAGAAAAGTTTCTGGATCTGGTCCGGATCATCCTTGCTGTTCTTAATAATTGACAAGGTCACGTCCGGTTTTAACGCAAGAAGCTTACCATTCGTATCGGTAAATGTAATAACATTATCTGAAACAAGAAAATCTTTATTTCTCGCGTAAAGATCATATTCTTCAAATTTACTCATCCGATAAGGAACATAGCCGTTCGAAAGATAAAGCTCACGGAGAGTAAAAATTATTTTTTCGTCATCCTGTAATACAGAATCATTAATAATCATTTCACACATCCTTTAATGCAGAGTCTTTGATAATAATAAAATGAAGCAGAACAAACCCTTTGGTATTGTTCTCCTTTCTCCTTCGTTTTATAACTCTATGTTATAAATACTTTAGTATGCTACCATGCTACCACGCTAAAGTCAATGTTTATTTTGCCATTGCCTCTGCAGCTTCCGTGATATCAGGGTCGAATCCATAGGCTTTGAGCAGCTTGATCGCATTTCTGCTTGTTGCACTGCCCTCTTTCAGCTTGTAATCAAACAAAACATTTCCGTCTTCCACATGCTCTGTAAAATGGTAATTCTCCATATCTTTTTCCAGAAGCTTTGTCAACTCGATATCATGTGTGGCAGCAAAGATCAGAGCATTCTCATTTGAAAGCTTCTTAAGGATCTGGCTGGATGCTGCGATACGCTCTGTTGTATTTGTCCCCCGAAGTACTTCATCGATAAACGCTAAGACAGGAACATCCGTATCGATCGTATCAAAGATCCGCTTCAGTGATTTAATTTCAACGATAAAATAACTCTCTTCCCCCAGAAGGTTATCCGTAAGCGCCATCGAAGAAAGAACCTTAAAGAATCCGCTTACCCAGGAGTCCGCAAGACAGGTATAAAGGGTCTGGGCAAAAATCTGGTTGATCGCGACTGTCTTTAAAAATGTTGATTTTCCGGACGCATTCGAGCCCGTAAGAAGGATTGAACGTCCGGTCTCAATACTGTTCTTGACCGGTTCCGAAACAAGAGGATGGTAGATCTCTTTGGCATGGATTTCCTTATCATTAATAAAGGAAGGCCGGCACCAGCTTACAGTATCCTTTCTCATCAGGTAAATACAGATCGCTGTTTCGATCTCGCCCAGCGTATTGTAAAGCGTAAGGATTTCCTCCTCATGTTCCTCAGCGCATTTTTTCATGCTGTTAAACTTCATAAGGTCAACATGGAAGATCATCCGGATATAATCCATCAGGACATCGATCAAAGAACCGGAAACAGAATTTGTGATCAGCCAGCTTCCCCGTTTTAACGGAGCAAAGACATGGACTGCCTCCTTCAGGGATTCCATATCCCGGGAAAAAGGCTCAGGGCAGTTCAGTTTTAAGATCTTGGACGCCGCGATCACCATCGATACCAGGTATTTCAAGCTGTTAAAATAGCCTTCGACTTCCGCCTTATATTTAAAATAAATGATGATATTGACCGCGATCATGATGACAAGTGCAACGATCCCGAACGCCGGTTTTACAAAGATCAGCGCGATCGCGGCAAGCAAAAGCAGGACCAGAACGATATGAACCGCATTGCTTCTTGTTTTGATTTCTTTGATTTTAAAAATGTGATCCAGGAAAGAGACCTTTTTTGTTTTTCCAAGGCCCTTGAACACTTTTTGAAGCGAACCAACCAGAGACTCATTGTCTTTCAGGCTTTCCGCTTTTGCATCGCGCATTTCAAGCACATCCGGAGCGAGTTCCAGCGTTTTCAGAGTCTTTTTCAAATACTCCTGTCCGACGGAGGAACATGCATGATTCAGACGTTCGTAAACGTCCTCCATATTCAGATCGTTCCAGGTAATCTCATCGATCGTAAATTTCTTTTCCATGATCATTCCGCTTTTAGATCCCGCATCATAAGATTGTCGACGCCTTCTCTCGGATCAAGTCCTTCAAAAAGGACCTGATTGACCTGGTCAACGATTGGCATCTCAACCCCGTACTTTTCCGCCAGATCCTTCGCCGCTTTCGCGGAAACAATTCCCTCAACGACCATATTGACCTCAGCAATCGCTTCATCCATGGATTTTCCCTGCCCGATCAGGATGCCGGCCCTGCGGTTTCTTGAATGCATGGAATCACAGGTAACGATCAGGTCTCCCATTCCGGAAAGTCCGTAAAGGGTCTCGATCTTTGCACCCATTTTAATTGCCAGATGTGAAATCTCATGGATTCCTCTTGTGATCAGGGCAGCCTTGACATTATCTCCGTATCCGAGACCGTCTCCCATTCCGGCAGCAAGCGCGATAACGTTCTTAAGAGCCCCGCCGATCTCGATCCCGACAACATCAGAGCTTGTATAGACACGAAATACGGGACTTGCAAAGATCTCCTGAAGATACTTTGCCGTTTCATCGTTTTTACTTGCGACGGTTACCAGCGTCGGCATCCTTCTTGCGACTTCCTCCGCATGACTCGGTCCGGAAAGGACACAGACTTTCGCAGCCGGAAGCTCTTCTTCAATGATCTCTGATAAAGTATATAAAGAACCGGCCTCGATTCCCTTCGCTACATTTACGATAATGCTTCCGTCCGGAATAAGTCCCTTTAGTCTTTGCGCTGTTTCCCTTGTGAATTTCGATGCGACCGCCATAACAATAAGGTCAAAACCAGAGACGGCTTCTTCCAGATCGTCGGTTAATTGAATTGATTCAGATATTCTAACACCGGGCAGATACTTCGGATTCTCTCGTTTTTCTTTCAGAAGTTGTATTTCCTCAGGAAGCGCGCTCCAAACAGTTACTTTGTGTCCATTGTCGTTCAATAAGATACTGATTCCCAAAGCCCAGCTTCCTGCGCCTAAAACCGTGATTTCTGCCATATGTACTATTTCCTCTTTTTCTTTTTTGCGCTATTGCTTTTTTTCTTTTTCGTTGTTGAATGTTTCTTCTTTTTCTTAGCCGGAGCCTGTTTATTATGGTTCGTCCGGTAATCCGGATCGTCCTTGGAGCGTTTTTGCCTCTTTGGAGCCGCATCATCTGTATCAGCCGTATCCTCCTCCGAAGTCTCCTCAGACTCAGACTCGTCTTCTTCTGTATCAGCATCTTCTTCCGGAACTTCTGTAACTTCTTCCGTAGAATCAGATACTTCCGTATCCTCCACAGGCTCTTCCGCCTTAGCCGCTTCTTCCGTTTCGGATTCTTTTGGTTCTTCTGTCTCGACCTCTTTTATCGTTTCGGTCTCTTCTAAGGAAGCTTCTTCCGTCTCCTTCGGCTCCTCTTCTATCGTTACACCTGCTGCTTGATCCGCTTTCTCAGAAAGAGCGCGGAAAGACATTGCAGGCTGCGGCGTATATGCCTCTTCGAAAACGACCGGCTCCGCGGCCGGAGCTGATACTTCACTGTCTTCCTGCTTTTGTCCCGCAGCTTCTTCCGCTTCCTTCGCCTCTTCTGCAGCTAAAAAATCCGCATGTTCGGCAAACAGGGAATCCGCATGTGCGAGAAATTCAAGTGACTTCTCATCCGGCTCTTCCATTTCAAGATCCCCATACTCCTCTTCCCAATCTTCCGGAAGCTCTTCCGTCTCCTCCGGTTTTGGTTTCCGGAACCGGAATCTGGATTCTTCACCATACAAAAGCCGGATGATATTCTTTCGATGCATCACAAGACACAGAACAGCAAACAGAATGACAATGACCTGACAATCGATCAGCCAATCCGGATCAACGTAAGTCCAGTTCATCAAAGAGAAGAACAGGAACTCAAACATACTGACTGTGACTACGCTCATCGAAGCTAAAGAAACGTATCTTGTAACAAGGAAAATGATCAGGAAAATTGCAAGCCCGATCACGATATATTTCCATTCTCCAAGACAGATATAAACAGCGCAGGTAGCCGCGACTCCTTTTCCGCCTTTTCCTCGAAGATAAACAGGGAAATTATGACCAAGCACCGCACCAAAACCGGTATATAGTTTCAGCGCGATCGGATCGATCGGAAGCTTAAGCCAGGTAAGGAAGATATACTGTGCCAGGAAGATCGCGATAACGACCTTCGCTATATCCAGGACAAACGTAAGGAGACCGGCTTTGGCTCCCATAACACGGAACATGTTTGTCGTGCCCGGATTGCCGCTCCCCTGAGAATAAATATCGACATGTTTTGCCTTTGAAATAAAGTACGCTGACTGAAACATGCCAAAGAAATAGCCGATGATCAACGCACAAAGACAAAGCAGTCTCGGTATAGAAAAGTAAGCTGCACTCAGATCATTGAAAAAATATCCGACATTATCCCAAAAAGACATTACGATTCTTTACCTCTCCGTTCTCTAACGTAAAACTTCAGCGGAGTCCCTTCAAAACCAAATGCTTCGCGGATCTTGTTCTCCAAATAACGAAGATACGAGAAGTGCATCAACTCTTTCTCATTGACAAAAATAACAAACGTCGGCGGCTTGACTGCAACCTGGGTCGTATAAAAGATCTTAAGCCGCTTTCCTTTATCTGAGGGCGGCTGGTTTAAAGCACAAGCCTCCGTAATAATTTCATTGATCACTCCGGTCTGGATCCGGCGGGAGTGGTTTTCCACAACGACATCGATCAGATCATAGAGTTTTGAAAGTCGCTGTCCGGTCTTCGCAGAGATAAATAATAATCTCGCGTACGGCATATAGGAAAGGACCTCACGGATCTTTTCGGTATACTTGTATATCGTCTTATCATCTTTCTCGATCGCGTCCCATTTATTAACGGCGATGATGATTCCTTTTCCGCGTTCATGGGCAATCCCGGCAATCTTTGCATCCTGCTCCGTTACGCCCTCTTCCGCGGAGATCACGATAATAACAACATCCGCTCTTTCCACAGCTGAAACCGCACGGATAATACTGAAGCGCTCAAGTTCTTCTTTGATCTTGGATTTTCTCCGAAGTCCGGCGGTATCGATAAAGACATACTCCTTACCGTTATGTTCGATAATCGTATCGACCGCATCCCGGGTCGTTCCGGGAATATCCGAGACAAGGACCCGGTTTTCCCCAAGCAGCGCATTAACAAGCGAGGATTTTCCGACATTCGGCTTTCCGATCACGGCGATATGGGGCCGTTCATCTTCTTCCTCATCAAGGTAACTGCGGTCAAAGTACTTTGTCACCTCATCGAGCATATCTCCAAAGCCGAGCTTGGAAACGGCAGAGATCGGCATCGGATCACCGAGACCTAAGTTATAAAACTCATAGACATCTGCCATCTGTTTATTAAAATTATCAACCTTGTTGACGGCAAGAACGATCGGCTTTCCGCTTCGTCTTAACATGTCCGCTACCTTATCATCCGCATCAACAAGGCCCTGGCGAGCATCGACCATGAAGATAATAACATCTGCGGTATCGATCGCTGTCTGCGCCTGCGCACGCATCTGGGAAAGGATAATATCCTTGCTTTCCGGTTCGATCCCGCCGGTATCGACCAGGGTAAAATCCATATCAAGCCAGGATACATCGGCGTAGATCCTGTCTCTTGTCACACCTGGTGTATCCTTAACGATCGCAATATTACTGCCGGCTAAGGCATTAAAGAGGGTCGACTTGCCTACGTTAGGCCTGCCAACGATCGCCACGATCGGCTTGCTCATAGTTCTGTCTCCTAAAATCAGTCGTTTCGATTCCTAAAAATGCATCAAACAGGGAAAAACCGTTATTCGGAACGATCCTTACCGGAACGCCCAGCTCATTTTCCACCTGTTCTTTTGTTACATCATCCAAGAAGTACTCTTCTCCAGCCCGGAACATATTAACCGGAAGAAGAAGCGCTTCACCGAGCGGCTTTCCCTTCAGCTGGCATATCAGGTCCTGCCCGCAAAGCAGGCCGGAAACTGTGATCGATTCCCCGAAAAAGTCATTGCGTATCTCATAGACATGAATCTCTCTTCCGAGAAGCTCTTCCGCCTCTTTTGCATACCTTTCCAAATACGGATACGCCAGCCTTCCGGTCGCGACCGAAAGGGGGCTGTTTGCCACTGTTTCCGCTTCCGGATCTGAACGATAGTTCAGGACTGCTTCCTTAAATTCCTCGTTCAGAAGTCTCAGCATTCCGACACCGTTTTCCAGCTGTGGATAACCGTCGTAACTATCCTCATCCGGTACTTCAAGCCCTGCCAGAAGATAAAATTCATCACTCGCATGGACAAAATGTGTTGAATATATATTATACAGGTTTTGCTGGAATTTTTCTACTGTTTTTATGACTTCCAGCGCATCATTTTTCGTGCATTTTTCCAACGGGAAAAGACCCTCGCGGTATTTCGTAAGCCCTGCCGGAACAACCGAAAGGCTCTCCATATTCGGGATGTAATCAGAAAGATCCCGAATCGTCTTTTCGAGCTGTTTTCCGTCATTGATCCCCTTACAGAGAACGATCTGTCCGTTCATCGGGATCTGTGCTTCATTGAGCTGATCCAAATACTTTAATACCTTCCCGGCGAACCGGTTGTTCAGCATCTTACAGCGCAGATCCTCATCCGTTGTATGGACAGAGATATTGATCGGTCCCATATGGTAGCGGATGATCCGGTCAATATCCTCCTGCTTCATATTGGTCAGGGTCACATAGTTACCCTGAAGAAAAGAAAGCCTTGAGTCATCATCTTTAAAATACAAGGTCTCCCTCATCCCTTTCGGCATCTGGTCAATAAAGCAGAAGATACACTTATTGGTACAGGAACGGTAGTCATCCATCAGATCCTGGCCGAAAACAAGTCCGAGATCCTGACCATAATCCTTTTCAATTTCAAAAGACTTGATCTTACCACCCGGCTTTTCAATCTCAAACTCGAGGATCTCGTCCGCAGACAAAAAACGGTAATCAAAAATATCCCTGACGGTTTCTCCGTTAACCGTCAGGAGATAATCACCCTTTTTTATATGCAGTTTGTGGGCAATGGAATCCGGCTCCACGCCCACAATCAACTGTTTCTTCATCCCTTTTTTTACTCGTTCCAGTTATGGTAAACATCCTGTACATCGTCGTCATCATCGAGGAGTTCCAGGATCTTGTTCATATTCTTGATATCATCTTCATTGGAAAGGTCGACATATGTCTGAGGGATCATGGAAACTTCCGCATCCATCATCGGGATCCCCGCTGCCTCAAGCGCCTCCCGAACAGTACTGAATTCATCCGGGTCCGTATAAACGGTATAGGAATCCTCTTCCTCAACGAAATCCTCCGCACCGGCGTCTAAGGCGGTCATCATCAGTTCATCCCCATCGCCTTCATACTCTTCTTTGTCGATCACGATCTGGCCTTTTTTATCAAACATATAGGAGACACAGCCTGGGGTCCCGACATTTCCGGCACCCTTTGAGAACGCATGCTTTACATTTGCCGCAGTACGGTTTTTGTTGTCGGTCAGCGTATTTACAATGATCGCGATTCCGGACGGGCCATAGCCTTCATACGTCATCGCTTCATAGTTGATCGTTCCGCCGTCTCCGGCCGCTTTTTTGATTCCGCGCTCGATCGTATCGTTTGGCATATTGTTCGCTTTTGCCTTGGCGATAACATCGCGGAGCTTGGAATTGTTGTTCGGATCCGGACCGCCTTCTCTTACCGCAATTGCGATTTCCTTACCGATAATGGTAAACATCTTACCCTTCGCCGCATCATTCTTTTCCTTTTTGTGTTTAATGTTGGCAAATTTTGAATGTCCTGACATACTAACCTCTTTCTATCTGTTTCTTATTCTTTATTTTGATTCGTAATATCGATCCGGACAAGAGAGATCATCTTATCTTCGATGGAAAGGATCCGGTAAACGACACCGTTTTCGGTTATTTCGGTTCCTTCATCATCTTCCGGGATCCGGTCGAGCTTTGAGATCAGATAGCCGTTCAGCGTATCATAATCCTCTTCTTCGTATTCGATTCCGATCGTCTCCGTGATCTCCTCCAGCAGGGTCAGGCCTTTGACCTGATATACATTGTCGCTAACCTTAACGATATTATATTCCACTTCATCGTGTTCATCGAAAATATTTCCGACGATCTCTTCCAGGATATCTTCCATGCAGATGATTCCTGCAGTCTGGCCATACTCATCCACAACGACCTGCATATGCATCTTTTCTGCCTGCATATTCTTAAAGATACTGTTGATCTTGCTTGTCTCCGGAATAAACCGGGCTTTCTGCATCAGACCATCAATATCCTTTACCGGTTTGTTCCGGTTCGCTTCGGTCATATAGTACCGGATTCCGTCTTTGATATGGAGGATCCCGATAATATGATCAATGTTTTCAAGAAAGACCGGATATCTGGAATAACTCTCTTCCACGACAAGCGCCATGGCTTCTTCGAGGGTCTCCTCTCCGTCTATTGCTATTATGTTTTTCCGATGCGTCATGATTTCCGAAGCACTGGTTTCGTCCAGCTCGAAAATATTCGTGATCATCTCCGCTTCGCTCTCAAGGATCTCTCCCTGTTCCTGACCTTCATTCAGCATCGAGACAATCTCATTTTCAATGACATTATCTTCTTTTTTTCTGAACAACCTTCCGAAAAATCCCGATCGAGGGTGCTCTTCCATTTCTTCTTATTACTCCTTTTAAAAAACTGAACTAATCATAGCAGTAAACAGCAAATTATACAACAGCGGGAAACCTGTCAGCTCTTACGGCTGTGATAGATCCGTGGTACCCGTTTGCTGATCCCGCATACGAATTCATAGTTGATCGTCTCGGCAAGATCCGCTAATTCTTCTGCCGTAACGACAGAATCCTTCTGCTTTCCAAGAAGAACAACTTCTTCAAACTGTTTTACTTTACCGATCTTTGTGACATCGACCATGATCTGATCCATGCAGACTCTTCCGATCACCGGCGCCTTCTTTCCGTGGATCAGAACATACGCCCGATTGGAAAGGATCCGCATATATCCATCCGCATATCCGACCGGGACCGTTGCAACAACCGTATCCTTTTCCGCTGTCCAGGTCGCTCCGTAGCTGACTGCCGTTCCCTTTTTGATCGTCTTTACCATCGTAATATGGCTCGTCAAGGACATAGCCGGAGAAAGCGTGATCTGGTGCACATATTTGGACGGATAGAGGCCGTACATCGCGACACCGAGACGCACCATATCAAAGTTCGCAAGACTTAAATTGATCGCAGCTGCACTGTTCGAACAATGTTTGACGGGAATCTTGATTCCGGCTTTTTCCAGATCATTCACGAACTCTCCGAACAACATGATCTGTTTCATTGCTGACGCTTTGCTTCTCTCATCCGCTGCAAACAGATGGGTAAAAAGGCCTTCGATCTCAATTCCCGGAAGTTCTTTGATCTTCCGGATCGTATCAAGACACTCCTTTGTCGCAGAAAAACCGATCCGGCTCATTCCGGTATCCAGTTTAATATGGATCTTTGCAGGCTTTTTGATCCGGACTGCCGCTTCCGAGATCTTCTTTGCCATATCATAATCATAGACTGTAAGCCGGATATCACCCTTGATTGCGTCTTCATTGAACGTATGATAGCAATAACCGAGGATCAGGATCGGATGGTGGATCCCGTTTTCGCGGAGCTCGAGGGCTTCATCAACCGTCGCCACCGCATAAAAGTCAACCAGATCCGAGATCTTTTCGGCTACCGGTACGGCTCCATGACCATAAGCATCCGCCTTAACGACCGCACAGGTCTTAACTCCTTTCCGGAGTCCCTTTTTTATTGCTCTGATGTTTTTTCTGATCGCATCAAGATCAATATCCGCCTGAAGGCGAAAGAACTGTTGTCTCATCTTTTATTCTCCTTTGATCTGCTGACTGCAAAGGAAAGCTCAAGAAGGGAATCCAGTAGATGAACATCCTTAACGATCGCATCTTCCGGAAGTTCAAGATCCGTATGGGCAAAATTCCAGAAATAACGGATCCCAAGCCCGTAAAGTGTTTTTGAGACCTGGATCGCATCTTCGGAAGGGATCGTAAGGGCTGCGATATCAACTTTTTGTTTTGATACAAAGCTCTCCAGCTCGTTAATATGGCGGATCTTGACTCCGTTAATACTTTTCCCGCAGAGAGATTCATCCAGATCAAACATTGCCCGGAAATTAAATCCATGCGAAGAAAACCCTTTGTACCGGACGAGCGCGCGGCCTAAATTGCCGGCTCCGATCACGATCAGATCATGAACCTGCTCCACTCCCAGGATCTTACCTATCTCCGCATAAAGGCTCTTAACGTTATATCCATATCCTTGCTGTCCAAATCCTCCGAAATTATTCAAGTCCTGCCGGATCTGGGAAGCAGTCGCCTTCATTAGACGGGAAAGCTCCTCAGATGAGACCCGTTCAACACCTTGTTCAATGAGAACACGAAGATAACGATAATACCTTGGAAGTCTTGCGATTACTGCTTTTGAAATTTGATTTTGCTGTGCCATAATTCAAATTATAGCCTTCTTTAATGGCATGTCAATAAGATTTTGTAGAATTTTTAACAATATTGTAGGAAATTTAACAAACTGGAATCCCACGATTATTTTTGGGATTTTTGAATTGCCTGATATGAAAACCGGTCGATCAGATCGACAGTTTGATCGGTCTGCTCCTGGAACGAGAGCCCGCTTTCTTTATCTCCGTCCAGAAGTGTCGTATCCACAAATCCGGAATTGTTTCCGTCCTTGATCACTTGATACTCTGTCCCTTTCGGGTCATTCTCTTTTGCGTCCTCAAACTTCAGCGGATTCACGATTCCGTCTTTCGTCCCGCGAATCGAAAGAAGCGGTAATTTATAAGAAGACAGGTCTTTTTCGGAATAGCCGCCGAGATAGATCAGACCCCGAAGTTTCCCCGGTTCTTTCGCGGCAAAGGAAGCTGCAGTGGTACAGGATCTCGAATGACCGATCAGAAACCAGTTCTTGATCGAAACATATTTCCGGATCACGCTGATCGCACCTTCCGTATTCAGGTATGGCTGGTTTCCGAACGCAACAGGAAGAAAGCAGTCATATCCTTTATTCGCCAGTTTGACCATCAGAGGTAGATAACACTCCGGTTCAACCCGGAGATCAGAATAAAAGATCAGACCGGCTTTTTCCGGCTCATTTGACAGATTCGAATTCCGGACAACGATCATGTTATCCGTGATCTCGATGTCCAGTTCCGATGTATCCATCTTCTTGTAAGAATCCTGCGGTTTATAAGACTGATCCATATAGATCTTAAACGCCGCGGCAAGAAGAGCCAAAACAAGAACGATGATCAGAAGGATCCACTTTCCCGAAAGACGGCGTTTTTCCGGCAGCTCATCCTCATCAAAATCATCTTCCTCGAAAGGTTCCTCTGAATCAACCTCTTCTTCCCCGGTCTCTTCCGATTCCGGCTCATCCTCCTCCGGTCTCAATTCCACCTGATCTGTTTTCAAGGATTCTGTGGTGTCTTCCGTAAAATCTTCTTCGTTTTCATTATCCGGAAGATCTTCTGAATCGTTGGTCTCCGGAAATACTTCTTTGGTAAATTCATTTTCCGGAAGTTCTTCCGAAACCAAACGTACATCTTCCGTCAAAGAAGGTTTTCCTTCGGTCTGTTCCGGAACGTCATGTTTCTGAAACGTCACAAGGTCACGAAGCGAATCTTCAGCTTTGGCCTCAGACTCCGCTTGAACCTCCGTTTCTGACAGTTCCTCCCGATACAGTTTTCGAATTCGATCTCTGTCAATATGCATAGCTATATCTTAATAACAACGATGCGGAATCGCAAGGCTTTCTTTTATTCAAAGCCATGCCTGTCCCGATACAAGAATCAATCAAGCCGGCTTGAAAAGCCGGCTTGGGATTTGCTAAATCTTTTATTTATTGAGATCATTCATCTCCCTGATAGAACCAGGAAACGCTATCACCGTCTTGCAGATAATAGTCCCCGCAGCTGACTCCCGGTGTTACACCGTTCACAGCATACAGCCAGCCGGAAAGCGGACCATGATCAAACTCGGAAAGCCCGTTGATCCCACGGACATAATTTCTGTCCCCGTTATAGGAAAGCCCGGTCGATACAAGTGCGTCAAAGGCGGTCGGAGGATATTCATAGGAGAACGTTCCACCTCCGAAATAGCCGCCATACGCTTCTCCGCTTACAGTGACCGAGATCGTATAAGCCGGTTTCGGCGCCTGAGTCTGAGGCTGCGTCGGTGTCTGAGTATTTCCTCCGCCTCCGTTATATCCGCCTCCTCCGGAGTAATTGCCGTTATTATCGCCACCATAATAACCGCCGTTGTCTCCACCCTGTTCCTGGTAGGAGTCATCTCCCGACTGCTGGGCGGCAGACGTTGTTTCTTTCTCGTCCTTCTTTTTGGTGGTTTCTTTTTCGTCCTTCTTTGTTGTTTCCTTCTCTTTGACTACTTCAATTTTCGATTCAGATTCCTTTTCCTTATTTCCGGTTCCGATCGATTTTCCACAAGCTGCGAGTGCTATGACAAGGACTCCAATCAAAAGGATCGATAATACTTTTTTCATTTCAAAAACCCCGTTTCAAAAAAAGATTTTTTATATTTAATAAAATAGCTCCCCTTTATAAACTACTTAGAGATTCTACTCTTCCGGTTCTTCCCAATATCCGCCGGCGTTGAATGTATAATTCACGTTGTTGATCTTAACTGTTTCGTTCTTTGCATACCAGCCGAGGTTGTCTCCGAACCACCAGCCGACTGCGTCTTCTCTCCAGGTTCCTCTGCCTGCGTAGCTCCATGCGCCGCTGCTTCCGAACCAAAGATAAGCAGTCGTTCCAAAGTACGGCCTTCCCGCAGACCATTCATTCGCCGCCATAGCTCCGCTTGGCTTAAAGTAATACCATGCTCCGTTGATCCGTAACCAATCTGTTACCATCACACCGGAAGAATCCATATAATACCAGGTATTCCCGTCTAAGACCCAGCCGATAGCCATTGCTCCGGAAGGCTTCATATAATACCAGGCTCCGCCGGACTTGACCCATCCGGTCTGCATCGCGCCGGTAGAATCCATAAAATACCATGTGCCGGAGATCTTGTTCCATCCTTTTACTGCTGCTCCGGAAGATCCGACATAATGCCATACGCCGTTGATCTGTCCCCAAGCGTTTTTCACCATGGCTCCGGAAGATTCAAAGAAGTATTTATCATTTCCGATCGTCTGCCAGCCGGTCTGCATTGCCCCGGTTTCCGGATCCATATAATACCAGGTTCCAGAAAGCGATAACCAGTTTTTGACAGCCGCGCCGGAAGAACCGACATAATACCATTCGCCCTGATCCTTCCCCCAGGCATTTGCGACCATGTGTCCGTCTTCCGCGAAGAAATACTTTTCGCCTTTGACCATCGTCCATCCGGTTGCCATCGCACCGGTTTCTTCATCCAGATAATACCAGTTTCCTTTGTAAGAAAGCCAGCCTTTAAACATATCATCTATGACATAGAAGTACCAGTTTCCATCGTCTTCTAAGACCCATCCGTTCTTTGGGGGAACATAGCCTTCGATTTCCACATCTGACATATCATAGATAGACGTTTTTCCGGCTTTGAAACGTGCGTGATCCACAAGGGCACGGTACCCCTGTTCCGTCGCCATCTCATTGAACATTCCGTCAATGATATGGCAGAACCCTCCATCCTTCGCGAACAGAAGAAGATTATCAATCGTAGAAAATCCGTTTTTAATAAACCTTGCATCCGTTTCCGGATCGATTCCAAGCGCTAAAAGACCCATGATAACCATAGAGGTCGACTCAGAGCTTTCAGCAAAAGCAGCATCTTCCGTCTGAAATCCCCCGTCTTCCTGCTGGAGATTCGAAAGAGTCGTGAGCGCCCGGTCAATTGCGGATGAAACGTTTGCCTGATCTTTATACGGGGCGAGCGCCTGAAGCGCCATTGCTGTCAGATCAGGGTCTGCCCGTTTACTTGTAAAATCCCATCCGCCATCCGCAAGCTGCGCATTAAGAATGGAACTGACATAATCATCTCTGGTATACAGTTCCTGTGTAAGTGGATTAACTTCTGTTATCACATAGTTATGAGAATCCAAAGCAAGGAGTGCATAAATGATTCCATTGACACCCTGTCTGCTAACAAGATGCAATTTTGAGATACTGGAGATCAGGTTATATTCTCCAACATGACTCGGATCAATTCCTGCCGCTGTCAACGCAAGTACTACTTTCGCATAATTTGTATAATTCCCGGTACTTGTATGTAGGACGCCCTGTTTATCGATTATCATCTGAAGCAGAGTATCAATATATGACTGCGGCACATCCTGATCATCCCTGAAAAGATCCATCGCAAGCCAGACATAGTCAAAGGAACCGTCTTCTTTAACCGGAAGCATTGTACCTGCTTTATTTTGTACCGAATGATAGATTTGTTCCTCAGATCCGGCTGCTTGAACTCTTACGGTTGACACCGGAATCAAAGTTAATAGAAGTGCCAATATCAGAGTTATAACACCTGTTCTTTTCGCAAATGATCTCATATCTTTCCCCGCTCAGTTTTATTATCACCGCAGAATCCCTGAAAGGACCCTGCGGTGACAATTAAAATTATAGACTAATCAAGTGAAGAATACCACTCGAAATCAATATGTTATTCAGCTGAAATATTAAATATTACTGTACCCAGTAGCCGGCTGCATTGAACTTGTAGTTTGTGCCATCGATCTTCTGAGTTGTGTTCTTTGCGTACCATCCGCTGGTATCTCCAAACCACCAGCCCTGGTTGTTCTTCTTCCAGCTTCCCTTCGGCTGGTAGGTCCAGCTTCCGTTCGCGTTCAGCCAGTAGCCTTCGCACCATTCATTTGCTGCCATCGCTCCGCTGCTCTTAAAGAAGTACCAG
>JAFWFQ010000066.1 GCA_017515535.1 Parasporobacterium sp. | reverse complement strand
GGATGTTTTTCCGGATTTTTGGGCTGTTTACCATCCCTATATCGCGACCCCTGCCGTACAGGGAGGTTTTAATATCCCTATTTTTGAGGTATCGCCGTACAGGGATGTTTTTCCGGATTTTTTGGCTGTTTACCATCCCTATATCGCGACCCCCGCCATATAGGGAGGTTTCAATATCCCTATATTCGAGGTATCGCCGTACAGGGATGTTTTTCCGGATTTTTTGGCTGTTTACCATCCCTATATCGCGACCCCTTCCGTACAGGGAGGTTTCAATATCCCTATATACGGGGTATCGCCGTACAGGGATATCCGGCAGGAGTATCAATTCGGGTATTTTTTTTGGACTCGGTTTTCTTTATAATAAAAACAAGTAAACGCAAGGGCAGTAAATTATAATAAAAACAAGAAAAGCAAGGGCAGTAAATTATAATAAGAACAAGTAAATACCAGGGGAGTAAATTTTAAAGGAAGAATATGTCTCTAACTATTATTATCGGGGCGGCGGCCTCGGGAAAATCGAATCTGCTTGTAAGCGGGATGGCGGAGCGTTCGCTCGCGCTTCCGGAGGATAAGTTTTTTGCGATCGTTCCGGAACAAGCGACGTTGAATATGCAGCAGAGCGTTGTCCGGCATGTCAAAAACGGCGCAACGTTTAATATCGATGTCGTAAGTTTTAACCGGCTTGCGCAGGTCGTATTCTCTGACCTCGGTCTGGATGTATCAAACGTTTTGGACGATACCGGGAAAGTCCTGATCCTGCGCCAGGTCCTTGAAGACTGCAAAGAGGACCTTAAGGTCTATCAAAGCAAAGTTCATATGCCCGGGTTTGCCCAGCGGATGAAGTCGGCGGTGACGGAGCTTAAGCAGTACGGAATCGACGACAATGAGCTCTTCCTCATGCAGGAAAGCGCGGACCGGAAGGGCAACCGGCTTTTATATTCAAAGCTTGACGACCTTCGCCTGATTACGCGCAAGTTCGACGAGAAGATCAAGGACGCTTACCGGGCTTCCGAAGAGCTTCTGGTTTTATTTGCCGAGCAGGTCAAAAACTCACCAAGACTTTGCGGTTCCCATATTTATCTTGATGGTTTTACCGGTTTTACGCCGGTCCAGTACCGGCTGCTCAAAGAACTTCTTCGCTATGCGGCGGATGTTACGGTCGCGCTGACCCTTCCGGAGGACCGGATCAAAGATCCCTGTCCGGAATATGATCTTTTCTATTTGAGCAATCAGACCCTGACGAAACTGTCAGAAGCAGCAGGAGAAGCAGGCGTTGCAGTATCGATCCTCTCGCCGGGCAGGTCAGGAGCGGAGAGCCGGATCAAGGAGAGCGGAACCTCGCCGGGCGAGTCAGGAGCGGAGAGCCGGATCAAGGAGAGCGGAAACTCGCCGGGTGAGGCAGGAGCGGAGAGTCGGGTCAAGGAGAGCGGAATCTCGCCGGGCGAGTCAGGAGCGGAGAGCCGGGTCAAGGAGAGCGGAACCGCAGCGGGCGAGTCAGGAGCGGAGAGTCAGGGTGCGCAGGCCGAAGGTTCAGAGTCCCGGAGAGATAACTCGGAACGGAAAATCCAGGGGCGGATCTTTGCCGCGTCGGATATCGACCAGGAAGTGACCTTTGCCGCGAAAGAGATCCTGCGCCTTGTGAAAGAGGAGGGGCTTCGCTACCGGGAGATCGCGGTCATTACCAGTGACATGGAGTCCTACCATTATCTGATCGAAAAGAAATTCCATGAGGCGGGAATCCCCTGCTTTATTGACCATAAATCCGATATTACAAATAACCCGCTTCCGCGGTATGTTATGGCGGCAATGTCGCTGTATGAACAGCGCTTTTCCTATGAAAGTATCTTTACCTGGCTGAAAACAGGTCTGACGGATCTTTCCGATAAAGAAATCTGGAAGATCGAAAACTACTGTCTTGAGTTTGGAATCCATGGGATACGGGCATGGGATAACGAGATGACAAAGAACCGGAAGCTATACGGCCCGGAACCGAAAGAGGATCAGCTTGCGGAAGACCGTTTCGCGGGGCAGGCCTGGAATCTCGACGAGATCAACGCGATCCGGGAAACGGTTATGGAGAGCGTCGGTGAATTCTACCGCAGTATCAGCAGAAATGAACTTCCGGCCGGAGACTTTGCAAAAGCGATCAAGCGTCTGTTCCGGAAGAATAATATCGAGGAAAAACTAAAGGCTGAAGCGGAACGGATGGAGAAGACCGGATTGTTGAATGAGCAGCGGGAGTATGCACAAGTCTATGACCTTACGATGGAGCTGCTTGAAAAAACACAGGCTCTTTCCGGCGAGCGACGGCTTTCCGTAAAAGATTATCTCGCAATCCTCGAAAGCGGGTTTGCGGAGATCAAAGTCGGGCTGATCCCGCCGACCCTCGATACGTTAATGGTCGGAGATATAACAAGGACAAGACTGGAAAATATCAAAGTTCTTTTCCTTCTGGGTCTGGACGACAGCCGGATCCCGACCGCGTCTGCCTCTTCCGGCGTATTCTCGGCAAGAGACCGGGAGTTCCTGAAAGCAGAGAATTTTGAGATCGCTCCGACGGCAGCGGAAAATGTCTGCAGTCAGCGGTTCTATCTGTATCTTATGCTGAATAAACCGCAGCAGCGGTTATACCTTACCTATTCCGTCTCGTCTGCGGACGGAGAGCAGAACGGGCCATCTTATATCATGGATGAGATCGAGGCCTTTGTCCCCGGGATCGAAACCGAACGGGTCGAACGTGTTCCGGAAATCAAGTGGACCCAGCAGGCGCTCAAGGAACTGGCATCCGGTCTTCGAAACGGACCGGAAGAAGATCTTCTCGCCTTCTTTGCGGCGGAAGACCCGAAACTGCTTCGAAAAATCGTAAATGCTGCGTTCTTTACCAACGTACAGACGCCGTTAGATCCGCAGGTCGCCCTTGACCTGTACGGGGATGTACTTTCCGGAAGCGTCAGCCGGTATGAGAAATTCAGCGAGTGTCCGTTTAAACAATTCCTCTCTTACGGATTGAAACTGGAGAAGCGGCCGGAGTATGAGATCGCGGCGACTGATGTCGGAACGATCTATCACAGCGCGTTAGAACTATATTCCAGAAAACTTGAGGATTCCGGGACCTCTTACCGGAATGTCAGCGATGAGGAGAGCAGGCGTCTTGCCGAAGAGAGCGTCAAGGAAGCGCTAGAGGCGATGCCGACCGATATCTTGGACAGTTCGGCAAGAAACGAATTCTTTGTGAAACGGATCACGGATGTCACAATAAAAACAACTGATATTTTAAGGCAGCAAGTCAGGGCTGGCCTTTATGAGCCGGACCGGTATGAGCTCGAATTCCGGAACGCGCTGAATGAAAACGTTCGTTTCAAAGGCAAGATCGACCGGGTCGATATCTACGATGGGGAAGATATTTTCGTAAAGATCATCGATTATAAATCCGGCCAGAAAGCTTTTAAAATCGAAGAAATCTATTCCGGACTCCAGCTTCAGCTTGTCGCTTACCTGAAGGAAGCAATCGGGATCTATTCGCAGGAGAACCCGCAAAAGAATGTATACCCCGGCGGCGTTTATTATTATCTGATCAACGACCGCTTTACAAAAGATGAGCAGGAAGCGGGGGATCGCTTTAAACTAAGCGGGCTTACTTCCTGTGAGGACGGGATGCTTGCCGCAATGGACGAGGTGCTCGAAGCGGACAGTTCTGTTACGAGTCGTATTATCAGCGTCGGAAAGAAAAAAGACGGGGAACTTACCGCAACAAGCCAGGTAGCAAATAACGGCGAGTTCCGGAATCTTATGGACTTTGTCAGCGGAAAGATCGAGGAAATCAGCAGCCGGATCAAACAAGGCGAGATCGAGGTCCATCCTTACTACGAACAAGATAGAAAAAACGCTTGCTCCTGGTGTGAGTTCCGTGATATCTGCAAGTTTGAGGCAGGAAGTTTCGGAACGGACTGGAAAAAGAAACCGGAAATTTCAAAGAAGGAAATGGAGGCGGAAATCTATGGCAGAGTTCAGGCCGAATGAGGCACAGGCCCGTGCCATTCAGGAATCAGGGAAAAACATCCTTGTAAGCGCCGGCGCAGGATCCGGAAAGACAACCGTTCTTGTTGAACGGGTCCTTCGTATGATCATCGAGGAAGGAGTCGATATTGACTCCCTGATCATTGTGACCTTTACAAGGGCTGCCGCCGCCCATATGAAAGAAAAAATCTATAACCGGATCCGGTCCGCGATCGAAGATGACAATGTGTCGGAAGAGAAAAAAGAGCATCTAAAGGTCCAGTTGATGCGGGTCTTCAGCGCAAGGATCTGTACGATCGATTCTCTTTGTATGGAGATCGTCCGTGAGAACTTCCAGTCTGTTGATATCGATCCGGGCTTCCGGGTCGCGGATGAAGCGGAGATCACGCTCCTTATGCAGGATGTTCTTTCTCAAATGATCGAAGATCATTATGCGGAGCCGACGGATTCGTTCCTCGAATTTGTCAGCTATTATACGGACAAAAATGACGCAAAACTTGAAGATATTATTCTTACCATGTACCGGTTCTCCCAGAGCCATCCGGAGCCGGAGCGCTGGCTCCTTCAGGCGGTCGGTCCGTATATTCATGCGGGCCGCTTCGGAGAAGTCGAAAATGAGGAAGAAAACAAATGGATCTATGAGTTCGGAAAAGAGATCAGTGCCGAAATCAGATCTTTGATAGGAAAAGCGGAGAGAGGACTTGCGGTCTGCGATAAGAATTATGGACCTTATGCTTATACGGAGTCATTCGAAAAAGTCCTTGCGGAACTCGAGACCCTTTATTCGGAATGCTTTAACGACAAGGTCTGCCATATCGAAGAAATCCTGAAAGAGTGGGGACGGCTTCCGTCCGTGAAAAAAGGGGATGAGGTCGATGTGGATCTGAAAAAGGCCGGTCAGGGACTTTACGGGGAAATCAAAGAAAGCCTCAAAAAACTACAGGACAGATACTTCTACCAGCCGCTCGAAGATATGTTTGCGGATATGGGAAAATGTTCCGGCATTGCGAAAACGATCGCTAAGCTGACCCTTGAATTTACGAGAAAGTTCGCAGCCGAGAAAAAGGCGAGACTGATCGCGGACTTTGATGACGTTTCCCATTTTGCGCTTGGCGTCCTGATCCGGAGAAATGAAGACGGGGAGCTCGAGTATACGGAAGCGGCGGACAGTATCGCGCAGGCGACAAAAGAGATCATTGTCGATGAATATCAGGATACGAACCGTTTGCAGGATGAACTGATCAAAGCGCTTTCCGCAGAACGTTTCGGAAGACCGAATGTCTTTATGGTCGGAGATGTTAAGCAGAGCATTTACGGGTTCCGTCTTGCCTGTCCGGATCTTTTTATCAAAAAATACAATGCTTACCAGGATCCGGAAGGAAACGGGATGCGGATCATTTTAGGCGAAAACTACCGGAGCCGGAAAGAAATCGTAGATTATATCAACTATATATTTGAAAAGATCATGCTCCCGGATATCGGCGGGATCGATTATCTTGATGGAAACACGATGGTCGCGGGAGCTAAGTTTCCGGAATACCCTGAGCCTGAGAAACTTGCCCCGGAGATCCTCTTTATCGATGGAAGCGGCGATTCCGGGAAAGATGCCGAAAGCTATGAGATCACGAAGAAGATCGAAGAGCTTACGGAAAACTTTTATGTAACGGATGAGGACGGGTCCTTAAGAAAGGCAAGATACTCCGATATTGCGATCCTGACCCGTAAAACAAACAACCCGCGGCTGGAAAAGATGCTGACAGACCGCCATATTCCGGTCCGGAAGTCTTCCAGCAAGGGTTTCTTCGGATCCTTTGAGATCCGCCTTGCAATGGATCTGCTAAAGATCACGGATAATCCGCTTCAGGATATCCCGCTTGCGGCTGTTCTTCTCAGTCCGCTCGCAGGGCTGGATGCGAATTCATTAGCCAGGATCTGTACCGCGGGAACAAAAGATGTGCCGCTTTATCAGGCGTGTCTGGAATATATCGAGGGGAGAAGCGATAAGACAGCGGAGGCATTATCGGATTTCCTGAGTCGATTAAAACGCTGGAATACTTTTTCAGAGAGTTTCGAGATTCGGAAAATGCTGGATCTTCTGATCGAAGAATCCGGGCTCCTTAGCTGCTGTGAAGCAATGACATACGGGGAGGGAAGAGCAGCAAACCTTGAATTCCTGAAAGGACTCGCCGAGAGCTTTTCCAAGGGCTCTTATACCGGTCTCTTTAACTTTATCCGCTATATTGAAGCGGTACAGAAAGCCGACAAAGATTTTGGCTCGGGCCAGACGAGCGGCGGTGGAGATGCGGTAACCATGATGACGATCCATAAATCCAAAGGCCTTGAGTTCCCGATCGTGATCCTCGCAGACTGCGGAAAACAGATCTCCGATCTGGAAAGCTCGAGCCCGGTCTATCTCGACGATACGCTTGGGATCGGAATCGAAAACCGGAATCTGGATACGAGGATCCGGAAGAAGACGCTGATCATGGAATCCATCGCCTTGAAAAAGAAGACCTCACTCCTTGCGGAGGAGATCCGGCTTCTCTATGTCGCGATGAGCCGTGCGAAAGAAAAACTGATCATTACCGGTGCGAAGGGAAGTCTCTCTGCCCGAATCCGGGAGTGGGAGAATCCGGACTTTCTTCCGGATACCGGATCGGTCCGCGGCGATAACAGCTATATGTACCTGCTCGGTGACGCGATGCGCTGCAGGAAGGAAGACGACGCAACGTTCCAATGGGAGGTAAAAGAATTTGAAGAGGTAGAGATCGAACGCGCTTTTGAGGTCTTTGGAGAAAAGGAAACAAGAGAACGGATCGAAGAAGTCATAAACTTTGAAGCGGAGGCAAAAAGTCCGGAGCGTACGGATGAACTCGCAAAAGTGGCAGGAATCTATGATTTTGCATATCCGTACCTTTCCGCAACAAAGGCGAACGTAAAAGTAACCGCGTCACAGTTGGAAAACCATGAAACCGACCGGGAGAAAAAGGAGGAGAATCCGAAGAATTTCCTCCAGGGAATAGACGGCGGACTTACCGGAGCCGAGCGGGGAAACGCGTATCATAAATTGTTCGAATTATTGGATTACAAGAAGGCGGATTCCGTATTGGCTTCCCATGAAAAGGAATCAACAGAAGCCGTTTCCGGATTTGCTGTCTCTGAGATCGAGCGGCTCCGACTTTCCGGCTATTTGACGGAAGATGCGTCGGCGGCGATCGATCCGGAGAAGATCTCAAGGTTCCTGCTGTCCGGAATCGGAACGAGGATGCGGAAAGCGGCTCTTTCCGGAACACTGAAACGGGAACAGCAGTTTGTAATGTCGGCAGAGATCGACGGAAACCCGGATGGCCTTCTTCAGGGAATCATCGACGCCTTGTTTATTGAAGAAGGGGAGGCCGGGAAAGAAGCAGTCCTTGTTGATTACAAAACCGACCGGCAAAAAGAGGAAGGATATTTTATCAAAACATATAAAGCCCAGCAGGACGCATATGCGAAAGCAATCGAAGCAGCAACAGGGATTCCGATAAAGGAGAAGATCCTATATAGTGTTGAGCTTGAGAAGGAAATCTATTTGCGATAGCCGTTTCTGATACGGCATAAAAAAGCATGAACAAATGAAAAAGGCTATTCTTCGGTTCAAAAGGCCTGTTTTGTACATCTATAGACAACTTTTACATTTTACAAAACTGAAAAATATATATTTTCTGACAACAAAAGGGTGAATTCTGATCACGATCCCATAGTACAATAATTACAATATAGGAGTTCTATGGTCAGTTTAATGTCGGGAAAGAAAAACAGAAACAGGGGACAACAGGATAATGCGAAGCAAGAGATACGCTGGTCTGAGAAGAATACTATAAATATTCCTCCGGATTATGTTTTTGCTTTGACGAAAAGAATTCAGAATAATAAGTCGCTGCGCCATATGAAGAAGATGGAAAATGCGCTGGCTTATATTCTGAGCCATCTGGAAAATTGCGAATGTACACTTGATAAAGCAGCAGAAGCCGCCGGCTACGAATCTTCTTATTTTCAAAGAATTTTTACCAGGTATTATGAAATGCCTTTTGCTCAGTTTGTGACAAGGCTCCGCCTTCGAGCTGCGGCAAAGGCAATCGCTACCGAGGCCTTTCCTAAAAAAGTCGGCCTCCGGTTTAATTTTGCCAATCCCCAGAGTTTTTCAAAAGCATTCCGCCGTGAATTCGGAGTTTCTCCGCGCAATTTCCAGGAAGAAAACTATGATATCCCGGATATGCCTCTTCGCAAACAGGTTGAAGGGATCGAGATAAGCCTTGAATATAAGCAGGTTTACGCAATCCGCGTTGTTGGCTGTGCGATTCGGGCACCCTATGGGAATGAGACACCACTGCTTGATTTTGTTTCTCTTCCCTATGAAAAAGACCTCCTGACCAGTAAAGAAAAAAGCGGAGCGGACAAAGTTGGAATCTGGTGGTTCGATGCTTCCGAAGAACTCTACTATCTTTTTGGGAATGTTACGCACTACTATGATGATATTTTTGTTTCTGACCTCTATCGGAAGGAAAAATTAGGGGGGGGTCAGAGGACGCAGATCATTCAGGGAGGGAACTATGCGGTATTTTCCTATCCCCGGCCGAAGGACGATTCTAAGATTCCGGCCATGAGCCGGATCGTAAGCCGCTACGTATTTATAGAATGGGTACCGATCAACCATAAGATCGCCGATACGATGGGCTATACGTATGAGCGGTTCACAAAAGACCGGGTCTATTTATATCTTCCGCTCATCGCAGGTATGGACCGTAACGAATTCCTCGTTCGGAGAAAATGGAATCTTTCGACCTGGGCGAACTATATTGATTCACATATTACAGATAATTTAACGATAGAATCGCTTGCGAAGCTCGCAGGGTACAGCCCTACGAATTATCGTGACGTATTCATGATGTATTATAATATTTCACCAACTGTTTATATTCTCCAAAGACGTCTCTATCTGGCAAATAAGGAGTTCCGTGAGGAAGTCGATTCAAATGAAAAAATCTTGAAAAAATACCATTTTCAGTCAAAAGAACAGTTTGAACAGCTTTACCAGCAGGAGTTTTCGAGAGAGCCCTATCTCAGGGACGGGGCGATTGTTACCCTTGATGATCTTCTTGGCTTCTATGAAGACAATAAAGATAAAGTGCGGTATGCTGTCCGGAAAATCCAGCCGTTCCGGATTATTTCACATACCGTAAAACAGGCACAGGAAAACAAGATCCCGGACGATCTTACAGCGCTTGTCATTTTTTGGTTCCGGGAGGACTTCGATGATTTTGCGCCGCTTCAGAATCTGTTCTTCGGACGTGGAAGCAACCGGAAGAAAGTCTTCCTCTGGAATGAAGATCCGGAGTACCAGAACGGCTTTATGGTCTATAGCTACCGGATCGGACTGGTAACAAAAAAGGATGAAGATCCGGAGGCTTACGAATTAAATTCAGAGATGCAGATTGAGGAGATCCCGGGCGGCCAGTACGCGATCTTTACGACGCTCGATAAGAATGATTCGGAAGATCCGCAAACTGCGTACCGGCTTCTTACCCGCTGTGCATTTGGAGGCTGGATCAACGCAAACAGGACTCGTGTGGATTTTCAGCGCAGGACGTTCGTTCTATGGACAAAAAAGCGTCTGTTTTTCTATGTTCCGGTTTTAGACTGATCCATCCGGAAAACAAAAATAAAATAGTCAGAATAGGATAACTTTCTCGTCATAAAGATAGAAAGATATATGTCATACTAAACTTGTGTATTTAAAAAATAATAAGAAAGAAGGGAAACAAAAATGGGAAGTGTTAGGAAAAAGATCACCGCTTTTCTGGCATTGCTGATGGCATTTGCCATGATGCTGACGATGTTGCCAGCCATGACTGCAAAGGCGGATGATGAAGTAACGATTAGATTTTCCTCTGTCTCGGATACAACGCCAGAGGACGCATCGTTTTATGTATATGCTATGGAAGATGCATCTGGAGATGATATCTTTGATGAAGGAGACACCGGGCAACTGGAGTATAGCTTTACAGTTTCCAGGGAGTTACTACAATCAGGGGTTGAATTAATGATCGCCGTCAAAGGATGGAATGCGGCAGAATACCTTTTTGAAGGATTTAATATCAATGGCACATTAGTGACAACAGAAGAGCAGTTAGAGGCTTTTGGAGTATCTTGGGGAATACAAATTACCACACCTGACGAATGGTCGCTCATGGACGTGTTGTTAGCCTCTGATCTGGATGAAGTCACAGTCCAGCCTGTTTTTTCAAAAATCATAGCACCACAGTACGAACTGACCGTGGAGGCTACGGAAGGAGGAACTGTTTCCAAGGAACATATCAATGGAGATAAATGGAAGATTACGGCAACGCCAGAAAGCGCTGCTTATGGTTTTACCGGATGGCAAGACGGAAATAAGGAAAACCCGAGAGTCGTGGAACTGACCGAAAATACAACTTTTAAAGCTGTTTTTGGAGCGGCTGAAATTGCAATCTCGGAGGCAAGTGAATATCTTCCACTCGCTACGGGCGACTGGTGGTATCAGAACATCAAAAAAACAACGGATCTTTATGAGACTATGCCTGGCGGACTCTCTATTGGTCTCACGGCTAATACGGATTTGGAAAATGCAACAATCACTTTTGAACTAACTGATATAAACGGAAATGCAATACCGATCACAAGAAACAACCGTTGGGCATCGCTGAAAGCAGGAGAAGAATATAAAGCCGCAGCAATGTTTGACCGAAAAGACGGACTATTCTCGCTTCCGGAAAACAAGGTCAAAGTCAAGGCAACGGTTACTGTGGGAAATGTGACGCTTGAACAAGAAGGAATCGTGACGCTCTCCAACACACTGAAGAAGCCGGAACAGTTAAAGGGTCTTCAGTATATGGGGCCTTCGGACAGTAAAGATAAGATCGTATTTACATCAGCCGTGGCTTTTCCGGATGAAACGACAGGCGCAAAGATCTATCTTGGTGGAATCGCAGGCGTGTATGAAAAAACAGAAAATGGATATGTTTTAATGAATGGTCCATTTACAGAGGGCCCAGGCTGGGGCTGGTATAATGAGACTTATGCGTTGGGCGGAACCTCTCCGGAGAATCTGTTCTGCTTCCGGTATGAAGTGGTCAATTCCTGGAGCAGCATCGAAAGTCGGGGCATGTATCAGTATGATACCGTGGAGAAGACCTGGAAAGCCTGCGAGAACGGTTTTATTCAGGGGAATGACGGTACCTACTGCAGCATTGATGGATATGAGTGGAACATGAATGCCGCTAAAAGGCATATCGGCAGTGCGACGATCGGGGGAACGATCTTTACCACTTTTATGAATGGTGCAGAATACCCGACCTTCCGCTGGGATCCAAATGCAAAAGAATGGAAGCGGTATCAGATGCCGGATTCGGCACAGATCAATTCCGCTTATAACGTCAGTGACGATGTAGCTTATGTCGGAACTGACAGAGGACTGTATCAGTACACGATCAGTACAGATACCTGGGTAAAAGTCGAAGTACCGGGTATGACGAATGTCATTATTGCCGGAGGAACGAAGGACGGCAAACTGTTCCTCGGAAATCAGAAGATTACTTCTTCCGGTATGATCAATGCCCATGTCCTGTTTGATACAGCCAGCGGGACAGCAACAGAGTATACAAATGGCAGTGGATACCAAGATTCCGATATCAACTGGACTCTTGCAGGAGATTATAAAGGAAACATTTATGCGATTGTGGATATTGGGTATACGTCCTTTATATACAAAGTCAATGCAGACCAGACCTGGACCTTGCTGACAAACCCGTATCTCAATAAGCGCACGACAGAACTTGGAGATGAAGGCAATACTTCCTTCTATGGAGATAACTTCACAACGATCTTGAACCCAATCGATAAACTTTCGATCTTCGTTGGCGGTGAAGGTGCACATCTTGCAATGGATGGAACGGCAGCCTATATTACGACCGACATTGAAGAACTGAAAGCAAGCGCACTAACGCAGTTAGATCAGGCGTTTGAGAAAATGGATTCTTCCTGGTTTACGGAAGAGGAATGGGCAGTTGTCCAGAAAGCATATGAGGATGGCAAGAAGGCAATCGCAGAAGCTTCCAACGCGTTGGAAGTGAACGAAGCCCTGAATGGCGCAGTGGAAACGATGCAGACGGCTCCGGCAACATACAAACCGGAGACGAAATTACATGTCGTTGTCGCAGTTGAAAAATTCACGATTGGACAGGGCTATATCGTAGAGCCTGTAGAAGTTGAGGTTCCGATCGGGACGACAGCAGATAAGGTTCTAATTGATCTGATTGGCAAACAGTTCCCAGAGGTGGAAGAACCCATCCGTTCTCAATATACATTTGGATTCTATCTTGCCGCAATTTATCAGGATGAGGAGGGGACCGTCAGGATCGATGACCGAATCAGAGAATATTTAGCTTCCAACGGCGGAACGATTTCAGAGACCCGGAGTGAAGAAAACTGGCTCGGAGAATTTGATTACACCGGTACTTCTGGCTGGATGTATAGTGTGAACGGAAACTTCCCAGGCGTTGGTTCCAGCTACTACACTCTTGAAGACGGAGATGTGTTGCGGTGGCAGTTTACCTTGATCGGATATGGCGCAGATCTTGGAGCAGACAATACAGCCTGGGGAAGCACCTCGCTGAGCAACATCGGTAATAAGGATGAATTGACATATCTTATCGCAACTACAGACAGGAATGCCCTTCCTTCAGCCGCTCAGGCAGCATATGACGATGCTATGACAACACTGACAACCTGGGGGACCAGTCAGGAAGAGATTGATGCAGCGGCAAAAGAGCTGGTTGATGTGATGCAGGCTTATGAGCATAAAGCAAATGTTGAAAATGCGATCCAGGATCTTCCATCTGCTAATAACCTGACGATTGACGACAGGGAGGCAGTTGAAGCCGCCAGAGCAGCTTATGACGCTTTGTCGGAAGAAGAGAAAGAAAAAGTCGATCCGGCTTTAGTCAACGATCTGAAGCTTGCAGTTGCAACGATTGAAAAACTCGAAGCAGAAAAAGAAGTAGAAGAAAAACAGAATACGATCGACCAGCTTCAGGAACAGCTTGCCGAAGTTACGGCCCAGCTTGAGGCTATGAAGGAGCAGCTTGCGAAGACTCCGGGCTGGCACCAGAACGAAGACGGATCCTGGTACTTCTGCGACAACAAAGGCGAGACGGTCAAGGGCTGGGTATCCGACGGCGGAAAATGGTACTTCATGAACAAAGAGACCGGAATCATGCAGACCGGCTGGGTCAAGGAT
>JAFWFQ010000065.1 GCA_017515535.1 Parasporobacterium sp. | reverse complement strand
TGGACCAGGAATCGCTGTGGTGGATGATCAGCTCACATCCGAGTTCTTTCCAGCGGCTGTAGATTCTTTTATAATAAGGTGTTAAGAACTCCGCGTGCATTTCCGGGGAAAGGAAAGAGTTCTTTGCGCTTCCCCAGTCATCATGGTGAAGGAGGGCTTTGATCGCAGGAACTCTTGTCATGATCGTCTCTGCGTATTCCAGCTCAACTTCTGTAATAAACTCGATCAGCTCGTGCATTGCTTCCGGCTCTTCATACATACCGATCATGGTGTCTTCCATACCCATCATTGCATGAAGTCTTTCAAAGATACCCTGCGGTGCAAGCGCACATGCATACTGGTTTTCAAAATCAGTATTGCCTGCCCAGCCATTCAGCATTCCCCAGTATCCCGGGTCATCCGGAATAAACGGCTTATGAGTAATGATGTTCTTCCACTCTGTCACATCGTCCATGAGCTTGTGCTGAGCATCATGTACCGGAAACGCACCCATCTGGCCTTCCGGGAATCTCCATATACACCATACTGGTCATACCCTTCTTTTCCCGGCTCAAGCGGATAATCTCCCATGTAATAGTTCGTTGCGAATACAACGTTGACGAACTCCCAGGAATTCACGAAACGATCCGGATGCCCGTCTTTTTTCATTGTTTCTCTTAAGTTTTCAAGAACAGTTAACATAAAATACTCCTCCATAAAAAATGATATTTGAATTTGCAACATTTGTTCAAGATGTTAAGTTTCAACTATCCCTATTATATACAAGGGTTTTCAGATTTTACAGAGCCATCCTGTTGATATTATCGCCGCTTCATGCTACACTTTGTAGCGTCAAGTTGCAACGTATGAAAGGCAATAGCAAAGGAGCACCGTTTCCTATGAACGTTACGTCTCAGATCCTTATTTTTCTTTTTTCCCGTGAATATCCCGTTTTATCGGAAAACACACCTATTTCAGACAATAATATTTCTTCAATCAGGCGGTTTGATAAAAATGACGAGCCGGACAGCAATACATTATATGTCGTCTCTTATGCAGACCTGAAACAGATCCTGAATTCCGGAAAACGATATGAGCATCTTTTTCTGATAACGCCTGACGGAAAACTCCCTTCCAAAAAAGATCTGCAAAAACTCTCGCGCTGCAATTACGCGATCACGACTGCATTTTACACAACATACGAACTGCAGAACGCCCTCCTTAAGGTCTTTCATGAGCTGCTTCGTCAGGAGAACGAGCTGCTTCTAGCTACGATGAGTCCCTCCCGGACAGAGGAGGTTTTTGCCTTCGGAAATAAATGGTTTCCCTGGGAATATTCGATCGTGGATTTTGACATGCGTCTGCTCTACCGCTCTGAAAATCTGCACAAGCTCCTCGGCGGAGAGAAAGTTGACCGGATCCCGAGCGAAAGTCTTAACGAATTGATTTTAAGCCGGGAGTTTCATGATGCAGCGAGAAAAAAAGAGCTGTTTTACCAGACCATGACGTTTAATGATCTGACGGCAGTCGGCAGGAACATCCTGCCGGATAACCAATATGCCGGCCGCGTCGTTTTATTCCTTTCCCGATCCTTGAAGCATATGCCGAAAGGCGGGGAGGAACTGTTCACTTTTTTTACCGACTGTGTCATGGAGTCGATCCGCCGTTCCGGACGTTTCGTAAGCAGGAAGCAGAATGATCCGCTTCACCTGCTCTGCCGCGCGCTTTTCCAGGGAGAGAACGCGGCTGCGCATGCGGTAAATGACGTCTTAAAGCGGACCGGATGGAAAACAGGTCATCTATATACCGTCATCACATTCCGTTTTCTCGCGGATTCCGCATGGGAGGCACAGCTGGAAACGACCCTGCCGTATCTGGCGGATGAACTTGAAAGCGAGTGGCCGGAGTCCTGTGCGGTCGTAAGCAAGCGGGAAGTAAACTGGGTACTGAACCTTACCCTTTCAGAAATGGACGCGGATCTGAACGGTTTCCACCAGAGGATCGCCTATTTCGTCCGCGATCATGTCTGTATCGCCGGCGTCAGTCCTGCTTTTCATCAGTTTGTTTTTTTAGAGGATGCGTTGAAGAGTGCCGAGGCTGCGCTCGAGATTGGCCAGCAGAGGCACCCGGATTTCTGGTATTTTTCTTTTGATGACTATCGTCTGGATTATATAAAAGAAGCGCTTCAAAACCAGCTTCCCCCTGTCTTTTTAAGGCATCCGGCGGTCTATATGCTGGAACAATATGACAGAGAAAACAACACCGAACTTTCCGGGACACTGAAATCTTATCTCGAACACGGAAGAAATATGAGTGTTGCCGCAGATGCGATCTATATTCACCGGACAACATTCTGCCGGAGAATGGATCATATCAAAAAATTGACCGGATTAGACCTCGAAGACCTGAATACGCTGATCCTCTTAGAGCTTTCTTATCAGTTTGCAGAAGAATAAAGTTCAGAACAGTTCTGAAACAGAAGTGAATTCATCGATTGCGTCCAGAAAATCAAGAAGGCCCTTTTTTGTATTGTCCGTTTTCCAGGACGCCGTAACGCCGCTGTTCGTATCTTTGATCGGCCGCCACTCAAAATAAGGGTCCCCGTAAGAGGTATAGAATTTATCCGCTACAAATACATCCATGCTTGTACGCAGATTCAAAAGCTGGGAAGACGCATTGTTGGTATAGGTTACGATATTCGGCTGGAATCCGGCTCTTGTACAGAGCGCTTTCAGCATATTGTAATAAGCCGGTGTAAAACGGGCGGAAATACTGACAAAGTTATAAGGCCTTAAGTCCTCCATCGTAACTTCCGATTTCTGGGCAAGCGGACAGGTTTTAAGCATTCCGATCTCCAAAGGACAGGTTCGGATCACCTTGCTGCTGAAATACTGCGTCCCGAGTTCTTCCATATCATAAAGAACATTAAATGCGATATCAAATTCCCCGTTGATCAGTTTTGAACGGACATCTTCCGACGGACAGTCTTCAACATGAACATGAATATTCGGATTGATGATCCGATAGATCTCCAGGATCGGGTAAAGATAAGCCCCGGGCTTATGGGTACTGAGAACCCCGACATCCAGATTATTTGCGTATCCTCCCTGAAGCGACTTTGCAATATCGATCGACTGATCAATATGGGAAAGGACGTCGAGCCACTCGATATAAAGATAGCGGCCGGTCTCCGTAAGGATCAGTCTTTTTTTGTCGCGGATAAAAAGCCGGAAGCCAAGATAGTCTTCCAGCGAGGCGATGTTTTTACTGACTGCAGATTGTGTCATGTTTAAAAGTCTTGATGCTCTGGTAAAAGAGTTCGCTTCCACAACTGCAATAAAGATCCGCATCTGCGTGATATTAATATTGATCGCATCTAAGTTAAACATGGTATTATCGCTTTATCATGACAAATTTTCATGATAATTATAACCATATGGAATGGTTGTGTCAAACCCGCAGGATCGCTGATCAAACATAGTAAGAGCGGCGGGAAACCCGCCGCTCTCCACAATAGAAGAAAAGAATCAATGAAAAATATAATGCACTGCCCTGCTTATTTAGCCGGGAAATAAATCGGATCAAATTCAGCAATGACTTCTGAAACAAACTCATAGAGTCCCGGATAGGTCGTTTCCGGACCACCCATGGTCAGTGCCGGAATAATAAAGTCTTTTCCGCATCTTTCCAGATGGTCTTTCATACCTGCACGAACCTTCTCCTCTGTCCAATCCGGAGTATCATATTTACCATTGTCAAGACCACCCTGGATCGTGATCGCTCCCTTGTACTCAGCAAGCAGTTCCGGAATATTGTTCTCATAAACCGCGCCCTGCCATACGTCGATTCCCATCTCGATCATGGACGGAACGAGTGTTGCCGCATAGGAATCGGAATGGTGAACGATATACTTGATTCCGAGGTCTTTCCAATGGCCGTAGATCTTCTTGTAGGCCGGAAGGAAGAACTCATCAAACATTTCCTTGGAAAGGAAGGTGCTTCTCTGGCTTCCCCAGTCATCATGATGGAAAAGGATCTCCGGTTTTACATATTTGAAATGCTCATCCGCAATGATGCATTCCCAATCAGCCATGAAGTCGATCAGGTCATGCATTGCTTCCGGCTCCTCATAGAAGTTGATCATTGTATCTTCCATGCCCATCAGATAATGGCATTTCTCGAACATTCCGCAGAATACTTTTGCCGTCGGGAAATATTCATCTTTATCCATTTCCTCGAACTGTTTAATACATGGTTCCCATGCCTCACGGTCCAAAACGATATTCGGTGCCTTAACGACATCTTTCCACTCTGTGACATCTTTTAATACTTTATCGTCGCCTTCGCAAAGAGGGAAGCCGCCCGGAACGCCAACAGGGAATTTGTTCTTAACTCCCC
Source organism: Parasporobacterium sp. (assembly GCA_017515535.1). Classification (GTDB taxonomy): domain Bacteria; phylum Bacillota; class Clostridia; order Lachnospirales; family Lachnospiraceae; genus RGIG5612. The sequence continues at coordinate 14,481 of JAFWFQ010000065.1, read as the reverse complement.
AGCCGTTTGTCCACTCTGTTCCCGGAATCGGAATTCCGAAATAGATCGGGAACAGCGGATCATCCAGCCACTGCTGATACTCATACTGCTTTACGAATCTGTCCGGATTTCCGCCTTTTACGGTTTCAATAAAGTTCTGTTTAATTGTTAACATAAATATTTCTCCTCCTTACATCTTAATTAAGACATTTAAAAATAATAAGAAAGCATTTTACTTCGCCGCTGCAGTCTCCGCATCCTCCTTGAATATGGAAATATCCACCGTTCGTTTAACGCCAAACAGATCAAACCCTTTCTTCTTATTGATCAGGCCCATGATTCCCTTTGGTGCAACAAGGATCATAACGACTGCAATAATTCCGAGGATCAGCATACTGAATCCGGAGAAGTTGTAAAGCAGCTGTCTTAAGATTACAAAGATAATTGCGCCAATGATCGGTCCTTCGATCGTTCCCATACCTCCGATAACGGCAATGAATACCATGGAAACGGTCCAGTCTATTCCGAATCCGACCGTTGGTTTAATATAGGACAGATTCAGATATAAAGCCGCTCCTGCAATGCCGGTAATTGCGGAAGAAACAAGGAAGCAGATCAACTTAGATCTGTAAAGCTTAACGCCTCTGATTTCCGAAGCCGCCTCATTATCGCGCATTGCCATAAGGCCAAGACCGAATTTCGATCTCAGAATGATCACGACTGCAACAAGCGCGATCAGACCGACGCCAAACGCAATGAAATACATTGCAGTTCCGCTTAATCTTCTTGCGACCGTAATATTGTATCCCACGTTAAAGTTTACAAATGCCCACGACTGGAAGAAGACGCAGACCGCTTCCGCAACCAGCCAGGTACCGATCGTGAAATAAACATCCTTCATACTGAAGATCGGCACAGAGATGATCAGAGCAAAGAGAACGCTGATAACGGCTGCCAGCAGGAAGCCAAGAAGGAAAGGCAGTTTAAATACCTGCGAAATCATCGCAAGCGAATAGCCGCCAAGTCCGATAAACGCCTGTGCTCCAAGCGAAACAAGTCCGGCATATCCTGCAAGAAGATTCCACATCTCTCCGATTGCCATATACATCAGGATCAAAGTAAAAATATTAACTATATAATCTCCGCCCCAGAATGGAAGGGACACGAGAAGAACGACTGCTACCGCAAGCGAGATCCAACGAACTGTTGTCATTTTTCCTGTTTGTTTTTTCATAACATTGCCCTCCTTTCTGAGTTACTTACGAACCTTCTTTGACAGAAGACCCTGAGGCCTTACCGTAAGAAGGATCAATAATACAATATAGCCAGCAAGTGTCTGATAAGCGGTACCGAAAAGGTATGCTGCAATCATCTGGGCAAGACCCAGGATCGCCCCGCCGATCAGGGTTCCGAAAATACTTCCCATACCACCGATAACGACAACGCCGAATGCGATGATCAGGAACTGGGTTCCTGTATACGGGAAGAAGGAATAAGTTTGTCCTACAAGAAGACCGGCAACTGCTGTCGCTGCCATGGTGATCGCCATTGCCCAGACATACATCGTCTTGGTATTGATCCCCATGAGCTCTGCTGCCATAGTATCTGAGGAGGCAGCTCTGATTGAACGTCCGAGGGGGGTCTTGTCCATAATCAGAGCCAACCCCACTATCAGCACGATTGCTACAATGAAGTTCACTGCATACTGTCCCGAAATAGAAACGAGATCACTCTTGATAAAGTTCGTTCCTTTTACAGGGGAAGGAAGCGCGTTGTTGCCTGCGCCGAAGATCAGGGTCAGAGCGTTCTGGATTGCGATCGACAAACCGAACATGACCAGCATCGCCGTTTCTGCCCCCTGGTCAATGACCGTATTGATCAGGAACTTCTGAATCAGGAATCCGATAATTGCCATAATAACTATCGTGATTGCCAGCGCCAGATAAATATTGTTTACCAGTTTCGTAACGATGACCATAATAAAGAACGTGGATACGATCATCAGGTCACCATGTGCAATATTGGTTACTTTCACGATACCGAAGATCAGAGAAAGACCAACACCGATCAGGGCATAAAGACCGCCCATAAGCAAGCCTGTAATAATTGCCTGTAACATTATTCGTCTCCTCCTTTCTCCTCATTCTGGTCTACGCCAAAGTATACTTCCGCGATTTTTTCTTCGCTCAGCGTATTGCTCGGGCCTTCCATAACGACCTGGCCGTGAACGATGACGTAGGCGTAATTGGAATTGCGAAGCGCACGTTTTGTTTCCTGCTCGACAAGAAGGAAGCTGACTCCTGCTTCATTGATCGTATGAAGCGATGCATAAATATCTTTGATCATGATCGGAGCAAGTCCAAGTGAGATCTCATCACAGATGATCAGTTCCGGGCTTGCCATCATCGCTCTTGCAATCGCCAGCATCTGGCGCTGTCCTCCGGAGAGGAATGTCGCCAGCTGTTTTTCTTTTTCCTTCAGCGCCGGGAAAGTCTTATAAACAAGCGCCTTGCTTTCTTCTCTTCTTGCCTTTGCATGCTTCGGATAAGCTCCGAGGAGAAGGTTTTCATAAACCGTCATATCTTCAAAGATATGGCTGCCTTCCGGAGTCATCGCGATTCCCAGCTGGGCAATTTTATTGGTCGTCATTCCGACGATTTCTTTTCCCTTCCATTTAACCGAACCATTCTTTGGCTTGTTCAGCCCCATGATCGCCTGAAGAAGGGTGGATTTTCCGACACCGTTCGCGCCGATCAGCGCAACCATGTCGCCTTTATGGACTTCAATATTTATATCTTTTATAGCCTGAAGGTCGCCGTAGAAGACATCAAGTCCGGTGACTTCAAGCAGTTTATCTCTATCACTCATCTTCATCAGCTCCCATATATACTTCGTTTACAATACTGGAATTCATAACCTCCATCGGAGGTGCTGTAAGCAGATCGCGCCCGCCTGCCATAAGCATAACGCGGTCCGTTCCATCTACCAGAGTCTGGATGATATGCTCGATCCAGATAATACTGACACCGCTGTTTTTAATCGTCCTGACAATATCAAGGATCCCCGCGACTTCCGCATTCGTAAGACCGCCGGCAACCTCGTCGAGCAGAAGAAGCTTCGGATCAGAAGCTAACGCTGCTCCGATCTCCAGACGCTTCCGGTTGATCAGGCTCAGCTTTCCGGCTGGTTCATTTGCCCGCTCTCCCAGCTTCACAAGCTTTAAGATCTCAATTGCTTTTGCAGCTGCTTCTTTTTCTGATACTTTCTGTCCGTAAACAACGCTAGCCAGAATATTTTCATAGACAGACATATGTTCAAATGCTCTCGGGACCTGGAAAGTCCTTCCGATTCCTTTGACTGTCCGCTCAGTTATTTTCGCTTTTTGAATATCCTCACCTAAAAAGATCACTTCTCCGTGGTCTGCTTTTAAAATTCCGGAAATAATGTTAAGCAGAACGGTTTTTCCTGCACCGTTCGGCCCCATGATTCCGAGTACCTCTCCTTCACCTACCTCGAAATTGATTGAGTCCAGAACTTTGTTTCCGCCAAAGGAGATTCCCAGATCTTTTACTGATAAAATGGTGTCCAATTTATTACCCCCTTTTATCTTTTCAAGAAGGATATGCCGGCCGAAACAGCCGGCATACCCATATCTGATGTATTACAAATCCTGTCTGTTAATTCTGAGAATCAGCTTATTTCCACTGCATGTCGACCTGTTTCTCAAGGATCGGCTCAGCTGCCGGAACGTGTTTTGCGCCGGTAACTGCTTTACGAAGTCCCCATTTCTCATCCGGTACCCACTGGCCGAATGTGATCGGAGTCTCAAATACATGTTCTTCATCACAGCTCAGTGTTCCGTAGATGCAGTCGAAGTTCTGAATGTTCTCGAGAGCTGCTACGATATCTTCGCTGCTTGTGGAAGCAGTTGTCTTAAGAGCTTCATCAATCAGATCAAAGAAGACATAGTCCCATCCAATCGTAAGGTCCGGTGCCTCATTTACGTTCTCTTCAAAGTCTGCGGAAAGCTCTTCAGCGGTCTTTCCAAGCAGGGAAGAAGTAAACGGATACTGACGGTTCCACTGTGTCTCGATGCAGGTATATGCGCCTGTGCACTCGCCTGCTGCGTTGGTCAGTGTCAGAACATCAGATGAGAAGTGCATACCTTTGGAAAGGATGACAAATTTCGGACGATATCCGAGAGAGTCAACGTTTGCCCAAAGACCGGACAGCTGGAATCCGAGAAGGGAAGCAAGCATGATGTCTGCATCTGCTGCCTGGATCTTCTGAACGATTGCTGTGAAGTCTGTGGAACCTTCCTGTGCAAGCTCGCTTGCATCCGGGTTAACGATTTCATAACCATATTTTTCTGCTGCTGCTTTTACAAGATCAAGCATTCCGATTCCGTCCATAGAAGAGTCAAGTACGAGACCGATCTTCTTGTTGGTATCCATCTGGTCCATAGCGTTGAAATACTCATCAACCTGTTTCTCGTATCTCATAGCGCATGCGAAGGAGTAGTCATAAGGACCTGCTGCTGTCCAGCTGATATCCGGACCGCCGTCAACGATGCAAGGAACTTTTAACTTCTCAGCTGCCTCAGATACCGGGTTCATTGTATCCGGTGTCCACTCACCGAGAAGGATCTGGCATCCGTCACTCTGTACCAGCTTTGTAGCAACTTCCGCTGCTTTGACCGGATCAGACTCGGAGTCACCCTTGATTACTTCGATCGTGTAATGTGTTCCGCCAATGTCATAACCTGTTTCATTCATTTTTGCGACAACGTTCTGGATCGTTCTGTCCATACCGACGCTGAAATGAGACATCGGTCCGGTGATCGGGCTGACATAACCGATCTTGATCACGGCGTCTCCGCCGCCCGGTGCTGCAGCTCCGGATCCGCTTCCTGCAGGTGCCGGAGTATTACCGCCGCCGCCACCGCAGCCGGCAAGCAGAGCCATCGCAAAAATAAGGGCAAATAACAATGCTCCAACTTTTTTCAATGTTTTCATTCGTTTCTCCTCCTGTGAATACTTTTCTTTTTTTGATGCGTATGCTTTATCGTCTGTTTTACCATTCTCCTTCATCATGACAAAATAAACATTTCCCAGCATCCGCAACCATGATCAATGCTTTCAAAGAATAGATCTCCAGCGGCATTTGGACAAAATACCCAAAAGATTATTCAATGTAACTATATTTTATGTCACAAAAAACGAATTGGAAAACGAGAAGTCGTAATGACATCATTCCTGGGAGGAATGGATTGATTCCAAAAGCGATTGGAATGAGATAATCTATTTCCTGACGGCCCTCAGAAAGCCCTCCAGGTCTCTTAGATCTTCCATATAAAGATCGGCTTCGCGGATCGTCTCTTCCAGTAGCGGCGCATTGGAAAGATCATAAACCGCGAGTGTCTTAAATCCTGCTTTTTTCGCAGTCATCAGCGCATGATACGAGTCTTCCACGACCCAGGTATTTTCCGGCTTTGTCCCGAGGCTGTCTGCGGCAAGCAGGAAAACATCCGGCTTCGATTTGTTGATCCCGATCTCTGCGCAGGAACAGATCGTCCTGAAATAATGGCCGGTCCCCGTCTTCTTCGCAGCTCCGGCGATAAAATCCGTCTGGCTTGAGGTCGCGATCGCCATCGGGATCTGTGCGGAATAAAGCCCCTCCAGAAACTCCCGGACATAGGGCTTCAGTTCCACTTCGTTGTAATAGAACGACCGCGCCATGGAGCGGATCTGTTCTATGATTTCTTCTTCCGTCATTGCGATCCGGAACCGTTCTCTTGTATAGTGAACGCCTTCCTCCAAGGTCATCTTATTGACGATTTCTGTGTATTCAAGATCCGGCTCTTCCCCGATACTCCGGAGAAAATTGAAATCCAGCTCTTTCCACATTCCCATCGAATCATATAGAGTTCCGTCCGCGTCAAAGATAATTCCCTCGATCATCGCCTCTCCTGTAGTTTTAAATTTCCAAGAAGCAGCCGGAGATAGACTCTTGCCTGTTCCTTTGTGCATTCCTTGTTGCCGATATTGCACCACTGCCAGACCAGGATCAGAGTATTGCTTAAATGTTCCGCAATGATCTCACGCGGGATCGGGCTGTCTTCCTTTACGACCTCTCCGAAGATCTTCTGGACCTGGCGGATCATGAAATTCCGGAAATCCCCAAACATCATCCCGGTTTCAACGTTGCGGGAAAGGACCTGCATGATCATCGTTTCGTTCTTTTTGGTAAAGTCGTAAGCCCGGTCAAAGAAGACATAGATCATCTCCGAAGGATCCATCTTCGGATACTCTTCCAGACGGATCTGGGTTGCAAGCCAGATCCAGCAGTAGTTCAGTAAATCATATTTATCATCAAAATAATTGTAAAAGGTTGCACGCGGATAATGTGCGCCTTCACAGATCTCATTGACGGAGATCTCTTCAAAAGCTTTTTCAGAAAGGAGACGGAGCATCCTTCTCCGGAAATCATCCAGCGTTCTCTGTGCGCCTCTGGTCGGCGGTTTTGTTAAATCATATTTCATTTCTGAAACCTCTACACTTTTTCGAAACTGTCCAAATTTATACGGGACTTTAAATATGATTCTTGCTTTCTGATAATCGAGAATATATCATTAGCTATATCCTTTTGCAAGTGTCTAAATTGAAACAGGCGGTCAATATAAAACAGTTGAAAAGAAGAAAACGAAAATGCATTCGCCGGTCATGAGGAAAATCGCAAAATTCATAGTGGAAAAACGGATTTTTATTTTCGTGCTTTTTGCCGGTCTTGTTATCTACAGCATCCTTTCTATCGGTAAGGTCAGGATCAATGAAGATATCACCGCTCTTCTTCCGGCCGACACGGTAACGCGGCGGGGAATCGTTATTATGGAAGAAGAATTCTCCACCCTCGCCTCGGCGAATGTCATGGTCTCGAATATTACGCCGGACCGCGCGTTTGAACTCCAGAAAAAAATCGAAGGAATCAACGGCGTTGCATCGGTCGAATTTGATGATACCAAAGAGCATTACGCTTCTTCGGCTGCTCTTTTTACCATAACCTTTTCCGGAACGGCCGAAGATGATACCGTTTCCCTTACGCTCGATCAGATCCGGGAAGAACTGAAACAGTATGATATCAGTATCTATAGTGATATTTTAAGGGACTATGTTGCCAAGCTTCAGAAGGAAATGGGGCTGATCCTGCTTCTGGCGGTCATTGTGATCATCGCGGTCATGATCTTTACCTCAAAAAGCTATTTTGAAGTCGTTATAATGTTTATCGTCTTCATTGTCGCGGCGGTCCTGAACATGGGGACCAATTACTGGTTCGGCGAGATCTCTTCGATCACCCATACGATTGCCGTGATCCTGCAGCTTGCACTTGCGATCGACTATGCGATCATCTTCTGTCACCGGTTTCAAGATGAGTATGCTTCCCGCGGGGAGGTCAAGCCGGCCCTGATCGATTCTCTTGCCAGCTCGATCATCGAGATCAGTGCCTCAAGCCTTACTACGATCGCCGGGCTTTTCGCAATGACCCTGATGCAGTTCCGTCTTGGTTTTGATCTCGGAATCGTTCTGATCAAAGGTATCGTCTGCAGTCTTCTTACTGTATTCCTTCTTATGCCCGGCCTGATCATGGTCTTCTACAAACCGCTTCTGAAAACAAGACACAAATCTCTTGTCCCGAGCATTCGGCGCTGGGGTAATTTCCTTGCGAACGGAAAACCGATCCTTTTGATTATTTTTGCTGTTCTTATCCCTGTTTCGATCATCCTTTCCTCAAAAACAGATTATTCTTTTTCCGATCAGGGAACGGACCGGATCGTTTATTCCGAGCAGGACCGGATCAATGAGCGGATCCATAATACCTTTGAATCAACGAGTAATATTGCGATCCTTGTTCCGGTCGGGGATTATAAAAAGGAAAAAGTCCTTTTACAAAAAGTGTCCGCGCTCCCGGAGGTCAAGACAGCGCTCGGTCTTTCCAATATCGAGATCGAAGACGGAAGGATGCTGACAGATCCGTATACCGCCAGGGATTTTTCCGAATTGATCGGCGTTGATGTCGAAACCGCCAAGCTCCTTTATGCACTTTACGGGTATGAACATGAACAGTACCAGCCGATCCTCGGCGAACGGGAATCTTACTCTGTTCCCCTTCTTGATATGATGGAATTTCTTCTTGAACGGATCGATGATGGAATCGTAACACTGGATGCGGATCAGAAAGCGACGCTGGATGAAATGCGCGGAATGCTCGAGGATGCGCTGAAGCAGCTTCGTGGCAAAAACTATGTCCGTATGGTCGTTACCTCAACACTTCCGGTCGAAGGGAAGGAAAGCTATGAGCTGGTCGATAAGATCGATACCGCTGCAAAAGAATTATACGGTGACGATGTCCTCGTTATCGGAGATATTACAAGCGCCCGGGATCTGGAGAACTCCTATGCTTCCGACAACTGGCTTGTTTCGATCCTGACGATTGTTTTCGTTTTCCTTGTTCTGCTGTTTACCTTCCGCTCTTTCGGTGCATCGATCCTTCTGATTTTTGTCATTCAGGGAAGTATCTGGATCAACTTCTCATTCCCTTATATTATGGGGAACAATATATTCTTTATCACGTACCTCATCGTAAGCGCGATCCAGATGGGCGCAACGATCGATTATGCGATCGTTCTGTACAACCGTTTTTCAAATGCACAGGAGACCCTTCCGCCGAAAGAAGCGATGGCGAAAGCCGTCGACGAAAGTTTCCCGACGATCCTGACCTCGGGAATCATTATGACGGCGGCCGGTTTTATTATAGCAGGCTTTACAACGGACCTTTATGTTGGTTCGATCGGTCTTGCCGTAGGACGCGGAGCACTGACGTCCGTGATCCTTGTCTTTACCGCACTTCCGCAGATCTTGCTGCTTGGAAATAAATTTATGAAAAAGACGACATTTGATCTGAAAAAACTGATCAGGGGAGGTTCTCATGAAAAAGAAAGCTAAAACCTTATCAGTCATCCTTCTGGTCTTTGCCCTCCTCCTTTCCCTCTTCCCTGTTGCGGCAAGTGCGGACGAAGGAACGGTTACGATCTCCTCCGCTGAGGAATGGAATTCCTTTGCGGAAAAATGCCGGCTGGATTCCTATTCGCAAGGACTGTCTGTGGAATTAACAAATGATATTACTCTGAACAATACCAAGGATCCTCTTGTTCCGATCTTTTGTGGTTCCTTCAACGGAAACGGGCATACGATCAGCGGCTTCTTTGCGGATGTTCAGACCGATACGATAGGATTGTTCCGGATCCTCGGAGAAGAGGCATCTATCCGGGATCTCACGGTCATGGCATATCTTAAAACATCCGGCGAGCGGAAAGAAACAGGAATTCTCTGCGGGAAGAATAACGGAACAATTGAAAACTGCCGCACCTACGGAATCCTGGAAGGATATGAATTAGCCGGCGAAATTGCAGGAATCAATTACGGAACCATTTCTTCCTGTACCTCTGACACAAAGATCAGCGTATCTTTCCTGGGCGGCGGAATCACGGGAGAAAATTCCGGCACGATCGAAAACTGCACGAACCACGGAGAGATCAACCTTGAAGCGAATGAAAACGCGACAAATATCGGCGGCATCACCGGCAGGAACCAGTCTGTTCTTACAGGATGTATTAACACCGGCAAAATCGGATATCTGCACACCGGGTACAATATCGGCGGAATCGCAGGAATAAGCAAAGGATTCCTCAGCGGATGCAGCAATTCCGGTGAAATTGCCGGAAGAAGAGATTGCGGCGGGATCGCAGGACAGATGGAGCCCTGCTTCCGTATGGAATACGGAGAAAACGCGATGGATCTTCTCGACAATTCCATCACCGGTTTTTCCGGCCAGCTTTCCGCTGCCTCGGCAGCGATCCAGAACGCGATCAACAACGGAGCAACCGGGCTCTCTTATACTCTGGGCCTCGTCAATTCCTTTTCTCAGGATCTTTCCGGACAGGTTTCCTCGCTGTTCTCCGGAATGAGCTGGATCGAAACAGCAAAAGGATATATCGCCGAGATCCGCAATACGATCTTATATATTAAAGACAATCTTCCGGGCGGAGCCAGCTCTAGATCCCGGGAGATTATTGAACAGATCGAAGCGATCCTGGACCAGTTCGATACCTCCGATACTTCAACCTGGCCGACGATCATGGAACAGCTTATGGACTATCTGACCCAGCTTTCATTCAGTCTTGACGACTTTGCCTGGATCTCTGAAAGTTTTTCCGGACTCTCTGAAAATTTCCGGAACCTTGCCTCGATCGTTACGACCGGTTTTCAGGATTTTGGTGCAAACAGCACTTACGTTCTTGAGGATGCATCCGCACGGCTTTCTGAAATTGTACAAAGCGCAAATGACTTCCTATCCCAGGCAACGGAAGATGTCGGTTTTGCCCGCTCCAGTATTGAAGAGGCGCTTTCCTCACTCGGAGTCCTTCAGGGCAGTGTTCAGAATGTTCTTGATGGAAAGATCGATACAGAAGAAGATATCTCCGCCCAGATCACAAACCAGGATCTCGGAATGATCACATCCTGTCAAAACAGCGGGATGATCTCTTCCGATTACAGTTCCGGCGGGATCATCGGAAACCTTTCCAAAGAGCTCTCGATCGATCAGGAAGAAGACCCGGCAGTTTCTCCGGGCGACCTTCTTTTTGCCGATACGACTCTGTTTATCCGCGCTACCGTTTACGATTGTAAGAACAGCGGAGATTGCAAAGTCAAATACGACTATGCCGGCGGGATCTTAGGATACGGAAGCCGGGGCGGGATCATTTCCTGCGAGAACAGCGGAAACAGCACGTCCGGAAAAGATTATTCCGGCGGGATCTGCGGTCTTTACAGGGGCACAGTCCAGTCCTGCTGCAGCATCGGAAAAGTATCTGCCCTATCCTACGCCGGCGGGATCGCAGGAGACGGAAAGGAGATCAACCAGTGTATCTCGATCCCTGAGATCGATTCAGAAGGAGCTTTCCTCGGATCTGTCGCAGGAACATTAGAAGAAGGAAGCGGCAATCTTTTTGTAAACGATTCGATCGGCGGAGCAAACGGGATCAGTTATTCAGAGATCGCAGAGCCGGTTTCCTATGAAGCGCTGCTTTCCCTTGACGGAATTCCGGAAAGCATGAGGACGCTTTCCATACGCTTTATTGTTGACGGGGAAGAAATAGAAGAAACAAAAATCCCGTATGGCGGTTCTGTTACCAGCCTTCCTTCTGTCAAACCGGTTGACGGAAAATACTGGTGCTGGGACGAATTTGAAAAAGACGGGATCCGTTACAGCCAGACTGTTCAGGGGGAATGGAAAAACTATATTACAACGATCGGATCCGGAGAATTTGTTCCGACCTTTCTGGTAGAAGGTGAGTTTGATGACTCAGCGGGATTGAGCGCTAAAGAACTTTCCGCTCTGGAAGATATCTTTACAATGGAAGAAGACTTTGTGCCTTCCGCCTATACGCTTTCTTTGACCGGATCGAAAAACTATGCCGGGACAGATCATCTTACGGTCCGCTTCCGTACAGAGATGGACGGAGATCTTTATAAAGCGGATCCGGCCGCTTATACCCTGGCCGGAAGCCTGTCTTACCAGCGGGACGGAGAGTATATTGTTTTTGAATTAGAAGACGGAGGAAGCTTTATCTTTATTCCGAAGGAGAAAAAAAGGATTCCTTATCTTCCGTTCCTGATTGCAGGAGGAGTTGTCGTCCTGGCTGCTGTGATCGTCCTGATCCTTATCCTTCGTAAACGCAAGAAAAATAGGACCGGCGAACCTTCTCCGGGAAAGAAAGATCCGAATAAGAATCAACCGAAAACAAAAGAACGATCCACACCGGAAAAGAGCGGTCAGAACACAAATAAAAAAACCGGTGCCGTTCCGGAAAATACCGGAACAGACACCGAATTAAAACCAAAACCGCAAAGTAAGAACAGAGTCAGAAGAGACCTCTAAAGCGCAGCCTTGATCGCGGCCAAGAATTCATCATATTCTTCAAACGCCGGATACTGCGGATAGTCTCTTTTGATTTGGTCCGTTGTCTTAAAAAGGAATCCGGCCTTGCTTGCTTCAATCATACCGAGATCATTAAAGCTGTCTCCTGCAGCAATCGTTTCAAATCCAATCGACTGGAGCGCCTTGACCGTAGCGAGTTTCGATTTTTCGATCCGCATCCGGTAACCGGTGATCTCCCCGTTATCTGCGACTTCCAGTGTATTGCAGAAAAGGGTCGGATATCCGAGCTTTTTCATTAACGGTCCGGCAAACTGGGTAAATGTATCGCTTAAGATCAGGACCTGGGTGATCTGACGCAGTTCATCTAAAAACTCTTTTGCACCCGGCATCGGGTCAATCGTTCCGATCGTTTCCTGGATCTCTTTCAGGCCGAGGCCATGTTCTTTTAAGATCCCGATCCTGTATTTCATAAGTTTATCGTAATCCGGCTCATCTCTTGTTGTACGTCTTAATTCCGGAATTCCCGTCGCTTCTGAAAAAGCAATCCAGATCTCCGGTACCAGAACACCTTCCATATCCAGACAAACAACCGTCAAGTCATTCATGATCAATCTCCAATCTTCTTTTTAAAAAAAGCATTACCTGCTTTTTATACAAAAAATAACGGATCTGGTCAATCCTTATTTTTTAATTTCCAACCCCGTTCCCACATGGAGCCTGGATCAAAAACTTGATGAATCCTGACCGATGACTTATGATATACCCCATGAAACGGGAATTAGAACCCCATCAACTCATCGAGCGAAGTATCAACAAAAAATTCCGCAAAGAACTTTGGGGGCCGTTTGTTACTGCCCTGAAACGATACGAACTGATCCGGGAAGGTGATAAAATCGCCGTCTGTATTTCCGGTGGAAAAGATTCGATGCTGATGGCAAAACTGCTCCAGATGATCCAAAAAATCAGCGAAGTCTCTTTTGAGCTGGAGTTTCTGTCTATGGATCCGGGCTACAGTGAACGCAACCGCAAAAAAATCGAGGCGAATGCAGACCTTCTTAAGATTCCGGTCCGTTTTTTTGAGAGCAATATTTTTGATGTCGCAAACAATACGGAAGATAACCCATGTTATCTCTGCGCACGGATGCGTCGCGGCCATTTATACGCAAAAGCAAAAGAGCTCGGCTGTAACAAGATCGCCCTTGGTCATCACTTCAGCGATGTGATAGAGACGACCGTCATGGGAATGTTCTACGGAGCCCAGCTCCAGGGGATGATGCCGAAGCTGCACAGTACCAACTTCGAAGGGATGGAACTGATTCGGCCGCTTTACTGTATTCATGAAGACGCTATCATTGCCTGGCGGGATTATAACAATCTGGAGTTTCTCCAATGTGCCTGCCGCTTTACCGAAAAACGGGATACAAGCGGAGACGGAATTGGCGATTCCAAGCGTCAGGAGATCAAATTCCTGATCCGGGAACTGAGAAAGACAAATCCGTATCTTGAGAAAAATATTTTTAACAGTATTCACGCGGTTTGCCTTGATACTTTCCCGGAATACAAAACCGGTGGAATAAAGCATTCTTTCCTGGAAAACTATGACGGCCGAAAATAATAACGACTCTGGAGGATAATATGAAGATCACTTTTTTCGGAACCACAACACTTCTTTTTGACGACGGAACAGACCAGATCCTGTTTGATGCCCACCTGACCCGGCCTTCTCTGCCCAAATACATTTTGGGGAAAAAACCGACAAATACGGAACTTGTAGACGAGATGATCAAAACTCACAAGATCGACCGGCTTCGGGCTATTTTTGTTTCGCATTCTCATCATGATCATGTCATGGATGCACCGTACATTGCAAACAAATGCGGAGCTGAAATCTATGGAAGCAGTTCCGCGCTCAATGTCGCAAGAGGCGGAGATGTCCCGGAAGACAGGCTGGTTCTCTTTGACTACAACGAGACGTTCAAAGTAGGCGGCTATACGATCAAAGTAATCCCTTCGATCCATTCCAAACCAACGATCCTGAATAATGATCTTGGGCAGACGATCGACGAACCGCTCAGGCAGCCGGCAAAGCTCCGGAATTATAAAGAAGGCGGTTCCTTTGACTTCTATGTTGAGGCACAGGGGAAGCGTTATATGATCCGTCCGAGTTTCAATTATATCACAGGCCAGATGGACGGCTATAAGGCGGATGTTCTCTTCCTTGGTGTTGCCGGGCTCCAGAAAGCGGATAAAGCAACGGAGAAGACCTTCTTTGCAGAGACCATTGAAAAACTGGAGCCAGAGCTTGTCATCCCGCTTCACTGGGACAACTTCTTTTCCCCGCTGACAAAACCGGTCGTCGGGATGCCGCGTCTGGTAGAGAAAACAGAAGTTGTCTTCTTTAAACTGGCAAACTATTGTGAGGCGAAGGATATTCCTTTGATCGTTCAGATTCCTAAAACCAGTATTATTATTTAGCTTTTTTAAATTATATTCTGACAAAAATCAGGG
>JAFWFQ010000064.1 GCA_017515535.1 Parasporobacterium sp. | reverse complement strand
GATATCGAGTTTACCTTCCCGTTCGGCTGGGGCGAACTCTGGGGAATCGCAGACAGAACAAATTATGACCTTTCCCAGCATCAGGAGTTTTCCGGAGAACCGATGGAATACTTTGATGATGAGAAGAAAGAGAAATATATCCCTTACGTAATCGAGCCGTCGCTTGGCGCGGACCGTGTCGTTCTTGCATTCCTTTGCAGCGCTTACGATGAAGAAGAACTTGAGGGCGGAGATGTCAGGACCGTTATGCGCTTTTCACCGGCGCTCGCACCGGTCAAGATCGCAGTCCTTCCTCTTTCAAAGAAACTGAATGAGCCTGCGGAAAAGATCTACGCACAGTTAAGCAAGTACTATTACTGTGATTTTGATGACCGCGGAACGATCGGTAAGAGATACCGCAGAGAAGATGAGATCGGAACTCCGTTCTGCATTACTTACGATTTTGATTCGGAAGAAGACGGCTGCGTTACCGTCCGCGACAGGGATACGATGCAGCAGGAACGTGTCAAGATCGATGAACTGGAAGAGTTTTTCAGACATAAGTTCGAATTTTAAACAGCGGAGTAAAGACGGATGAACAAAGAAGAATTGATGCTTGCATGTTCCGTTGGCGTTATTGACTATATCGGAATTAAATTAACATCACTTGAAGAAGGCCACGCGGAAGGAGAAATTGAGATCCAGCCACACCACCTGAATCCGGGCGGCGGACTTCACGGCGGACTCCTTTTTTCCATAGCGGATACAATTGGAGGATTTGCGACAAGAACCCTTGATGTTCTTCCGACGACCCTTAGCTCTAACATGAATTTTCTTCGCCCGACGAAAGGAACCAGGGTGCTTACAGCAAAGGCAGATGTCATCAAGCGGGGAAAGAATATCTCGGTCGTACGGATCGATCTGTTTAATGAAAACGGAGTACTGGTTGCAAGCGGAGCTTCCAACTACAGCGATCTTTCCGGAAGAGTAGAAGACGAAAGTATTCAAGTTCTGGAGACTTCTGAAAAGCAGGACGAAAACAGTGTAAACAGCTGAGTTTTCAAAATATGAAACAGAAAACGAATCGATATATAGGATTCCTTATTATTATTGCCGCGGTCATTATCGCGGCAGGGATCCTTGTCGTTGTACTGACCGGCCAAAGGAAGACAGATATGAAAGACAATGCCCCGAAGATAAGGGAATTGTTAAATACGAAAAAAGATCTGGTCATCGATTGTCTCGGCGATTCCATTACGTGGGGGATGTACGAGAGCAGAGAATTAAAAGAGCAGGTAGAAACCGGAGAAGTTACGACCGGGATCGATGACGGCGGCCAGCTTTTTGAAGATTACGGGATCTATATTTCAAGCGTATATCAAAGCGACCCTTCCTATCCGGAGGTCCTTGAGACCGAACTGAACCGGAGGCTGAAAGAAGACGGTCTTGCGGTTTCTGTTACTACCTTTAATGACGGGATCTGCGGGGACTGGATCACTGCGGAGAGCTATAAACGGATCAGCTGCGATCCGGATATAGTGATCCTGTTTTTCGGGGGAAATAATTTTTACTTTGATTTTCCGATCGAAGGAATGTTTGAAAAAAATATCAAAGCACTGAGAGAGAAAGGGAAGATCCTTTATCTTGCAAATTATCCGCTTTTCCCTGACGAGCCCTATACAAAGGCGTTTTCAGACGCAAATGATTATATTGCCAAAATCGCGGAACAGGAAAAAGTCCCTCTGATCGATCTTTACAGCGGAGTCGAAGCATTGGTCTATGAGGGGAGCGGACAAACACCGGAAGGGATGTTTGCGAGGAAAGAATTATTCAGCCTTGACCATATCCACCTTTCGGAAAAAGGGTATGCCCTGATCGGACAACTGGTCACGGATGCTTTATACAAGGATTTTACAGAGAAATGATAGGATTAGGAACTATTATCAATACAGCAATGGTTATCGTCGGCGGTATCATTGGATTATTGTTCGGAAAGCTGATACCGGAAAGAGTCCAGAAAGCGCTTCTGATCTGTAACGGGATCACGGTCATGTTTATCGGCGCCGGCGGAGCAATTGCGAAAATGCTGGTACCGGCAGAGGGCGGCGGATTTGATACGCAGCGGGCCCTGCTGATCGTAATTTCCATGGCTGTCGGTACGATCATCGGTTCCCTGATCGATCTGGATAAACAGATTGGAAGATTCGGGGACTGGCTGAAAAAGAAAACAAAAAGCACGAATGATAATGGCTTTACGGATGCTTTTATTACTGCGTCCTGCACGATCTGCATCGGAGCGATGGCGGTCATCGGTTCGATCAATGATGCCATGTTCCATGACTATTCGATCCTGATCATGAAAGGGATCATAGACCTTATCACGATCTGTATTATGACCTGTACCCTCGGCAAGGGGGCAATCTTTTCCGCAATCCCTGTGTTTCTTTTTCAGGGCGTCATCATAGTTCTCGCGAAACTGATCATGCCGATCATGACAGACCTTGCGCTTCAGGATCTTTCCATGGTTGGAAATATTCTGATCTTCTGTGTCGGATTGAACCTGATCCGGGACAAAAAGATCCCGGTCGCGAACATGCTTCCGGCGATCGTGATCGCGGTGGCACTTGCCTTCGTTCCGTGGCTGAATTAAAGAGCGCAAATATCTGGGAATCCAACGCCTTTTATAACTCCAAAAACCTTGAAAAACCCTTGTTTTAAGCGAAAACCCCCTTACATTTTTTCCTTTTTTGTGTTACAGTAAAGTTCAGACTGATATTATTTTTGAGGAAATTTTGAGGAAAGGAGGATTTTGTGTTCAAAGTTGGAGATCTGATTGTCTATGGCAACACAGGTGTATGCAAAGTAGAGAAAATAGGCAAGCCGGATTTAGCTGGGGTATCGGATAATAAAGAGTATTATACTTTACTCCCTTATTATTCGAAAAACAGCCGGATTTTTACCCCTTGTGATAACGATAAAGTCGTGATGCGTCCGGTCATGTCAAAGAAAGAAGCAGAGAAACTATTAAAAGAAATTCCAGAGATTGATCTATTAGTGATCACAGACGAAAAAAAGAGAGAAGAGTGTTATAAGGCGACGATGAGAAGCTGCGATTGCAGAGAGTTCGTCAGTATTTTAAAAACAATTTACACCCGTAAAAAAATTCGGCTGGCAGAAGGGAAAAAAGTAACTGCCAGCGATGAAAGGTACTTCAGTATGGCTGAAGATAAGCTCTTTGGAGAGCTTGCGATCGCGTTGGGGATCGAGAAGAGCGCGGTCAGGACGAAGGTGCAGGGAATCGCATGGGAAGCGTAAACCCGCAGCGTCCGTTTTATTCTGAGTATGAATTATAAAATCAACAAATAGAAACAAAGTGTCCGTTGTAAAAAACGGGCGCTTTTTTTATAATAAAGTATAAATTAGGCATAGTGTATGCAACGCTTACCTGATGTAGTTATCTTACAGTTTTTTTACTGGTAAAAAATTTTGTATGGAGGAAAAATTTATGGCAGACAATGGACAATTTTTCACACTGAAAGAAGTCTTCCAGGGTGAAGAAATCGAAGCAATCTACAGAGTTGCCCGCAAACCTGTAGACAATCAGGAAGAAATCGACCTTTCCCAGGCAGAGGACCCGATGGCAAGAATGGGTCAGGGTTTCTGTCCTGCATTTAATCAGAGAACGTATGAAGCGGCTCCCGGTATTATTTGCCACCAGGATGTTGAGTGCGTTTTAAGAGACGGTACAAAGATCTATACCGATATCTTCCTTCCGAAAGACTTAAAAGAAAAGATTCCTTGCATCGTTTCCTGGAGCTGGTTCGGTAAGAGACCCGGCGATGGAATGAGCGAGTGGCAGATCATGGGCGTTCCGCCTCACACAGTCTCAAAACTGGCTAAATTCGAGTCTTCTGACCCGGCTTACTGGTGCTACTATGGCTATGCGGTAGCGAACGTTGACGTTCGTGGCGCAGGTCATTCCGAGGGCAATGTCCATATGTTTACCCATCAGGACAGAGAAGACGGATACGATTTCGTAGAGTGGCTGGCAACACAGGAATGGTGCAACGGCAAGATCGGTATGACAGGTAACTCCGGCGTTGCTATGCATCAGTGGGGTATCGCAGCTGAATGTCCTCCACACCTTGCTTGTATCGCTCCGTGGGAGAGCACGACAGACCTCTTTGCAGATTCTCTGTATGAGGGTGGTATTCCGGCTCTTTCCTTCAATGAGTTTATCGCTGCTCAGGTTACAGGCATGGGCGGAGTTGATGACCAGGTTGCTATGGCTCGTAAATATCCGTTCCGTAACGGATACTGGAATGACAAGGTAGCTGACTTCAAGAAGGTCAGAATTCCTGTTTACCAGACAGCTGGCTGGTCCCACTTCCACCTTCCGGGATCCATGAGAGCTTATGTTCAGTGTAAATCAAGACTGAAATGGCTCCGCGCCCACAGAGAGTTTGAGTGGCCGGATACCTATTCACCGGAGAACCTGATCGACCTGAGACTGTTCTATGACCGTTATCTGAAAGATATCCACAACGGCTGGGAAATGACCCCGAAGGTAAGACTGGATGTTATGGATGCAATGGATCATGACTTCCAGGTAAGACGTCCGGAGAATGAGTTCCCGCTGAAGAGAACGATCTACAAGAAATACTATCTTGACGCGTCCGATCCGGAGAACCTGACGATGCGTGATGAGCCTGTTGAAGTTGAGGCATCTGTATCTTATGAAGGTGAAACAAGAGAAGACGGCTATATCGACAGAGTCGAATTTGATATGGCATTTAACGAGGACACCGAGCTGACCGGATATATGTGGCTGCGTCTTTGGGTCTCCTGCGAAGGCTATGATGATATGGATATGTTCATCAATATCCAGAAAGCAGACAGCCAGGGCAACTGGATCCCGTGGTTAACACTGAATGAGCCGCATCCGGGTGCATGGGGCAAGATGAGAGTCTCCCGCCGTGAGCTTGATGAGAAGAAGACGAAGAAGTATTGGCCGGTTCAGGCACAGCTTCGTGAAGTCAAGCTTCAGGAAGGCGAGGTCGTTCCGGTTGATATCGCAATCGTTCCGTCCAGCCGTATCTGGCATAAAGGACAGAAGCTTCGTATCCAGATCGCAGGAAACTATATCCGTGAAGGCTGGTTCGAGCCGCTTAGCTGGGACGTTGATAACAAGGGTAAACATGTTATCCACACCGGCGGAAAATATGATTCCTGGATCCAGGTTCCGTTCATTCCGGCGAAGATCGAAGAGCAGTTCGAAAGACTCGGCATGAAGTTTACGGATGACGGATACGATTACAGATAATTAAAATCACGAAAAATGCAGGTTGGAACCTTTGGGGGATTCCAACCTGCAGAAAATAGTAGTTTACGGAGGTAATTTTTATGAAAAACTTACAGGCAGATGTTGTTATCATCGGAACAGGCCCTGCAGGTCTTGCAGCTTCAGTAGAGGCATCTGAGGCAGGATTGAAAGTCATCGCATTTGAGAAACAGAATGTTTCCGGTGGTGCGGCAAACATGGGCATGGGTCCTCTTGGTATCGGAACAAGACATCAGCAGGATCAGATGGTTGACATCGATGTAGAGCGCGCTTTCAAAATGTTTATGGAGTATACCCATTGGAGAGTTGACGCGAACATGGTCAAGAAATATTTTGAAGCTTCTGCAGGAACGATCGCATGGTTAGAGGACCTCGGCGTTGAATTTGCAGGTGCATACAAGTATTTCCCGAAGTCTGAAGCAACCTGGCATATCGTAGCTGTTAACGGCGGAATCGGAAGAAACGGCGGAGCGATCATGAACAAGGCAATGCTTGACAGAGCACAGGAAAACGGAGCTGAATTCTTCTATGAGACTCCTGCAAAAGAAATCTTAAGAGACGCAGACGGCAAGATCTGCGGTGTTAACGCAGTCGATAAAGACGGTGAAGAAATTCATGTTGACTGCAAGGCAGTCGTAGTTGCAACCGGTGGTGCCGGCGATTCTCCGGAATACATGAAAGAGTGCATGGGCTACACCTTCGGCAAGGACCTCTTCAACATCGTAATCCCGGGACTTAAGGGTGAAGGAATCAAGATGGCGATCGCAGCAGGCGCAGCAACGACGGAAATGACTGTTGAGAAGATTTATATTCTTCCGAGCTCTGACATGGGCGTACAGTCTGTACCGGTCGTATTCATGCAGCCGAACCTTTTAGTCAATGTTCAGGGTAAACGTTTCATCAACGAAGAGCAGATGCAGAACACGACCTTTACAGGAAACGCGATTCAGATCCAGAAGGGCGCGATCGGATTCTCCATCATCGACAGCTCTATTATCAAGACCTATAAGAAGAAAGGTCTTGACGTTGTCAACTTTGTTCACCATGTATCTGACATCGATGATTTCGAGCAGGCATGCCAGGATATCATGAATGATCCGAACAACCCGGATGTTGTGATTGCGGATACTCTGGAAGAACTTGCTGAGAAGTGCGGTATCGATGTTGATAACTTCCTTGAGACAGTAGAAGAATACAACGATATGTGCGACAGCCAGGATACTCAGTTCTACAAACCGCAGAAGTTTATGAAGCCGATCAAGAAAGGTCCTTTCTATGCAGGCCTCTTCCGTCCGTCAGGATATGGAACACTCGGCGGAATCAAGATCAACGAAAACTGCGAAGTTCTTGATGATGATTGGAACGTAATTCCTGGATTCTATGCTGCAGGAACAGATACTTGCACGATCTATGGTGACAGCTACATGTTCTTACTTCCGGGCAATACAATGGGATATTGCGTAAATACCGGACGTTTTGCAGGACAGGGCGTTGCTGAGTATTGCGAGGAGTAAAAGTATTATTTACAAGGAGTAAAAAAATGGCTCAGGTTAAATTGACAATTGACGGCCGTCAGATCATATCAGAAGATAGCAAGTCGATCCTTGAAGCAGCACTTGAAAACGGAATCTATATTCCGCATCTTTGCTATCATGAAGATCTGAAACCAAATGGCGGCTGCCGCCTTTGTGTTGTAGAACAGGAAGGCGTCGATGGAGTAGTAACAGCCTGCTCCGTAAAAGTGAAAGAGGGCATGGTCATTAATACAAAAGGCGAGAACGCGGAGAAGATCCGTAAGCTGGCTTGTGACTTTATGTTCAAAACACATCCAAGTGAGTGTACCGGATGCCCGAAGTACGGAAAGTGCCAGCTGGCTTCGATCTCCCAGTATGTCGGCGATACAGGCCGTGATCTGAGAGATATTAAGATCCGTGCGACGGCGAACGAGACGAATCCTCTTATGCTGCATGAAATGTTCCGCTGCATCCTCTGTGGACGCTGCATACGTGCCTGCGGCGAGTTAAGAGGCGTCGGCGCTCTGAAATTTGCAAAGGTTGACGGAAGAATGCAGGTCGTCATCGATGGGGAAAGCCTCGCGAAAGCGGACTGCAGATTCTGCGGAGCCTGCGTGGAAGTATGTCCGACCGGTTCGATCCGTGACAAAGTCGGTGTCTTCAGAGAGGATCTTCCTCGTGAGCAGGCATTGATCCCTTGTCAGGCAGAATGCCCTGCACATATTGATATCCCGGGTTATCTCCGCGCGATCAATGAGGGTGACTGCGATAAGGCAGTAGCGATCATCCGTGAAAAGGTTCCGTTCCCTCATGCTTTAGGTCTTGTCTGCAACAACCGCTGCGAGGACGGATGTAAGCATAAAGATCTGAACAGCCCTGTTTCGATCAGAAACATGAAGAGATATGCTGCAGAAAATGATAAGACCCAGAGCTGGAAAGAAAAATACCAGACTGTGGCTCCGAGAACCGGCAAGAAAGTTGCTGTTATCGGCGGCGGCGGATGTGGTCTTACAGCTGCATACTATCTTAACAAAAAGGGACACGATGTCACTGTTTTCGAATCCAAACAGATCCCCGGCGGTCATATGACAAGCGGAATGCCGGAATACAGAATCCCGACACAGGCAGTCTTAGATGAGATCAAAGTCATTGAGGATTCCGGAGTTAAGATCATCTGCAACAGCCCGGTAACAAATGTCAATGATGTCAAGAAAGATTTTGACGCTGTGTTAGTTGCAATCGGAACCAGCATCGGAAAGAAGCTGATGTACCTTCCGGGTTCGGATCTTCCACAGGTCTATTCCGCATTGGAGATCCTTCAGGCACAGAGACTTGGGCTTGATATCGACCTTGGAGATACGGTGAATATTATCGGTGGCGGTAACGTTGCATTCGACGTTGCGGGAACTGCGATCCGTATGGGCAAGACGGTTAACGTTGTCTGCCTTGAGAAGGATGCTTCCCAGGCTTCTCCGGAAGAGAGAGACTTAGCGCTCGAAGAGGGAGCAAACCTGTTTGATTCCCATTCCAACGAAGCGATCATCGGAGAGAACGGAAAGGTCACCGGTCTTCAGGTTCATAAGATCAACAGTTTCTACTTTGATCCGGATACAAGAGCACTGGTAGAGGATCCGATCGCTGACAGTACTTATGTGATCCCTTGTGACAGTATTGTATTTGCGGCAGGCCAGGTCACCGGTCTTACGGAAGACTTTGGTCTTGCACTGAACAAGTTCGGATATCCGATCGATCCGGCAACAGAGAAGAGCGGATATAAAACTTCAGTAGACGGTGTCTTTACCGCAGGCGATGTTATTACAGGAACAAGATTCCTGATCGACGCAATTGCAGGCGGACGTGAAGTAGCGGAATTAATGGACAAGTACTTAGGCGGCGACGGCAATATTATTGAAAAATTAGTCGATCGCACCGCAGATCCGTTTATCGGAAAAGTGGAAGGATTTGCTGATATTCCGAGAAATGAAATGTCCGAACGTGAAGCAGCCGAAAGAAAACTTGATTTCGCACCGGTTTCTGAAGGCTTTACCTGCGATCAGGCGAATTGTGAATCCGGAAGATGTCTGCAGTGTGACCTCAGGTTACAGATCGCTCCGCAGAAATTCTGGAATGACTATACATCAGATGAAGGAGGTGCAAATTAATGAATAAGGTTATCGTTTTAAGCTGTGTTAAGGATGATTGCTATTCAAATAATGCGGAACACTTCCTGGTAAAACATCTTGATGATGTCAAAGCCGGCGTAGAAAAGTTTGGCGAGATCAATAATGCGGACAAATTCATGGTACTGCTTCCGGAAGGCATGGCTGATCCGGGATTTGAGTGGGAAGTTAAATTCGGAATCAAAACTCCGACAGGTGACAATCCGTATTCCTGCCAGCAGCAGTTCCTCGGAAAGCTTCCGCGTCCGATGATCCAGGATGATTATGCGGCGATCTATGAGGACAGAGAAATTGCTGTGATCCTCCCGGAAAACGCATACTGGCTTGGAAAGAACGACTTCAGCATCAAGCATATCACGATCAACGGAGAGGTTAAGGAGATCGCGGTCGGTTCGAAACTCGGAGATGCAATCGATACATCTGACGCGAAGGGAGTCCTTCTGGGCGGCCTTAAGGGAAGAATGGTTTCTCCGACGGAGGCAGCGGATATGGAAGTTACTGTTGATGAGTTATTTAACTCCGTGACAGTGATCCCGAACAGTGCCTGCATCGTTGATTTCATGATCAAGCACATGAACGCTGCATGGCAGTTCTCCTGCGGCAAGTGCGTCATGTGCCGTGAGAGTACGCTCCAGTTCAAGACGATCGTGGAGGAAATGGTTTCCGGTAAAGCAAAAGCCGGCGATCCTGTTATGATCACTGAGGTCGGTGAACTTGTCAAAATGGGTTCTTACTGCCCGTATGGACAGGGAATGCCACAGCCACTGATCGATGCGCTCGCTCTTTTTGCTTCTGAATTTGATGCGCATATCAAGAGAAAGACCTGCCCGGCAGATGTTTGCTTCCAGAAGGGTGCAACTTATGTTATCCTTCCGGATAAATGTACCGGATGTATGGACTGTCTTGATGAGTGTGATGAGATGGCAATCGAAGGAAAGAAAGGCTTTATCCACATGATCGACCAGGATATGTGTGAGAGCTGCGGCAAGTGCGTAGACGCATGCGACGAAGAAGCAATTGTTGTAGTTGAAGGCAAGATGCCGAAACTGCCAAAGAAACTGACAAGAGTCGGAAAATTCTAACATTTGTAATTCATTTTACGTACTCAGGGAGGACCGGATCGCCGGTCCTCCCGTTTTTTATCAGTCGGATCCGGACTGATTCTCCCACTGCATGAACTTTTGTGTTATAATGTCGTCGCTATGGAGGAAAACAAGAAGGCGACAATTGAAGAACCGGAGCGGTTTAAGGTTACGGAAAAGGATCAGGTCCATGAATTCAGTAAAGAAAAATTCAGGGCAGTCGGTTTTGATATCTATGCCTTTTTCAGAAATCTTTTGTTTGCTGTGATCTTAGGACTGGGGATTGGAGCCTATGCAACCGGTTTTGCGCTTCTGATCAATCTGATCACAGATTTCAGGACAGAACATCTCTGGCTGATCCTGCTTCTTCCGGTAGGCGGTCTTGTCATTGTCGGATTTTATCATCTTCTCGGAGCCTATTCCCCGAAAGGGACGAACCGCGTCCTTGAGTCGATCTCCTCTGACGAGCAGCTGCCTCTTAAGATGACGCCTCTGATCACGGTCGGAACCGCGATCACGCATTTCTTCGGCGGCTCGGCAGGAAGAGAAGGAGCAGCGCTCCAGATTGGCGGAAGTCTCGGCATGTGGTTCGGGAAAGCCTTTCGTCTTGGTAAAAGAGAAGTTACCGTCATGACGCTTTGCGGTATGAGTGCCGCTTTTTCCGCGATGTTCGGAACCCCGCTGACCGCGGCTGTTTTCGCGATGGAAGTTGTCAGTATCGGAATCCTCCATTATTCAGCGCTGGTTCCCTGCGTTGTTTCTGCTTTGACTGCGGGACTCATGGCCAGGCTGATCGGCTATGTGCCGGAAGCATATCCTGCAATCGACTTTCCTTCGTTCGGATGGCTGAACGGGTTGGAGACAGTCGGGCTTGGAATCATGTGCGCGATCGTCAGCATTGCCTTCTGTATCCTGCTTCATAAGACCGAACATTATTATCAGAAATTTATTCCGAATTCCTACCTGCGCGCCGTAACGGGTGGTCTGTTAGTTGTTTTGATCACAGTCTGTGTCGGCTCGGCAGATTTTAACGGTGCGGGAATTCCCGTGATCATGAATGCAGTCAGCGGACATGCGGTCTGGTATGCATTCCTTTTAAAGATGCTGATGACAGCGCTGACACTTGGTGCATGCTATAAAGGCGGCGAGATCATTCCGACGATTTTTGTCGGGGCAACGTTTGGCTGTATCTTTGCTCCCTTGATCGGCCTGGATCCTTCTGTGGGTGCCGCGCTAGGCGTGTGCGGTGTTTTCTGCGGCGTTACGAATTGTCCGATCGCCTCGATCTGTCTTTGTATTGAATTATTCGGGATCAAGGGCCTTCCGTTGTATCTGATCGCGGCAGCTGTCAGTTACCGGCTTTCCGGCTACTACGGGATCTATACGGGACAGAAGATCATGTATTCCAAATCCCGACCGCTTTTCATTAACCGCACGACCTGGAAATAAGAAGTGGGGCCGGTTTGATTTCCTGTTGCATAGAAGCTTCACCGGTGTTATACTTTTTTTCGACAATATAAGAATTATGAATACAAAACTTCAGGGTTGGGTGAAATTCCCTACCGGCGGTACAGCCCGCGAACATTCTGTATCTGCAGAATGCCGATTCGGTGAAACTCCGAGGCCGACAGTAAAGTCTGGATGGAAGAAGTTTCTTGTCAGATCTATTAGATATCTGAATTCTATGATCAAGAACAGCCTCTGGAGTTTTCCGGAGGTATTTTTTTGTCCGAACGAAACCTGAATGAACAGTATATGAAACGCGCGATCGAGCTTGCTGAATTGGGGCGGGGATATACATCTCCGAATCCGATGGTGGGCTGCGTTGTTGTCAAAGACGGAAGAGTGATCAGTGAGGGATACCACGAAAAATACGGTCAGTTCCATGCAGAGCGGAACGCCCTGATGAAATGTACGGAAGATACGGAAGGGGCAGACCTTTTTGTTACGCTGGAGCCTTGCTGTCATTATGGAAAAACACCTCCCTGCACGGAAATCATTATCGAGAAGAAGATCGGGCGGGTCTTCGTCGGGAGCCTGGATCCAAACCCTCTGGTTGCAGGCAGGGGGCTTGAGATCCTGAAGGACGCAGGGATCGAAGTCATAACCGGAATCCTGGAAGAAGAATGCCTTAAAATGAATGAAGTGTTTTTCCACTTTATAACAAGTAAGACCCCGTTTGTGCTCTCGAAGTTTGCGATGTCACTGGATGGCAAGATCGCGTGTGCCGGAGGAGATTCGAAATGGGTCAGTTCCGAGGCAGCAAGATCAGAAGTACAGCAATTGAGAAAATACTGCTCTGGGATCATGGTCGGGATCGGAACGGTTCTTGCGGATGATCCGATGCTGAACTGCAGGATCGAAGATGGGGTTGATCCGGTCCGGATCATCTGTGATTCCCATCTGCATACTCCGCTTGAAAGTAAGATCGTACAGACGGCGAAGGAGATACCGACGATCATTGCCGCATGTGCAAAAGAAGCAGGAAATGAACAGGATGAGAAAAAAGAAGAAGCGCTGAAAGCGCTTGGAATAGAAGTGATCCGGACATCCGGAAACGAGGAGGTCGATCTGAAGGAACTGATGGAACGCCTCGGAGAGAAAAAGATCGACAGCATCCTTCTTGAAGGCGGCGGAAAACTGAACGCAGCGGCCTTCAAGGCAGGAATTGTAAACAAAGTTCAGGTCTATCTAGCCGGAAAGATCATTGGCGGCGAGAAAGCTCCGACTCCGGTCGGAGGAGAAGGAGCTCTTAAGATGAGCGATGCGATCCTTCTTGAGAACATGGAAGCGGAGCCGATCGGAGAAGACCTGAGGATCACAGGCTATCCAAAGAAAAGCTGATCAGAAAAAGACAGAGGAGAGATATGTTTACAGGATTAGTAGAAGAAATGGGAACGCTTCAGAATCTTCAGTGGGGAAGCCGCTCCTGCGTTCTGACGATCGGATGCCATACGGTACTTGAGGGGTCAAAGATCGGAGACAGTATCGCAGTGAACGGCGTGTGCCTTACAGTAACAGGGCTCGGAGGAGGCTACTTTACGGCTGATGCGATGCCGGAAACACTGAACAGGAGCAGTTTAGGAGACCTTGTTCCGGGAAGCAGTGTGAATTTAGAGCGGGCGATGCCGGCGGACGGACGGTTCGGCGGACATATCGTATCGGGTCATATCGACGGGACCGGAACGATCACAGGGATCCGGCAGGATGATAACGCAGTCTGGTATACGGTGGCGGCGAAAGAAGAGATCCTTCGATATATTGTGGAAAAAGGTTCGATCACGATCGACGGGATCAGCCTGACCGTCGCAGCAGTAAACGACCGGGAGTTTCAGGTCTCGATCATTCCCCATACGCAGAAGGTGACTTCCCTTCGTGAGAAAAAGCAGGGAAGCATTGTAAACCTGGAGTGCGATATTATCGGAAAATATGTGGAGAAACTGCTTGGCCCGTATCAGGGTTCCAAAGAGGGCGGAACAGGGCAAAGTGCCCTGACAGAAGAATTTCTGCGCCAGCATGGGTTTTAGACGCGGCGCTTTAAGTAGTAACAGGAGGTTAATAGAAATGGCAAAAGAAATCGGAACGATCGATCAGGCGCTGGCTGATCTGAAAGACGGAAAAGTGATCCTGGTCATCGATGATCCGGAAAGAGAAAATGAAGGGGACCTGATCTGTGCGGCAGAGTTTGCAACAACAGAGAATGTCAATTTTATGGCATCCGATGCAAAGGGGCTGATCTGCATGCCGATGAGCGGAGAACTCTGCGATAAGCTTGGGCTGGAGCAGATGGTAAGTGTCAACACGGATAATCACTGTACGGCGTTTACTGTCTCTATCGACCATGTGGATACCACGACAGGAATCTCTGCAGCAGAGCGTTCGATCACAGCGCTGAAAACAGTAGAAGAAAATGCAAAACCATCGGACTTTCGAAGACCGGGGCATATGTTTCCGCTCCGGGCAAAGGAAGGCGGAGTCCTGGTTCGTGACGGACATACCGAGGCAACTGTCGATCTGATGCGGCTTGCAGGTCTGAAACCGGCCGGCCTTTGCTGCGAGATCATGCGTGAGGACGGGACGATGATGCGGACCGCGGAGCTTCTTCAATTTGCGGAAGAAAAAAATCTGACCGTGATCACGATCGACGATCTGATCAAATACCGGTTAAAGAATGAGAGTCTTGTCCGAAGAGAAGCGGACGCAAAGCTTCCGACGAAGTATGGAAACTTTGAGATCATGGGATATGAGAATGTCCTGAACGGAGATCATCATGTTGCCCTTGTTATGGGTGATGTTGCTGACGGCGAGCCGGTCCTCTGCAGAGTTCATTCCGAATGCCTGACAGGAGATGTCTTCGGATCCAGCCGGTGTGACTGCGGCGATCAGCTCCATCAGGCCATGCAGCAGATCGCGGAGGAAGGAAGAGGAATCCTTCTGTATCTGCGGCAGGAAGGAAGAGGAATCGGTCTGATCAATAAGCTGAAAGCCTATGAACTTCAGGAACAGGGCTATGATACCGTGGAAGCAAATATCAAGCTTGGATTTGCGCCGGATCTCCGGGAGTACGGAGTCGGTGCCCAGATCCTGAGGGATCTCGGGGCGAAGAAGCTCAGGCTTCTTACGAACAACCCGAAAAAGATCACCGGCCTTGCAGGCTACGGAATCTCAATTGTGGAAAGAGTTCCGATCCAGATCCCTGCCCAGAAATATGACTATCGTTATCTGAAAACGAAGCAGGAGCGGATGGAACATATGACCAACTATGAATAAAATAAAGTGAAGCGAAATTGTGATAAATAAATCGGAGGATAAAAACATGAGAGTATTAGAAGGAAAAGTTGTAGCCGGACAGGTCAGGATCGGAATCGTAGCGGCAAGGTTTAATGAATTTATCGTTTCCAAACTTGTCGGCGGGGCACAGGATGCACTGATTCGACATGGCGTCGAAGATAATAATATCGATGTTGCCTGGGTTCCGGGCGCATTTGAAATTCCGTTTATTGCTCAGAAGATGGCAGAGTCCGGAAAGTATGATGCGATCCTTTGCCTTGGAGCAGTGATCCGCGGAGCCACGACACATTATGATCTTGTATGCAATGAGGCTGCAAAGGGGATCGCGGCTGTTGGTCTTAAGACCGGCGTACCTGCGCTGTTTGGAATCGTAACAACGGACAATATTGAGCAGGCAATCGAGCGTGCGGGAACAAAAGCCGGCAACAAAGGATATGATGTTGCATGCTCCGCGATCGAGATGATCAACCTTGTAAATGAGATCAAAGACTGAGATCTGAATTTCCGGATCATCGGGTCTCCAGCCATGGAATGACCTGCGCAGCAGTTTCAAAGACGGCTTCTGCTTTTGAGAGGACCTCTTCTTTTGGAACTTTAAGATCCGGAATACAGATGACGGGAATGCCCCCGTTAGACGCAGCTAAAATACCGTTTTCAGAGTCCTCCAGCACGAGTGCGTCGGAGGGCTTTGTTTTGTTATATGCACAGGCGGACAGAAAGATCTCAGGGTCAGGTTTTGCATGGGTGACCTGATCTCCTCCGATCAGGGAGGAAAAGAAATCGCGGATTCCGGCGATCTTTAAGAATTCATCAACAAATTCCGCCTGGGAAGAGGAGGCCACGCAGCATGGGATTTCCCTTTCGGCGGCCCACTTAAGAAGATCTGAAATGCCCGGTTTGACCGGAAGACCGTGTTCACGGATATAAGCTTTCTGGAGCATCCGGGTTTCCTGCGTGATCGTCTGGATCGGATATTCCGGCCCATAGATTTCTTCAAGGATCTGATACAGCAGATCGCCGGCGGTCCCGACAGTACGGAGATAGTCTTCCTCGCGGTGAACATAGCCGTGCTTTTCAAGAACCTTTGCACGCAGGTTCATAAACATCCGCTCCGTATCAAAGAGCAGTCCATCCATATCAAAGATCAAAAGCTTCGGAAATGCCATATCCCCCTCCGGTATTTTTAAGAATGATAATCGAAGAACCGGGAAGATGCAAGTCTGCCGTTAAACGGAGTAGACAATTCTGATTCCAATAATGTATATTAACGATGTATAGGGCAGGAAAATGCAATTCTGAAAAAACAGCCGCAGAAAACATATGATAAAACGATTTGTAATAACAATTCCCCTCTTCATAGTCCTTTTACTGAGCGGAAACATTGTCCGGGCAGATTCCGACAATATTTTTGTTGGAACAGATACGGTCGATGAGGTGTATGAAGATTTGAATATCATCATGGAAGAGAGCAGTGCGCCATATCAGGATGGTGAACTCACTCCGGATGAACTGAATTTTGAACGAACACAAAAAATATTTATTGACACTTTGCCGTATTTTTTTAAGGAGAAAAAAGTCACAGCAGATTCGTTGAAAGAACTTATCAATAACTCTGATTATGTATATTACATGCCTATCTATAGAGAACACGAAACAGTGTTCCTCACAATCGCAAGGGGTTCTGAAATTACGGAAGAGAATTATCAATTATTTGAGCAAGTATCGATTACAGATGAGGAACTTGCCCGTTTGGAAAGAGATGTTGGAAGATGGTGTGTAACAGAAATCGGAGTAGATAAACCGAGGAATCCGTCAACGGATTATATCGGATTGATGGAAAGCTATTTGGCATATAAAGACATCCATAATGCTGAAGTTTATTTTGTAAGTACGATCAATCCAAAATCGCCGATTACCGCGGTTGTTTTTACAGGGAAAATGACAGAATCAGGAGAAGATGAGATCATTTTTGTAGCAGTAGATTCACTTCAATATGACGGATTCGGAAACCTTATTTCTGTTGAGCCTTATCTATATGAAGATGATGGCGACTACGAAATCGAAGACGCTGAATATACTTATGAAGAATTACGGGAATTGAGTAAGGAGTTTGATCTTGGCCCCGGATTATCAGGTGGCGGCGGTGCTTCGCAGAAACATAGCTGGATACCGATTGCAGCAGTCATTGCCGTCTTATGCTTAGGGATCGTGATCTGCACCGTATTAGCGGGAACGAACTCAAAGAAGGAGAAATAGGGTGGTCCTGTTTTGAAGCTTATGCCGTTGGTCCGGAGTAGAGGTGTAAGCCATAGGACCGGCGAAAAGGCGTATTGCTTGACAAGTCGTTTGTTTACTGATAATATACACAAGTTGCGAGCCGCTTCTCGGATGACGGAATCTCCGACCGCGTCTTAGAAGCCGGCGTTCAGGAAACGTTTTCGGAGCACTCCTATTATAGTGCAGAAGGAAACGCAGAAGAATAAGGAGGATTATATTATGATCACACCGGAAATTAAAGCGGAAATCGTTAAGGAGTATGGAAAAACTCCTGCGGACACAGGCTCAACAGAAGTACAGGTTGCGATTCTTACCTATAGAATCAAAGAGCTTACCGAGCATCTCAAGATCCATAAAAAGGATCACCACTCCAGAAGAGGACTTCTGAAGATGGTCGGTCAGAGAAGAGGACTTCTTGACTATCTGAAGAGCAAAGATATCGAAGCTTATCGTCAGCTGATCGAAAAACTCGGTATCAGAAAATAATTTCGTTGACTGCAATAGACCAGGTCGTAACGGCCGGGTCTATTGTTCTGTTATTTGAAGACATTTTATGCGGAGGAATATCCCCGAAGCCTCTGAAAAAATCATGAAAACTCATGGTGTTTTCAGATGTTTCGGATTCCTCCGCCACCAAAGTACGAAGGAGGAAATATGAGCTACAAAACATTTGAAATGGAACTGGCCGGAAGAACATTAAAGATCGATATCGGCCGAGTCGGCGCACAGGCTAACGGTGCAGCCCTGATGCATTATGGCGATACGGTTGTTCTTTCTACAGCTACCGCATCTGAGAAACCGAGAGACGGGATCGACTTCTTCCCGCTCAGCGTTGATTTTGAAGAAAAACTCTATTCTGTCGGAAAGATTCCGGGAGGATTTACAAGAAGAGAAGGAAGACCTTCGGAAAACGCTGTCCTGACCGCACGTGTCATCGACCGCCCGATGCGTCCTCTGTTCCCGAAAGATTACAGAAATGACGTTGTGTTAAATAACCTGGTAATGAGTGTGGATCCGGATTGCCAGCCGGAACTTGTTGCAATGCTCGGAAGCGCGCTTGCAACCTGCATCTCCGATATCCCGTTTGACGGACCGGTCGCAATGACGCAGGTCGGCATGATCGACGGAGAACTGATCTTTAACCCGACAACAGCCCAGAAACATGTTTCTGATCTTGCTCTTACGGTTGCTTCGACTCCGGAGAAGGTCATCATGATCGAAGCCGGCGCAAACGAAGTTCCGGAAGATAAGATGCTTGAAGCAATCTTTGCAGCAGACGAACTGAACAAGAAAGTCAATGAGTTCTTCGCACAGATCATCGCGGAAGTCGGAAAAGAAAAACACACCTACGAAAGCCATGTTGTTCCGGAAGAGGTAACAAATGCGATCGTTGAGCTTGTTCCGCCGGAAGAGATGGAAAAAGCTGTCTTTGCGGATGAGAAGCAGATCAGAGATAAAAACATTTCCGAGATCAAGGAAATGCTGAATGAGAAATTTGCTGAGGAGCATGAAGACTGGCTCGCAAGCATTGACGAAGCTGTTTATGCATACCAGAAAAAGACGGTCCGCAAGATGATCCTCAAAGATCACAAGAGACCGGACGGCCGTGCAATCGACCAGATCCGTCCGCTTGCAGCAGAGATCGACCTTCTTCCGAGAGCACACGGAAGCGGAATGTTCACCCGTGGACAGACCCAAATCATGACAGCAACGACCTTGGGACCGCTTTCTGAAGCGCAGAAGATCGACGGACTGGATCTTGAAGTTACTTCCAAGAGATATATGCACCAGTACAACTTCCCGGCTTACTCTGTCGGAGAAGCAAGACCGAACAGAACCCCGGGACGCCGTGAGATCGGCCATGGAGCTTTGGCAGAAAGAGCACTCCTTCCGGTCATCCCGAGCGAGCAGGAATTCCCGTACGCACTGAGACTGGTCTCCGAGACATTCGAGTCCAACGGCTCAACAAGCCAGGCTTCAGTCTGTGCATCGACCCTTTCCCTGATGGCAGTAGGTGTTCCGATCAAACGTCCGGTTGCAGGTATTTCCTGCGGTCTTGTAACAGGCGAGACGGATGATGACTATCTTGTTCTGACTGATATCCAGGGACTCGAAGATTTCTTCGGTGATATGGACTTTAAGGTTGCAGGTACCGATGTTGGTATTACCGCGATCCAGATGGATATTAAGATCCACGGCCTGACAAGAGATATTATCAAAGAAGCAATCGCAAGAACGAAGCAGACAAGAACTTATATTCTTCATGAAGTTATGCTTCCGGTGATTGCGGAGCCGAGAAAAGAAGTCGGCAAATATGCACCGAAGATCGTCAGCATGCAGATCGATCCGGAAAAGATCGGCGATGTTGTCGGAAAGCAGGGTAAGGTCATTAACGAGATCATTGCAAGAACCGGCGTTAAGATCGATATCAACGATGACGGTCTTGTTTCCATCTGCGGCGTAGATAAGGATATGCTTGAAGAAGCACGCAGGATCATCGACACGATCGTTTCTGAGTTTGAGACCGGAAAGATCTATGAAGGAAAAGTCGTTTCCATCAAAGACTTCGGCTGCTTCGTAGAGTTCGCACCGGGGAAAGAAGGAATGGTCCACATCTCCAAGATCGCTCCGGAGCGGATCAAACATGTCGAAGACGTTCTGACCCTTGGTGATGTTGTAAAAGCAAAATGCATGGGTCCTGACAAGATGGGAAGAATTTCCTTCAGCATCAAGGACGCAAAATAAGAAAAGCCCTGAACAGCTTGTATTCGGCACGGTGTTTACGATATCTCGTAAGCACCGTGTATTTTATAACAGGCGTACGGTGTCCATATATTGATTAATCAGGGGTAATCGTGTACAATATATTGATTAATGCAGTCTGAAAAGAAAGAGATTTAGAGGGTAACAGTTTGGCACAAAGAAAGTCCAGCCAGAATAATCGGAAACAGGAAGCGAGCAGAAGCTCCGGCAGCATCCAGATCATTATCGCTGCCGCGATCTGTCTGTTCCTTGAGTTATGTCTTTTCCATGTGTTCGGAAAAGTCGGAGAGTGGGTCCGCTACGGGCTTATGGGCGTTTTCGGACTTGCTGCCTATATTTTCCCGATCGGTGTTTTTATTCTTCTTGCGGTCCTGATCTTTGCGAAGTCAAACCAGAACCGGAAGATCGTAAGCGGAGTGATCCTGTTCCTGTTTCTTTCCGCTTTTCTTCATATGGTCAGTTTTGCAGGATTTGAGGATTATTCCGTTGCCTCTTACTTTACAGATTGTGCCGCTGAGGCAAAGGGCGGAGGAATTATCGGCGGATTGATCGCATTGGGACTTACAAAAGCGGTCAGCCTTGTCGGTGCTTATATCGTTACGATCCTGGTCATCCTTGTTTGTCTCCTTTTAATCTGCGAGATCCCGTTTGGCAGGATCTTCCGTTCGCTCAGATCCGGAAGAGATGAAGACGATTACGATTATGAGGAAGAAGAGCCGGATAAGGTTGTCCGCTCTTCGAAAAAAAGCAGAGGTCGTGACCGTTATGAGGAACCGGATTATGATGACTATCCGGAAACAAGAAGCAGAAACCGGATGTGGGAAGATGATTACCAGAGCCCGAGAAGAAGACGCTCTGCGGATTCGGATGAGCTGGTATATGAAACAACGAATGAAGACGGTGTAGTGATCCGGATCGTAAACTCTAAGAGAAAACCGTATCAAAGACCGAGAACAAAGCTGAAACGCGCGAGAAATAAAGCGATGCCGTTAAGAGACGGGACAACGCAGACCGCAAGAAGCCAGAACAAAGGCGTAGGAGTCGGTGCGAATATTGACCTCCGGGCTTACCCTGAGAATGTAGATGAGATCCGTGAGATCACGACGCATGATCTTGAGCAGGAGGCGGTTTCCCCATCTGCGGTCAAGCCTGCAGCCCAGGCAAAGGAAACGGCCGTTCCGGGCCAGGAGCCGCCATCCGCGGAGATCCTTGCTGTTTCGGACAAGAAGAAAAAGGAGAGAAGAGACCAGCATAAGCCTTCTTCCAAAATTACGTCCGAGACAACTATGACTGCGGAGAAAAAAGGTGGTAAGAATCTTCCGTCGGATGTAGCTGTCAAACATGTTTCTCCGGTGAAACAAACATCGAAGGGGGATTATGTTTATCCACCGATGAGTCTTCTTGCCCAGAGAAAAGGAAAAGGGCGGAACACGAATGATGCAGAACTTGACCGTATTGCACGGAATCTAGAGACGATCCTTGCAAACTTCGGCGTCGGCGCAAAGGTTATCGACCGCCAGGTCGGCCCGACGGTCACCCGGTATGAACTTCAGCCGGATATGGGAACAAGAGTCAATAAATTTACCTCTCTGGCGGATGATCTGAAGCTGAACCTTGCCGTTTCGGATATCCGGATCGAGGCACCGATCCCGGGAAGAGCAGCAGTCGGTATCGAGATCCCGAATAAAGAAAAGGAAACGGTCCTGATGCGTGACCTTTTAGAAGCATCGGATCTGATCAATCATAAATCCAAGATCGCGTTTGCGGCCGGTGTTGATATTAGCGGTGATGTTGTGGTAGCCGATATCGCGAAGATGCCCCATCTCCTTGTCGCAGGTACGACCGGTTCCGGTAAATCGACCTTTATCAATACGATCCTTATGGCGATCCTTTACCGGGCAAAACCATCAGAAGTCGGTCTTATCATCATCGACCCGAAAAAGATCGAGTTTGGTGTCTATTCCGGGATCCCGCATCTTGTAAAAGACGTTGTGACTGATCCGGGCCAGGCGGTCAGCACGCTTCGCTGGGCGGTCAATGAGATGACGAACCGCTACCAGAGAATGCAGCTTTCCGGAGTCCGTGATTTTAAGAACTATAACGAAAAATTTGATAAAGGAACCCTGAGCAAAGAAGAGGAGAACCCGAAACGGATGCCTCAGATCGTGATCGTGATCGACGAGCTCGCGGACCTTATGATGGTCGCCTCCAAAGAAGCAGAGGCACTGATCTGCCGTTTGGCACAGCTTGCGAGAGCTGCCGGTATCCATTTGATCATCGCGACGCAGAGGCCTTCGGTTGATGTTGTTACCGGTTTGATCAAGGCGAATATTCCGGCCCGTGTCGCCCTCTTAGTTGCTTCCCAGGTCGACTCCCGTACGATCATTGATATGAAAGG
>JAFWFQ010000063.1 GCA_017515535.1 Parasporobacterium sp. | reverse complement strand
GATAACCTGTCCGGCTGTCGGTTTTAAAATACCGGTAATGATATTTAACATAACCGTTTTACCCGCACCGTTCGGGCCGATAATTCCTAGAGTCTCATTATCACCAAGTTCAAAATTGATGTCTTTTAAAACATGGTTGCTTCCGAAGGATATTGCTAAATGCTGAGCCTGTAAGATTGGTTCCACACCCTATACCTCCTTCTTTTTTACCAAATTAACTATGAATTACATCAGGGAAACCCGGATCATATGATCCTGAAAATCCCTTCTAACATATTAAATATAGTATTTCAAAAAATTCAAAACAATAGTTCCGCAAACGGAATCCGTCTCTTCCGATGATCGTTATTTCGTCTGAATAGACGAAATACATTTCTTGAATCAGAATTGGCTGTAGCCATAATAACGACTACAGCCAACTCGATTTTCACAGAAGATGAAATTGTGTATCAACTCCGAAAGAGTGATTACTTCTGAGTTGTGTTCGGAATAATGTACGGATCTTCTTCAGGGATGTCTGAGTAACGTCCAACACCTGTGATATTGAAGTCATAGGTATCTGCCCATTCCTCACTCGGGTACCACTGTCCGCAGACGATCGGGCATACAGAAACATGACCATTCGCCTCAGTAAAATCAACCGGACCATAAATCGTATCCATCTTGACATTTCCGATTGCCTCTTTAATTGTCTCCGGCTCAAGATCTGCACAGTTCTTTAAAGCTTCATTTAAAACTTCCCAGAAAACGATGTCATAACCGAAAGAGCAAACCGGGAACTGGGTTCCTTTCTCTTCTTCCCACTTGTTAGCAAGATCTGCGCAGGAAAGGCCCAGAAGTTCAGAATAGTACGGGAAGTCTTTGGAGAACTCGATCTCGCACATGATTCCATCCGGAAGCGGATCTAATGCCATGAAGTCTGTACCATAGCAGAGACCTTTTCCAAGAACGAATGCTTTCGGAATATAGTTTTTCTCATTGAACTGTTTCCATGCTGTCATGAAGTTCGGAAGGATCTGGTTACCGCAGACGATGTCGCAGTCATTTGCCTGAAGATCAGCAATGATAGATGTGAAGTCTGTGGTATCAACAGAAAATCTGCCCGGATCATAAACTGTGAATCCGTTTTCTTCAAGCAGCGGCTGAAGAAGTCCGGAGAAGGTTACACCGTCAACGTCAGAGTCAAAGAGGAATCCAACTTTTCCGTTTGTCTGATCTTTGATCTTAACAAGAGATGTTACATAACCATTTACAATATCATTTGCAGAGAACATCAGACCATATGCCCATTCCGGATCATAGGTTGCTGTCCAGGACTCCCATGGGCTGTTGGAGCAGATGCAAGGAACTCCATACTGCTCTGCGACTGCTGCAACAGGAGCCGTATTTTCCGGTGTCCAAGCGCCAACCAGAATGTCGACTTTGTCTTCCAGGATCAGTTTCTTTGCAACTTCTGTAGCTGTAGCTGCGGTTGACTCAGTGTCACCTGTTACAACTCTGACAGTATATTTCTTACCGCCAATATCAATTCCGCCATCTTTGTTGATTGCATCAAGGCAAAGTTTGCTGTCCCAATCAAAGGCCTGTGTAAACTCACCCAAAGGGCCGGTAAAAGAAGATGCGTAACCAATTACGATCTCTGATTTGTCACCGCCTGCCGCCGGTGCCGCACCACCGCTGCCTGCCGGAGCGGTTCCGCCGCCGCCACCGCATGCAGCAAGAGAACCAATAACAAGAACGCATGCAGCTAATAATGCAATAAGTTTCTTCATTGTTTTCATTACTTCTCCTCCTTAAAATAATAAATAATTAACTAGAATTATCTTTATGGTTACATTATAATTTTGCCAATTATCAAACAAAACTCCCAAAAAGGCATAGATGTATAACTTTTGGTAATAGTTGTCCGCTGTTATTCATTACCAAATTGTATACTTGGATTTAATCAAAGAATAGCAGAGTGCTTTACTGCAGTAAAACGATAAATCGGCTTTCTTCCATTCCTGATTGGAATTGAGATATAAAGAAAAAAAGCTACAGGATTTTACCTGTAGCAAGAATTGATAAAAGTAATAAATTGTTCCGTTTCCATCCGGCTGCTATCAACCAGAACACCATCCACGACCTCCCTGCATAGAAGATCCCTCGCCTCTTCTGCATCCAGGATCCCTCCATAGATCAAAGGAAGCGGTTCAGGGAATTCCGGTCGTTCTTTTTCCGCTGTCTTTCGGATCAAGTCAAATATTTGCGAGGAATAATCCGGATCGGATCTGATGCCCTCGGAACCAAATGCCCAGAAAGGCCTGTAAAGAAGTGCGCATCGGTAGAAGGATTCAAGAGGGATCTTCCGGATTCCTGTCCGGATCTGTTCTTCAAGGACAGCGGCTACCCTTCCTTCTTTTTTATCTTCCTCTTCTTCCCCGATGCAAAACAGAACCTTCAGTCCTTCTGTCAGACCGAGTCCGACTTTATCCGCTACAGTTTCATTATCCTCGAGCCCATAATGGCGGGCATCCGCGAGGCCAGTCGTCACAAGATCTGTTCCGATTGCTTTCAATCTGGAAAGCGAAATCCCTCCTGTTACCGGTGGGCTTTCTTTCACAGAAAAAGATTGTGCCGCGATCTTAACATACTTCCGGTCAAATTCTTTAAGCACTGCTTCGAGGGAAAGCGGAGGGACCATAACAAACAGCATGATTTCTTCCATTCTTTCATACTGTTTTGTTCCCTCGATCATCGCATGAATGCTCCGGATGATTTCTTCTGTTTCCTTCTCTTCCGCAAAATTGTAAAAAAAGAATTTCAGCATCGTTCTATCCTTTCCGGCTCCCTTCCAAAGTCACGACTGTACTGTTTAATCCAAGCGTTCTCGTATAATCCACATCTTTTGCAAGGCTATGGATCATCCGGAGATTCTCGAATTCTTCACTGTCCTCATCCGGTTCCACCGAGGACAGCGTTTTCCCGTTATCCCTTACCGTCAGGATAAGATCCTCGTCCCTGAGCCTGCAGATCAAATCGATATCCGGCTCTTTTGCCTCACCATTATTATAACGGCGGATATTTTCAACCATCTCTTCCGCAAGGACTCCCGCAAAATTAGATGTCTTTTCAGATTCCCCGTTTTTCAGGCAGAAATCCTCGACCAGTTCAGATACATCGGAAGCGGACTGTCTCTGTGCTTTCAGCGTCAGATCAAAAGAGACTTCCGAATCATACTGTTCTTTTAAAAGGACACCCTTGAATTTCCCATTGCTTCTTGAAGCTTTGATCCGACAAACGATCAGGGTAACCACGATCGTCAGCGCTTCCGCTATGACAAACGCCCACCAGATTCCGGAAACACCCATAAACCGGGAGCAAAGATATGCGGATGGAACCGTGATAACGATTCCCCTGAGAACAGTGATCAAGACTGAAATCGTTTTTTG
Organism: Parasporobacterium sp.; assembly: GCA_017515535.1. Taxonomy (GTDB): domain Bacteria; phylum Bacillota; class Clostridia; order Lachnospirales; family Lachnospiraceae; genus RGIG5612. The sequence goes on along the minus strand of JAFWFQ010000063.1, from coordinate 33,915 downwards.
AGAGACGGTTTGGAAATAATTCATTAAGGTGTATGAAAATGCAATTCCTAACAGGCTGACAGAAAAGATCCGGATCGCGGGTATTCCGATTGCAAGCCGGGCTGATGTTCTGACCCCAAATAGTTCCAGGACCAACTGCGGAAAAGCCATCATAAATGCAACGAGGATCCCGCAGCTTATCAGAACGACCAGCATTGTTTTCCGGACGATATAATCCATCCCCCTCTGGTCTTTTTCTCCATACAGTAAACCCAGGATCGGCGTCATGGTATCGGAACCTCCGCCCATGAACATTGAAGCAAACGTGACCGTAAAATTACAGACAGAAAAGACTGCCATTGCGTCAACGCCGCCGGTACTCAGCACGATCCGGTTAATCAGGATCGCCTTAACAAACAGCAGGATCGTGTTAACGACAGAAGCAAGTCCGCCTGTGCACAGGGTCTTCAACTCCTTCCAGTCTTCCTTTTTCGGAAAATGCAGTTTCAATGTTCTTTTCGGACTTTTCAAATAAACGATCACCAGGATCAGACCAAGCACATATCCTGTCACGGTCGCAAGCGCTGCTCCGCCCACGCCCATGTGAAAGACCTTCATATATACAACGTCCATGCAGAGATTCAGGATATTTGCAACCAGCAAAATATTTGCCGAAAGCTTTGGCATCCCATCTGCCCGGATAATGTAAGTCATCATCGGAACAAAGATCATCAGGGGTGCTCCGCAGAATGTCACAAGAGTATACGCCCTGACCAGCGGGACCAGCTCCGCATTGTTACACAAAACTGAAACGATTGGATCAAGAAGGAGGATTCCCAATACCCCTACGATAACTGCAACAACGATTCCCATAAAAAAGGCAAGGGAAAAGAGTGAATTAGCACGTTGATGTTCCCTGCGTCCTTTTGCAACAGAAATGCTGACAGCGCCTCCGATTCCAAAGATAAAGAAGACCGCCTGCATAAACAGGATCACCGGCTCTGCCAGATTTACTGCCGAGAAAGCATCCGTTCCGCAGAATGCAGAAGCAAGGATCCCGTCCACAAAAGCAGAAAGAAGGATCGCAACAGAACCCAGGATCGTCGGGAACAGGTATTTCATATAGGTTCGATTCAGTAATAGACCGGTTCTTTGATATTTCATGTTCTCTGCTCTTTCAGTCTCCTAATCCAGTGTAAAGAACCCAAGTGTAAACAGGGCATTCAAAAACTGATTCATGTATTGTCTTGAGGTCATAGACCAGCAGAACGAACGCCGGTACAAAGCCTGCGAAGTATATTCATTATCCACACCGATCATTTCCACTTTTCTTCCGGAGTCTTTATTATCATATGCGATCAGGGTCGTCAGGATCGGCGCGAGCTTCGGATCATCCTCTGCGGCTTGGAGTTTTTCATGAAACTCCGAATCCTCTGCCAATTCAATTTCAAATCCCATCTTCTTCATCTGCATAATAACATCCCCAAGCGGAACATAGTGGTTATTAAACGGATGGAAAATACAGCAGGCGTCCGCCGTCTCTGAGAGTTTCAGGATTGCTTCTGCGGTTTCGTCGATCGGAGCCATTTCAACCGGATAATCCATGGAACTGTACGGAAAAGCACCGATTGCAAGATAAGCTTTCAGTCTTCCCATAAAGCCGTTCGTAGAGGAATTCATCTGGAATTCACCGTCGCTTTTTCTTGCTGAAAGATTTCCGACACGCATGATCTTTGCTTTTAATCCGTCACGGATCGCTTCAAGAACATACCGCTCTCCCATAAATTTACTGTGGACATATTGATTATCGATCAGCTGGCCGTAATACAGACTCTGTTCTGTAAGCCGGATCTCCGGGGAAGGATGATCATTGACACGGTCTCCGGCAACGCTTCCGGTCGAGATCTGGATCAGTTTGCATTGATGCTGTTTGCAGAATTCAATCAGATGAAGAACGCCACCGACATTGGTCCGTTCAATATCATCCGTCTGTGAAAAGTGTTTTACAAGTGCCGCACAATTGATCACGGTATCGATTTTTTCTTTTTCTACCTCCGGGAACCAATCATCTCCGGTCACATCTCCTTTGATCACAAAGATACGCTCTCCGAATAGCTCCGAATAGTCTTTTTCAAAATAGTAGAAAAGCTGAACCTCCAGCCGTTTTTCCGCAGGAAGCCTTCCGTCCCGGACAAGGCAGTAGGCCTTTCCGTCATAGTCTTCCAGAAAACGTTGGAGGATATGGACCCCGAGGAAACCAACTGCACCGGTGATCAAAACATTGCCCAAAGGCGTTCCCGGACCGTTCAGATTTTCAAGCCGGTTTTCTTTAAGTATCTCATCAAAGACCGAATAATTATAAGAAGAGAGATTATCAATAAAATCTCCCCCGCCTCCTGTCATCGCCGCAAGAGCGCGAGGTGTTTTATGCGCAAAGATATCCCCATAAGAGATCTCAAATCCGTTTTCATTCAGAAGAACTAAAAGGCTCGTTGCAGAAAGGGAAGTTCCTCCTAGGTCAAAGAAACTGTCAACAGCACTGACTTTGTCCAACTGAAGGATCTTTCCGAAGAGATTACAGATCAGAGCCTCTGCTTCCGTCGCAGGTTCGACATAATCCTCGCTGTGGATCAGCTCCGGATCCGGAAGCGCCATGATATCGGTCTTCCCGTTTGGTGTCTGCGGCATCTTTTCCATTCGGAGATACGCGGTCGGCACCATATATTTTGTCAGTGACTTTGAGATAAACGCTTTCAGGGCATCTTCAGTGACAGTTCCGTCATCGACATAATAAGCACTTAAGTGTTCCGTTCCGCGGATCTTCTTGATCAGAACGACTGCCTGGATCACGCCCGGGCAGGAGAGGATCACCCGCTCTACTTCACCAAGCTCGATCCGCAGGCCTCTTAGTTTTACCTGATTATCTGTCCTTCCAAGGATGACGACATCCCCTTCCGGCGTCCATTTTGCATAATCCCCTGTTTTATAGATCCATTCCCCGGAATATTCAAAGAACGATTTTTTCGTCATCTCCGGATTATTAAAATATCCTTTTGCAACTCCCGGCCCGCCGACCAGTAGTTCTCCCGTAAAGAAGGTAGGAAGGAGATTTCCGTCCGAGTCCACGATGTATTCATTGACATTCAGAAGCGGCGCCCCGACACAGACCCTCTCTTCGTTTGTCAAATCTTTTGCATTACAGGACACCGTGATCTCAGTCGGTCCATAGGTATTAAAAATCGTCGCGCCGGAAATTTCCTGAAGCCGTTTTAAAAGCTTCGGAGAATATTTTTCACCGCCGCACATAATAACTTTGCATTTTGACAGCGCCTCACAGAATCTCGGAAGCATCATATACTGTTCCATTCTCGAAGGAGTTGCGTTAAAGATATCGCCGCCGGTCCGTTCAAACAGTTCTGCAAGTTTTGACGGATCCTGCGTCTCCTCTTCATTTGCGAGAACAAGCGTCAGACCATTACAAAGCGCAACTGCGGTTTCCTTCAGGGACATATCAAAAGATGCTGTCGTGACAGAAACCATAACCGATCCTTTTTCAACCGCTGCATAAACATGGCGGTTTTCCGGATACGGAGCCAGATAGTTCGCAATTCCCTGATGTCTGATCACAACTCCCTTTGGTTTTCCGGTTGAACCGGAGGTATAAATAATATAGGCGGTATCTTCCGGAGAAACCTGGATATCCGGGGAATTCTCATTATCTTCTGAAAGAAGATCCCCGACGAGAAGCTCGTTCGCAAATCCACGCGGTTTGTCCGTAATAATAAACCTTGCCTCACTGTTTTCAATAATATAACGGATCCGCTCCTCCGGATATTCCGGATCACACGGGATATATGCCGCACCGGCTTTCATGACTGCATACATGGAGATCATAAGCGCGGACGTTCTCGGAAGAAGGACCGCGACACGGTCGCCCGGTATCACGCCGCACTTGATCAACGCATTCGCGGTCCGGTTCATCAACGCATTCAGCTCTTTGTATGAGAACGAACCGTCACAAGCAATCAATGCAGCCGTATCCGGCTTTTTCTCTGCCTGAAGTTCAAACAGCCGGTGGAACAGATGACAGGAAAGGGTGCGGCATCCGATATTGGTAAAGCGCTTGATCCGTGCCTGCTCCTTGTCATCAAGAAGCGAGACCTTTGCTACCTTTGCATCCGGTCCTTTCATCAGGTTCACAGCGCAGGAAGCGATCGCAGAGGAAAACGTATCCATATAGGAATCGCTGTAGAGCGCATCATTGTATTGCACATTCACAATATAGTCCGAATCCGCTTCATCAATATGAACCGAAATATGGAACTTCGGAAGCGGCTGCATGATCATCGTTTCTGTAATCTCCTGTCCGGTAAGACGGATTTTTTCGTCCACACCGATCTGGCATGCATAATTGATCCTGGAAGAGAACGGATACCGGTCAAAAAGTTTCATTGCCGGATAAATACTGTTCTCAACCGCGGCATGCATCGACCCGGAAACCTCTTTCAGGTATTCCAAAACAGAACTCTCTCCCGGTATCCGGCCGTGAAGAGGAAGTGTTTTTACAAACATTCCTATGGATTCCGCATATTCGATGTTTTCTCTTCCGCTCGAGATCATAGAGAGATAAATATCATTCGAAGCGTTGCACCGGCAGACGGTATACTGAAGGGCAGCCAGGAACAGCGCTGCCGGAGTGATCTGCATCTGTTTACAGAAATGGTCTGTCATTTCTTTCTTCACCGCCGTCCGGCTTTCCTTCAGCTTTCCTGCCTGCGGGATTCCGGAAAGGTCCGGCGCAATATCCGTTGCCTCTTCAAAGTTCTCAAACAACTTGTCATAATACTCTACCGCTTTTTCTTTTTCCGAAGATTCTTCAAAGCGTTCCTGCTCCCGGATAAACCGGTAGTAAGCCGACTCTTTCTTTGGTGCAAGACCGGTCTCATATGCAGATACGATATCTCTTAAAAAAACAGACAGTGACAGACCGTCAAAAATAATATGGTGGACATCAAATAATAAGACCACACTTTCTCCGGTGTCTATGATTTCCGCATGATAAAGCGGACCCTCATCAAGAGCAAACGGCCTGACAAAACTTTGGGCATAATCCACAAGCGCTCCTGCGTCCATTTTTTTAACTGCAACATCGACAGCGAGATCCTCTATTTGTTTCTGGATCAACTCTCCTTCAGAGAGGATGATCTTTACTGCCAGGACCGGATGTGCGGCGATCGCTTTTTCCACTGCCCGCTTCAGGCTCCCGGCATCCGTTCCGCGAGCAAACCGATACATCATCGGAATATTATAGATCAGTTCCGCCGGCCGTTTCATTGAGTCATAGTAAACGCCAAGCTGCTCCGCACAGAGTTTCATTTCTGTAAGTTTCTGCTCTGCTTCTTCCTGTTCCTTTTCCGGCGCTTCTGCCGGTTTTTTATCCAGCAGGAACCGGAGGATCTTGTCCTCAACGGAGATCAGGGAACAGTCATCCTCCATAAGATCTGTGACCGGAAGCCGGATCCCGTACCTCTGGAACAGTTTTGCGGAAAACATGATCGTGGAAAGAGAGGTCAGACCGGAACTGACGAGACTATCTGTAAAGTCAAATTCCGGAATTCCCGTGATCTCAATAATCATGTCGGAAAGCTCCCGTTCCAGTTCATTCAGCGGTTTTTCTGTCTTCTCTTTTTTTTGGAAGACCGGTTCCGGTAGTTTTCGTTTATCGACTTTTCCGTTGGGATTCAACGGGATCTTTTCAATCTGCATCGTGACCATCGGAACCATGTATTCCGGAAGCGTCTCTGCAATAAATGCATGAAGTTTTTCTACGCTGACTTCTTCTTCCGAAACAATATACGCAACGACAGCCTTTCCACCGGCAGGTAGATCTCTTGCTACTACAACGGCATCTTTAATCTCAGGATATTCCCGGATCCTCCGCTCGATCTCTGTCAGTTCGATCCGGAACCCGCGGATCTTGACCTGGTCATCCTTCCTTCCGACAAACTGGAGATTTCCATCCGTCAGATACCGGCAGACATCTCCGGTCAGATACATCCGCTCATACCCTTCCCTTGGGAAGACGGTGTTTTGAAGAAAACATTCTTCATTCTTATCCGGACGGTTCAGATATCCACGGATCACAGGATAACCGGAGATTACAAGCTCGCCGACAGCTCCCGGAGGAAGCAGCCGGTTTTGTTTATCCAGAATATACGCGTCACAGTTTCCGAAGGGCTTCCCGATCGGAACGGAGTCATATATTTTATCTACTTCATAATCGGTGACATAAATCGTACATTCCGTAGGACCATAGGTATTTACAAAGCGGTACTCCGGCGGCTCGCATGGGACAAGCTTTTCACCGCCGACCGTAAATACCCGCATATATGGATTTTCCGGATAGGTTGTCACAAACTGTCTTCCCAGCTGGGTCGTACAGTCCATCATCGTGATCTGATAGTTCAAAACAAATTCATTCAACGCGGGTAGATCAAGCCGGATCTCCTCCGGGATGATCGCGACACTTGCGCCGCAGGTCAGATACGGATAAAGATCCTGCATCGACGCATCAAATCCAAACGCGCCATAGGCTGCTGCATGGTCTTTTTCCGTAACATGAAACTTCCTGCAGAAAGAAAGACAGAAGTTCACAAGATTCCGGTGTTCGAGCATACAGCCTTTCGGCTTTCCGGTCGTACCGGACGTATAGATCAGTGTAAATAGGCTGTCTGCTTTTGGCGAATTAAGAACGATGTTTTGATCCGGCGTAAGCGATTCAATCGTTTCCGCCTCGATGACCGTTCCCTGAAAATCCCGGATGATCTCTTTCAGCTCCGAATCCGCAAGAACGATCTTTGCACCGGAATCTTCCAGCATGTAAAGCAGCCTTTCCTGAGGATAATGGAAATCGAGAGGCTGGCAGGCCGCTCCGGCTTTTAAAACTCCGAGCGCACAGATTGGAAAGCGCTCTGAACGATTTACCATGATCCCTACCGGCTCCTCTTCTTTTACTCCGAGTCCGGTCAGATATTTTGCCAGCCGTTCCGATATCGCATCCAGTTCCTGATACGAAATGACGCGGTCTTTGTACAGGATCGCATCCCTCTCCGGATACTTCTTTGCCTGCTGCCGGAAAAGATCCACAACCGTCAGAGACCGGTCAAAGTCCACTGTATTCTCATTGACCGCCTGATAGAACGTCCGTACTTTATCATTGACAAAGGATACATCCTTTAAATATTCGCTATGCAAAAATCCCTGCAGGATCCGGATATAGAGACCTGCAAAGGACTCAATTGTTTCGTCTAAATAAAGATCTCCCCGATATTCAAACGAAAGGAGATAATCGTTCTCCGTCCGGAAAACATCGAGAGACAGTTTTGTCGCACTGTCCTTCTCCCTGTGTTTATGGATCGGGAGAACAAAGTCATCCATTTTCGTGCTCTGGACAAGTCCTCCCTGATAGACAAATAGAATATCGGAACTGACTTCATATTCCGGTGCCAGTTCTACAATGGAACAGCAGTCATGCTTCAGAAGATCTTTCAGCAATGTTTGAACATCAGCAAGATAATCAGAGATCCGCTCATCCTCATTAATATTGATACACAAAGGAAGCGTTTTCACCATCATGGTAAACGTATTTTGAACGTCCTCACTGTGACGGCCCCCTTCAATCATGCAAAAGACAGACTGCGACTGATTCGTCATTTTTGCGAGTGCATAAGCAAAGGCACCCATAAATATGGTACTGTTTGAAAGGCCGAGACTTTTGATCCGGTAAGGAATTTCCTCCGGATTCATGTAGTCGCTGAGAGAGAATAACTTTTGTTTTCCGTTTTGAAGTGTGTCGGGCGCTTCTATTTCATCAGGAAGAATTGCAGAATCCGTTTCAACTCCGGCGAGCATCTTATCATAAAAATCCCTGCTTTCCTGATATGCTTTTGTTTCTTTCCTTCCTTGCTCTTCCAGACAAAGATCAAATCCGGTCTTCTCTTCCGCAATTAATTCCAGGCCCTTATAAGCCCGGATCAGATTATCATTGAATAATTGAATGCCGGTTCCGTCCCAGATAATATGATGCATTTCTTCAAGAAGATAGAGACCTGAAGGAGTATGGACAAGCGCAAATTTAAACAACGGATCTTTTTCCAAATCGATCGGCTGAATAAAACGATCGTAAAGCTGTTCCGGATCTGCTTCTTTTGAAAACAGATCTTCAATGATAACCTCTGACTCTTCAGACGGAACAATTGACGGGACTCCGGATACTGCCCGGATATGTGAGCTCATGATCGGATAATGATCGACAACTTTTTGAACCGCGGCTTTCAGCCTTTCCGGATCGACCCTGAGACTTTTCTCAAAGAACAGGCTTGTTGTCAGATTATATTCCATTGTTCCGGGATCTTTCATACATGCAAGATAGATCCCAAGCTGCGCATCTGTTAATGGATAATATATATTATTCATTGCTGCCTCCTAATGTTCTTCGTATCCCCATTATCCGTTGTTATAAACTTCTGCTATAATTTATGTGTTTTTAAATATTCCGATACGTATTCAATAAAAAGTTTCGTAACATTATTAATTATCGGAGAATGATAACCCATGACTAGTCCGCTGTGGGTATTCTCCAGAGGAACCGGTACAAGAGACGGGTTATCATAGTCTTTGTAAAACCGGTCCGCGATAAAGATCTCGTTATCCGTTGTCAGATTAAACGCAAGAGAACCCGCACTTTGCGTAAAGTAGGAAACATTCGGATGGAATCCGTTTTCTTCGCATAAGCGGTTGATCGAAATACTGTAACTGGGTGTTTTTAACGGAGAGATCGAAATAAATTCCGATTGTTTCAAATCGGAAACCTTCAGGTGTTTCTTTTTTCTCAAAGGGTTTGTCGGAAGCATAAAGGCGCAATGGGGACATTCCGCAATAAGAAGCGTCTCAAACGGATCACTGCCCAGCTCCTCAATATCATAAAGCACCGTAAAAACGATATCTGTATCCCCTTTGATCAATGAGGTCCTGATATCCTGTGCCGGCATCGTCTCAACTGCGACCTTGATATCCGGATGGTTTTTCTTAAACCCGTTTACGATCGGGATCACAACACTATCCGGTTTATAGGAATCAAGACAGGCGATCCGGACATTTTTATTCAACCCTGTCTGGATCACCGATGCGGCATACAACGTTTTTTCAACATCTCGGCCGAGATCTTTCATATTGTCATAGACATGCCTCCCGGCCGGGGTCAGCCGGATCCGGTTCCCCTTCCGGATAAACAACTGAAGTCCCATCATGTTCTCCATCGCGCTGATCGCCTTACTGACCGTAGACTGCGTAATATGCATCTGCTCTGCCGCTTTCGTAAAACTATTCAGCTCCGCGGTTAAAATAAAGCATTGCAACTGTCCAATATTAATATTTCGAACATCAATATTCTGCACGCTCTGCCCCCTTATCACTTATCCTCAATATTCCTTCTTACTATAACTTTAATGGAAGCACATCGGTTTTTCAAGGTCTATCCCGCAGTCAAAACCGCAGATTCATCCACCGGAATACAAATAATCCAGCGTGTCAACATTTTTATAAACCTTTCCGTCAGCGGTATACAGATTCAGCCGGAACTCCCCTTCCGGTTTTTTCCATTTTGACAGATCAATGGTTCCGGAATAGCTCGCCCCATTTTCCGAATCTTTCTTTAATATTGCGGATTCAGTCAGATCAGCTCCCTTTTCCTGATACTCGACTTCGATTTTTTTGAGATCAAACCCCATAGATTCATCGGCCAGATGTTCATAGAAATAAAGATTTTCTGCCTTAAGATCGACCCGTTTCCGGTCCGGATCATAGGAGTCTACACTTAAAGACCCATCAAAAACAAGCCGGAGCCGTTCCATTAGCTTTTCGCTTGTATTGTCATCGAGTTTTTCCAGCTGTTCCAGAAAATCCGATTTTCTGGAAAGTTCTTTTTTCAGATAACCAATTCCATATTGTTCTAAAAGTGTTTCCTCTGAAGAAAAAAGGTTTGTCCCGAGACCAAGACGATTTCCTTCAATCTGGATTCCCATTGCGGCAAGGGTCGTCGGGTAGAGATCCATGGTGCTGAACAGACGGCGTTTATCCGGCTGCTCCGCTTTTACGGCAGAATTGATCACAGACGTATAGGTTTTTCTCTGATAACTGCTGTCCACATTCTCACAGAAATTAGTGTCCATGGTCGTATGGTCCCCGCAGAGAATGATCGTTGTATCCTCATAGAAATCCTGTTCCTTAAGCCAGGAAAGAAACGCTTCCACCTGCCTGCTTGAGCAGGCCATGACATTTGCGTACTGATCTCCCGGAAAATCTTCCCTGCATAATCTGCAGACATATCCGTCTTCATAATGCGTATCGACCGTCAGCATCGTAAGCACAAAAGGCTCGTCTCCTGCTGCCAGTTCTGAAAGCGTCTCTTTTGCGAAGGAAAACAGTTTCTCATCTTCATAGCCCCAGAAGACTTCATAATCAGGATCGATCCATCCGTTCTCTTTTGCATAATAGTAATCCCGGATCTCATAGTTTCCATGTTCTTTATAGTAAAGCTGACGTCCGCCGAAGACCGCGTCTGAGCCGATCAGATAAACCTGACGATAGCCCTGCTCTTCTAAGAGATCTCCAAGTGCTGTTACCTGCGGAAAAAAAGACTCCTGCGTATCCATAAAGTTTCCGCTGATACTTAATTTCAAAGGCAGGCCTGCAGACTGCGCGAAGATCCCGCCCGTCGTAAAGCCGGTTCCCGGAAGAACGATTCCTCCGTTGAGCGTTTCTTCATTTCCGGAAAAATCCTCGTTCTCCAGGGCGATCTTTGTCAGTTCCGGTATCGTATTATTATCAAATGCCCCGCCGGACTCCTGATCCGCATACGTTGTTTCCATAGACTCTAAATAGAGATAGATCAGGTTTCTCTTTTTCTCCGGATAAACGAGTGTCGTTTCCGCCGGGTCAGTATAATGCTCTTCGATAAACACCGACCGGTTGATCTGGCCGTCAAGCCAGTTTCCGAAGTCCAGCCGTTTCCAGATCATATCCTTTACGATCAATCCCGCGATCACAACCAGAACAAGAAACGCACAGGAACAGAGGATCCTGACTTTTCCTTTTTTCAGCAAAATGATCAGAACAATATAAACCGCAAGGATCAGAACGGCAGGAAGGAGACCTTTAAGAAGATAGTCTCCGATAATTCCGTTGCCTGCCCCTTTCAGCGGCTGTTGAAGATGAAAGACGATCTCGTCCATATCGATATCGCCCCATGTCGTAAACGCCCATCGGCTTGCAAACCCGATCAGCGCTGTCAGAAAAACAAGGATTCCGGTCAGAATATAAAGAATTCCAGAAAAGACTTTTTTCAACTTTGCTGCTTCCCTTCCTTCTTTTTCCGCTTCTTTCCGGCAAGAAACGGAGCAAAGCGGTTAATGGCGAGACTGATCGCTGCGGAAAGCAGCAAGGTCCCGCAAACCGTTACGATCCACCGAAACGTCTGATCCGTAAACAGTTCATTTTTTCTTCCCAGGAGCTTCAGCAGTTCCATAAACAGAGGAATACAGATCGTATTCTGGAATCCATAAGTCACAAGCGAATTCACTCCGAAAAATTCCAGGATCCGGCTCTTTTTGATCAGATTCGCAAGCAGGATACACATCAGGCAGCCGGAAACAGCAGAAAGTGCATAAAGGACCGGGTTTCCGAGATAATCATAAAATAGATTGACCTGTTCTCCGTTTTTATAATTCAGCGCCGTAAAAAGAACACTTAGAATAAACATCACCGGGAATAGATAGAACGGAAGTTTTCTCCCCTTTTCATAAAGCACAAGACGGTAACAGTAGCCGAGAGAAAGGAAGGCGATCCCGGCAGGAAGAAGATCCACGCTCCAGAAAAAGCCCTGTGCAAAACGATCTACAACAGCCTGAAGCGCGATCCCTGCGGCAAAAAGCAAAAGGTAAAGATACCACCTTTTCCGAAAGAGACGGACGATAAAGTAAAAGATCAGCTCCCCGAGGAATAACGTATATAAAAACCAGAAGGAATAATAGTACTCATGGACCCGGTAACCGAGGACCAGGCTCAGAAGCAGATCGACCGGTTTGAACGTAATCGCGTACTCCGAAGGAATACCCGGAAGAAGACTTAATAAAAAGGACAGTCCCGTCTGAAGAAGACGGATCAGGATCCCGAGCGCAAAGATCGGGACCAGAAGTCCTTTGACTCTTGCCATGAAATAGTCCTTGAATTTCGGATAGCGGTCCGGAGAAAACAGAATACCGGAACAAACGAAAAAAACCGGGACATGGAACGTATAGATCCATGCGCGGATGATCGTCGGCGTATAAGGAATATGGCCGATGACAACGAGGATCGTTGCGATCCCTCTTAAGATATCAATTGAAGAATCTCTTTCTTTTCCGGTCATCTGTGATTGTTCTCTTCCGTGATCTTAAAATCCATGCGTGGCCGTCTCCGCCGCAATGTCGCCTTATCCACTTTCTTCACGTGTGTTCCGATGATCTCAGAAACATCACTGATCGCAACAAAGGAAGACGAATCGATACTGTTCACTATATTTCGCAGCGTGTTGACCTCCAGTCTTGTGACGACACAATAAAGGACGGTCTTCTTTCCGCTTACCAATCCTTCTCCTTCCATGATCGTGACTGTCCGCCCGAGCTGTTTATAGATCCGCTCCGCAACTTCTTTCGCATCTTCCGTAATGATCATGGCCGCCTTTGCCTGTTCCAGTCCGCCCTCAACAAGGTTCAGGACTCTCGATGTTATAAAATAAGTCAGCAGACTGTACATCGCCCGGTCCCATCCGAACAAAAGGCCGGCGATCACATAGATCACCACATTAAAAACAAGGACAACGGTTCCGACCGGGAAATTGAATTTCTTGTTTAAGAGGATCGCGACGGTTTCAGTTCCGTCAAGACATCCGCCTCCGCGGATCACGATCCCGACTCCGACACCTAAGATCACGCCGCCGAAACAGACTGCAAGAAGATTATCATCCGTAAATGGTTTCAATTGTTCAAAGATCAGCAGAAAGACAGCAAATACAGCCATCGAAAAAGCGGTTTTAATAATAAACAGCAGGCCCAGTCTCCGTCCGCCGATGATCACAAACGGGATATTAAAGGCGACTGTAAAAACAGCAAGGGGGATATGCGTCAGAGTGCTGACCATCATGGAGATACCGACGACCCCGCCGTCCAGGATCGTGTTCGGCGCCAGAAATCCTTCGATTGCAAATGCGGCAATGATTGCCCCGACCATGCACATCAGAAATTCCAGTATCCGTTTTCGCTTTTGTGACCGTAATAACTCCATGTCCGTATTTTACTAGTCGTTCAAGCAGCGGGTCAAGACGGAAAACCTGTTTTCGCTTTATTAACGGAAAAAACATCCGGAATCTGTTATAATCCTGAATAGAAAAAGAGAACGATATGAAAGCAAGGAATTTGATATGGATCCAGAGAAGAATAAATTAACAGAAACCGGCGGGACACTCTCTCCGGAAGATTATGTCGAACCACGGTGTGTTTTGTGCGGCGATCCCTATGGCGTAACGCCTGAGGTCAAGCCGGTCCCCCAGCAGCGGATCATCGAAAAGCTGGACGACTATTTAAGCCGGAAAGATTTTGACGGTGCCGAGCGCCATCTCCACTACTGGCTGGAGGAAGCCGGTCTCGGACAGGATCTTCGCGGACAGCTTACGATCCGAAATGAGCTGATCGGTTTTTACCGGAAACAGGGGCGTAAAGACGACGCTTATGAAAACATAGAAGCAGCGCTCCGGCTTCTGGAACAGCTTGGCTTTGACGGAACGATCAGTTCCGGAACGACATATACCAATTCCGCGACCGCCTACTATACCTTCGGAGACTATGAGGCTTCGCTTTCCTGTTTTGAAAAGGCAAAGAAGGTCTATGAGGAAAATGACAAGACCGATCCGGCTCTTTCCGGCGGCCTTTATAACAACATGGCACTGACCTACGTTGCAATGAAACAGTATGATACTGCCGAAGCGCTCTATGAAAAAGCGATGAAGATCATGGAAGGTGTTCCCGGCGGATGTCTTGAGCAGGCAATTACCTGTCTGAATATTGCAAATGCCAAAGAGGCAGAGCTTGGAATAGAAGCAGCGGAAACAGAGATCTTTGATCTTCTGGAAAAAGCGGAAGACCTGTTAAATCAGGGAGAAAAGGAACTGCGGCCGGATGGCGTCGTACATGAAGGCTATTATGCGTTTGTTCTGGAAAGCTGTGCTCCGACTTTTTCCTATTACGGGTATTTTCTGACGGCAGACGAACTCAGCAGGAGGGCAAAAGAGATATATGAAAGGACTTGATCTATCCCGTGCATTTTTTGAAACGTACGGAAAACCGATGTTAAAGAAGGAGTTTCCGGATCTGCTTCCGTTTATCGCAGCCGGACTCTGCGGAAGCGGTTCTGAATGTTTCGGATATGATGACCCGGTCTCGACCGATCACGACTTTGAACCGGGCTTCTGTCTCTTCCTTCCGGGAGAAGAGATCATCGACCGCAAGGCCGCTTTTCAATTAGAGCGGGCCTATGCCAAACTTCCAAAGGAGTTCGAAGGCTATAAACGTTCTGTTATGCAGCCGGTCGGAGGCGCAAGACACGGGGTGCTCCGCGCGGCGGAGTTTTTTACGGAAAAAACCGGAACGCCGGATGGTATATTAAGCTCAGGGCAATGGCTCCATCTTCCGGAATCCGCCCTTGCAGAAGCGGTCAACGGAGAACTCTTCTTCGATGAATACGGCTTAGTCTCAACGATCCGGAAAAGACTTTCCTATTACCCGGAAGAGATCCGGAAGAAAAAGCTTGCCGGAAATCTCCTCCTTATGGCGCAGGCAGGACAATACAACTATCTGCGCTGCATCCGCCATGGCGAAACGGCTGCTGCCCAGATGTCCGTTTTTGAATTTGTTAAAAGCGGGATCTCTGTGATCTTTCTTTTAAATCAAACGTATCAGCCTTATTATAAATGGAGCTTCCACGCATTAAGAGAACTCCCGAAGCTTTCGCTTCTTGCGGAGCTCTTTGAATACCTGATCTCCTCTGACAACGAAGAAGGACAGGCGGAAGAAAAGTATGATGTGATCGAAGGGATCGCGGCAGATATCATCGACGAACTGATCGAACAGGAACTGACAAAAGCGAATTGCGGCGATCTCGAAAAGCATGCCTACTCGGTCAATGACGGCATTGAAGATTCCAATCTCCGCAATCTCCATATCCTCGAAGGAGTATGAAAGGACGAATAGAATGAAAATACACGGATTACAAAAAATGACACTTTTGGACTTTCCGGGCCATGTTGCCTGCACGGTTTTCCTTGGAGGATGTGATCTCCGCTGCCCGTTCTGTCATAATTATGAACTGGCGGACGGAACGGCAAAGCCGGTCATGGATGATACAGAGCTTCTTTCCTTCCTCGAGAAGCGGAAGGGATTATTAGACGGTGTTGCTTTTACCGGAGGAGAACCGCTCCTCCATAAAGATCTTCCCGAACTGATGCGCAAGATCCGGGCAATGGGGTTCTCTGTAAAACTGGATACGAACGGCTACCATCCGGATCTTTTAGAGGCGATCCTGAAGGAAGGACTCGCAGACTATGTTGCTATGGATATCAAAAACTCTCCGGAGAAATATGCCCGGACCTCCGGCCTTGATTCGATCGACCTTTCTCTGATCACAAGAAGCATTTCTCTCCTGATGAACAGCAACACCGACTATGAATTTCGGACGACGGTGGTCAAAGAATTCCATGAGGCAGACGATTTCCGGAAAATGGGTGAGATGATCCGGGGCGCAAAACAATATTTTCTTCAGGCTTTTACGGACCGGGACACAGTTCCGTTCGGCGGACTGTCCGCTCCGGAGAAAGAAGAGATGGAGGCCTTTCTTAAGATCTCTGTCGAATATGTACAAAAAGCGGCGCTCAGAGGGGTTGATTAATTGTAAAAAATATTCAATTTTCCCTTTTTCGCTCTATCACGCAAAAGTGCTAAAACCACAAGATATAGTTTTTTTTAAGAAATTGACCACAAGATATTGACATTTAGCCTTCTTGGGTGTAAGGTTTATTTCAGTGATTTTCATCACTCTCCTGCGCTAATATCTAGGCAGGAGTTTGTTATGAAAATCGATGGCTTTTAAGTAAAACTTTAATATCCTGGGAGGTTTTTTATATGTATCAAGTTGTAAAAAGGGATGGCAAAATTGTTGATTTCAATATCAGCAAAATCAGCGCCGCCATCACCAAAGCGTTCAAGGCGCTGGAAAAGCAGTATCATCCGAGTGTTGTAGATCTGATCTCTCTCCATGTCACGGCTGACTTTGAGCAGAAGATCGAAAATGACCGGATCACGGTCGAGCAGATCCAGGACAGTGTTGAGAAGGTCCTGTCCGAGTCCGGATATTCGGATGTTGCAAAAGCTTATATCCTGTACCGGAAACAGCGTGAAAAAGTCCGGAATATCAACTCTGCTCTTCTGAATTACAAAGAGCTCGTCAACGATTATCTCAAGATCAATGACTGGAGAGTTAAGGAAAACTCAACCGTTACCTATTCGGTCGGCGGTCTTATCCTTTCCAACTCCGGTGCAATTACCGCAAACTACTGGTTAAGTGAAGTTTATGATGATGAAGTCGCGGAAGCTCACCGCAGCGCGGCGATCCACCTTCATGACCTTTCCATGCTGACCGGCTACTGCGCTGGCTGGAGCCTGAAGCAGCTGATCAAAGAAGGTCTTGGCGGCGTACCGGGAAAAATCACTTCTTCTCCGGCAAACCATCTCTCCACCCTTTGCAACCAGATGGTCAATTTCTTAGGTATCATGCAGAACGAATGGGCAGGCGCACAGGCTTTCTCTTCCTTTGATACCTATCTTGCTCCGTTCGTAAAGGTCGATAACCTGAGCCAGAAAGAAGTAAAACAGTGCATCCAGTCCTTCGTCTACGGCGTTAATACACCAAGCCGTTGGGGAACCCAGGCACCGTTCTCAAATATCACACTTGACTGGGTCGTTCCGAACGATCTTAAAAACTTAAACGCGATCATCGGCGGAAAAGAAGTCGACTTTACCTATGGCGACTGCCAGAAGGAAATGGACATGATCAACAAAGCGTTTATCGAGATCATGATCGAAGGCGACGCAAACGGAAGAGGCTTCCAGTATCCGATCCCGACCTACTCGATCACAAGAAACTTCGACTGGAGCGAGACCGAAAACAACAAGCTTCTCTTTGAAATGACCGCTAAATACGGAACTCCGTATTTCTCGAACTATATCAACTCCGATATGGAGCCTTCGGATGTCCGTTCCATGTGCTGCCGCTTAAGACTGGACCTCAGAGAGCTTCGTAAAAAATCCGGCGGATTCTTCGGCTCCGGCGAGTCGACCGGTTCCATCGGTGTCGTTACGATCAACATGCCGCGGATCGCTTATCTTGCAGCAGATGAAAACGATTTCTACAGCCGTCTTGACAACCTGATGGATATCGCAGCCCGCAGTCTGAAAACAAAACGTACGGTTATCACGACGCTGTTAGAGCAGGGATTATATCCATATACCAAGAGATACCTCGGAACCTTTGAGAACCACTTCTCTACGATCGGCCTGATCGGAATGAACGAAGTCGGTCTGAACGCGAAATGGCTCCGTGCGGATCTGACAGATGAAAAAGTACAGCGGTTTACCCGTGACGTACTGAACCATATGCGTGAGCGCCTTTCTGACTACCAGGAAAAATACGGCGATCTCTATAACCTGGAAGCGACTCCGGCAGAGTCTACGACCTACCGTTTCGCAAAACACGACAAAGAACAGTATCCGGATATTATTACAGCCAACATGAACGGAACTCCGTATTATACGAATTCCTCCCACCTCCCGGTTGGCTTTACAGAGGATGTCTTCTCTGCTCTGGATATTCAGGACGATCTCCAGACACTGTATACTTCCGGTACGGTCTTCCACGCATTCCTCGGTGAGAAGCTTCCTGACTGGAAAGCAGCTGCAAACCTGGTTCGCAAGATTGCTGAGAATTATAAACTTCCTTACTATACAATGTCACCGACCTACTCTGTCTGCAAAGATCATGGCTATCTGACCGGCGAGCAGTTTACCTGCCCGCACTGCGGAGGAAAGACCGAAGTCTACAGCCGTATTACCGGTTACTATCGTCCGGTCCAGAACTGGAACGACGGAAAGGCTCAGGAATATAAAGACCGCAGAGTCTACAATATCGGCCACTCCAACCTGACTCATACAGGTCCGAACCCGGCTCCTGTAGATGCTCCGGTCAAGACAGAAGCAGAAAAGGCGGTTGATATGCATATCGAAGCTGCTGCTCCGGCACAGGTCAAGATCGATCCGGTCCCGGCAGTTGCCGCTCCGGCTCCGGTTCAGGCTTCCAGCCGCAAAGCGATCCTGTTTAAGACCCCGACCTGCCCGAACTGCAAGGCAGCCGGCGCGCTTCTTGACAAAGCAGGAATCAGCTATCAGGCACTGAATGCAAACGAAGAAAAAGAGCTGGTTGAAAAATTCGGTGTTAAGCAGGCTCCGACTCTGGTCCTCCTTGACGGCGACAGCTTTGAGAAGTATCGCGGCGTTTCGGATATTAAAGGCTGGCTGATGAAAAAATAAAGACTGACACAAATCGTTTTTGTCGGGCAGGAGCGTAACAACTTCTGCCCGAATTTATCTAAAGTCAAAAGCAACAGAAACAATCATCGATATAAAAATGGAGAATCTCAATCATGTATGACGTAATTGTTGTAGGCGGAGGTCCCGCAGGAATGACAGCCGCAATCTATGCACAGAGAAACGGAAAAACTGCGCTTGTGATCGAAAAGGCCGGATTCGGCGGACAGATCACCCACTCGCCGAAAGTAGAAAATATTCCCGGCTTTTCTTCCATCAGCGGAAACGAGTTTGCAGATCAGATGCTTGACCAGGTCCTTTCCCAGGGCGGAGAGATCGAATTTGAGACCGTTGTTTCCGTAGAATCCGAAGGCGATAAAAAACTGGTCCATACAGAAGAAGGAAGTACGTTTGAAGGAAAGACCGTGGTCCTTGCAACAGGCGTAAAGCACCGGATGCTCGGACTCGAAGGGGAGGATGAACTCGTCGGCGAGGGAATCTCTTTCTGTGCGGTCTGTGATGGGGATTTTTATGCAGGAAAAAGAGTCTGTGTCGCCGGCGGCGGAAATTCCGCGCTCCAGGAAGCGATCCTGCTTTCCGAGAAATGCAGCGAAGTCATCCTGCTTCAGGATCTGCCGGAATTTACCGGGGAAGCAAAGCTTCAGGAAGTCCTCTTCTCCCGCCAGAACGTGACAGGGATCACGAATCTGAAGATCAACCGGCTTTTGAAGAACGGGGAAGAACTCAGCGGCGTTGAAGTAGAAAACCGGGAGACCGGCGAAGTCCGTGCCGTCTTCTGTGACGGATTATTTGTTGCAATCGGTCTGATCCCGGAAAACGATGCATTTGCAGGTCTTGCTGATTTAAATGATTTCGGCTACTTTGACAGCGATGAACAATGTCTTACGAAAACGCCGGGAATCTTTGTTGCCGGAGACTGCCGGAGCAAATCTGTCCGTCAGGTCACGACCGCAGCGGCGGACGGTGCTGTTGCCGCGCTTGCTGCCTGCCGGTATATCAACGGACTGTAAAACAACTTCAAGAATAACTAAGAAAAAGGGAAGCGCCTTACAACCGGCACTTCCCTTTTTTCAATTGATTGCCCCCAATCACTTATCGATTATTTACCAGATAAAATTTGCTTTTAAAGCCTCCCCGTTATCGATCAGAAGATTCTCCCCTGTCATCGAACGGTTAACGCAGGCAAGGAAATAAGTCCATTCGGCAATCTCTTCCGGTTCTGCCCAGCGGTTCAGGAGTGATTCGTCCAGTACTGCTTGATACAGTTCTTCATTCTCCAGGATATGCCGATTCAATTCCGTGATAACGCCGCCCGGACAAAGGCTGTTCGCACAGGCACCATACTTCGCAAGCCTCAAAGCAATATTCTTTGTATAAGCAACCAGTCCGCCTTTTGAGGCAGCATAATGCGGAAACTCCGAGCCGGTAAGGCCGGAGGCAGAAGCGATCTGAACGACTGCGCGGATCTTTTCCTGAAAGGCATAATGCTCTGTCACGGAAATCGCTGCGGTAAGATTCACTTCGATATCTTCCACACTCTGATTTTGGATTCCGGCACAGCCAACAAAAACTTCCACACCGGAAATTTCCGGATAAGGCTCTTTCCGGATATCATGCTGAACATGCGTATAGTGATCATCTTGAATTGCGGATGGCATGATATCCATTCCGATCACTTCATGACCCTGTTCCAAAAATTTTCTGCAGATAGCTCTTCCGATCCCGCCGGAAGCACCGGTCACTAAGATTTTCATCTTCCTATACCTCATTGATATCTCTTACGCCCAGGTTCCGTTCCGGAAAACCGGAACTGCGGATCCGTCTTCGCGGATCCCATCAATCCGAAGGTCGTCTGCTCCAACCATAAAATCCACGTGGATCATAGAATCGTTGATGCCCCTCTCTTTCGCTTCTTCCATGGTCATCCCGTCACCTCCCGGAAGGACTTCCTTAAATCCCATTCCGACCGCACAATGGCAGCATGCATTCTCATCAAAAAGCGTCTCGTAAAACAGGAATCCGCACTGGTTGACCGGGCTCTCCTTCGGAACCAAAGCAACTTCCCCCAGCATCGCCGCACCATCATCCATTTTCAGCATTTGCTTAAGGAGTTCCTGTCCTTTTCCGGCCTTGCAGGAAACAGCTCTTCCGTTTTCAAACGTGATCGAAAAATCTTCGATCAGCTGGCTGTTCCAGGAAAGCGGTTTCACGGCAACCAGGGTTCCTTCACACTTTCCCGCAGCCGGAGATGTAAAGATCTCTTCGGTCGGCATATTCGGAATATAGAAGGCTCCATTCAGCGGGTTTTCAATCCCTGCCCCTTCCCATAACGCATCCGGGATAAGTTCTACTGTAAAATCGGTTCCATTTGTACTTGAGTAATGGAGCGAGGTAAACTTCTGTGCATTCAGCCATGCTGCTTTTTCCTCAATAAAGTCCGTATGCGCTTTCCACTCCGCGACCGGATCATTGTCATCACGAACTCTGACCGTTTTTAAAACAGCATCCCATAAACGATCCATCGCATCCTCTGCATCGGGGAAACATTTCTTCGCCCATTTTTCGGAAGGATGAGCTGCAATGACCCATTGATGTTTTCCATCGATGGCATTACGGTATGGCTTAATGACTTTGCCCCGGCTTTGGGAAACAAAGGAGATCTTCGCGGGATCGATCCCGTTTAAAGCATCCGGATCATCTGATACAATAAAGATCCTGCACGGCAGATCCTCTACCATCTGTTTCAATTTTTCCTCCTGCCAGGGAAGAACGGCGGCAAGAACATCCTGCTCCGCATAAAGAAAATTCAACCGGTTCTGGACATCGCTTGTCCAATCAACGTTTACCTTTTTCGCTCCGGCTTTGTAACACTCCTCCGTGATAAGAGCCGCGAACTCATGCTGCTCTACCGCAACCGTAAGTGATACGACCTGTCCCGGCTGTACATTTGCTCCGGTCCGGACGATCAGTTCCGCATATTTCCGGATCAGATTTTCAGATACTGACATTTATGATTCCTCCTACTATTCTTTTACGCGACCCGGCCGCCTTTTTCCCGAATGTAATCAATATAGAGTTTTCCGACTTCTCTCTTTTTCCAACGCTTTGCAACGCGGTATCCGATCGGCGAAAAGATGACCTCACAGATCAGTTCAACGACTGCACCTGTTACGGCGCACATGATACATTGCGTCATCGTCCAGCCAAAGAAATTGTGGGAGACGATCAGCGCAAAGACCAGATTATCTACAAACTGCGCGATAAAAGTTGAAACATAGGAGCGCAGTGCAAATACGCCAAAATTATTTTGTCCTTTTGCTGCCTTTCCGATCAGCCAGTTCAGTTCATTATTTACGATAGAAGAAACAATGAAAGCGACCGAAGATCCGAGGAGAACATACCAGGTTCCCCGGAAGGTGTGATCCAGGGCATAATTTATGACGTTCTCACTGCCCTCTACAAAAGACTCACCCCAGAGTCCGGGGATCACGCTTCCGATAAATAGCATCAGGGCCATGAACAGATTTACGATCAGTGCTATGACAGACAGCATCGTTGCCGCACGCGGGCCAAAATGTTTTGTTACCATATCCATCAATAAGAATACCAGCCATGAGAAAATGATCCCGCAGTCTAAAGCGAGCCAGTCAAACGGCAGATTGATACTCTTGTTGGCCAACAGGTTCATCGCTACAATGGATAAAATAAATAATGCGGACACAAGTCCCGGGATGCTCCTCTCAAGAAGCAGTGCCTCTTGAAAGAGGCTTTTCAGTTTGTTCATTTTAGATTCGTCCTTGTTTTAATATTTTGGAAGGTGGTTGATCAAGGTGACACCTTCTAAGTGCCCGCTCATTGTAATATTCTTTTTGGAATTTGTAAAGATAGATTTGTTATGGATATTGCTGCGTAAAAGCGATAAAATAGAACAATGAAACGAGTGATTACTTACGGAACCTTTGACCTTTTACATTACGGCCATATCAATCTGCTGAAACAGGCAAAAGCTTTCGGTGACTTTCTGATCGTCGGGCTTTCTACAGATGCCTTTAATGAACAGGAAAAAGGGAAGCATAGTTTCTTTTCCTACGAAATGCGCAAAGATCTTCTCTCTTCGATCCGGTATGTGGACCTGATCATCCCGGAAGAAAACTGGGAACAGAAAGCAGATGATATCCGCAGATATGAAGCCGATATTTTCGTCATGGGAGATGATTGGGAAGGAAAGTTTGACTATCTGGAACAAGAGACCGGAGTGAAAGTAATCTATGTTCCAAGGACTCCCGAGATCAGCTCGACGCAGATCCGGGAAATGCTGGGAACAAAAGACAGTTAATTTAGGAGCAGCTCATACGATGATAGAAAATAAACTGAAATCATTTTTTCTTGATAAAAGAAATCTATATGTTTTATGTTCGATCCTGATTTTTTCGGTTCTCGCCCATATTTACCGATGGACCAATACGATTTTTACACATGATTCCTTACAGGTTTATCAGAATGATTTTCACTGGCAGATCTCACTTGGCCGGTATCTTCAACATGTTTATTTAAAAATTCGAGGGCCGATAACGGCACCTTTCCTGGTTTCCGTTATCGCTGTTTTCTTTTTGATCCTGTCCGCTATTCTGATCGTAAAGATTCTGGATATGAAAAGTCCTCTGCTGATCGTTATGCTCTGCGGTGCGCTCGCAACCTATTCAGCACTGACAGCTTTGCATGCACTGTTTCTTCCCTGGTTGGATGTTTTTATGCTCGGACTGCTTTTCAGTGTTTTTGCTGTATACACGTGGGCAAAATGGAAATACGGATGGATCATTTCCGCTTTTTCCCTGACTGTCGCTATGGCGCTTTACCCCGTTTTTGCAGAATCAGCCATCACCCTGTGTGTGTTATATCTGATCAAGAAAAGTCTGCGCGGAACGAATGTCCGGGACATTTTGAAGAAAATACTCTTTGCACTGATCTTTATGATCGTCAGCGGACTCCTTTATTATGGCGGATGGCAGATCGCCATGGCAATCACTTCTGTTCAGCCTGATACCACATCCCATAGTATCACAGCTCTGAACACCCTTACTCTTGCGAATATTCCGGCGCTTTTCTGGAATACATATAAATCCTTTTTCCTGAATATCCTGCGCCCGGATACATTTCATTCCGCATTGATTGGTATATGCAAATCAATCCTGCTGGTTTTATCGTTTGGTCCTTTGATCTATTACATCAAAAAATCCAAACTCCGTGTATTTCTGATCATTGGGGTAATCCTTCTGCCCTTCTGCATGAACTTTGTTTACCTATTGTCAGGCGGCAATCTATATTCCTATATGACTTATCCATACGTATTCTTTTATGTATACGTAATTATGATGTTTGACAGTTTCCTGGAAGGCTCTTCAGAAAGAGTAACCGCAACATCCAAAAAAGCCGTAAAGGCGGTTCTTGCTGTTCTCTTCTTTGTGATCCTGTTTAATAATACGATTTATTCTAACCAGGTATACCTTCAGAAAAATCTGAAAGAACAGGCGACCCTATCCGTAATGACACGGGTAATCGATAGAATTGAAACAACAGAAGGTTATGTTCCGGGTCAAACAGAAGTTGTTCTGGTAGGAGATCTCAATCAAGCCCAGATCAATGTCAAGCGCCCCGGTTATGATTTTCCTCCTTTGATCGAACTTCATCCCTATGGGACAACATACTACGGAACTTATTTAGGTTATTTCCGAAACATTTTAGGCTATTCCATTAATCTTGGACCTCAGAGTCTCAGTGAGGAATATGCGAACAACCCGGAAGTAAAAGCAATGCCTGCATTTCCTAACAATGGCTCCTGCAGGATCATTGACGGAAGAATGATCATAAAGCTTTCTGACGATATGTATCTTCAGCAGAATGAAGATCCTTTTACAGACTAGTATTATGTTGTTTATTCAAAGAGAAAACCTGTGTATATACTCCTCTGAGGAAGAACTGCGGACAATCCAAAAAAGCATTGTTCTTGACCTTCTTTTAGAATTGCCCTCCAATACGATCTATTTTGAGACCCCGGAAAAACTCTACGGGATGATTTCTTATGGTGATATCTTAAAAGCGGAAGAGGATCAAATAACGATCAACAAAGCTTTTCTTTCCATGACAAAAACGGAATACATGAAGGCACGTCAGGTTTTCCGCAATTCATTAACGATCCGGGAAATTCCTGTCACCGGCCAAGGTCATCTGATCGGGGAGTTTCATTATTTTGATGACGAACTGCTTTTGAGCCGTTTTCGGGGTTTCCGGTACAATGCAGATTCTGACTTATTTTTTTCAAGACTACATGATGTAGCTCTGGTCAGACCAGCCTCTTCCAGAGCATATAAACGCCCATATTTCGAATCTATGCAAAGGACACTGGAAGAATATCAAGTATCCTATA
Source organism: Parasporobacterium sp. (assembly GCA_017515535.1). Taxonomy (GTDB): domain Bacteria; phylum Bacillota; class Clostridia; order Lachnospirales; family Lachnospiraceae; genus RGIG5612. The sequence continues at coordinate 8,766 of JAFWFQ010000063.1, read as the reverse complement.
CGATCATCGATTTTAAAAGTATCCCGGAAAGCATAGAATCATATTCTCTTTTTCTTTTGGTAGATGAACAGGAACTCCGGGGCGCCCGGCTCCTTTTTGACCTTTTCACTCATCAGACCCATTATTTTTATAAAATTTTAACTTATTATGGTCTTCAGTCAAAATTAGAATCTTCAGAAGTAATGAATTACGAAGAAACGCTGAAGGAATTTACGGAACAGGGAGTCTCCGTTCTTTTGTTAACAGCAAGACATAACGATCGTGCTTATACGGTTCATACTGAAGCAGAAATGAAGGCACGCTTCCCATTTGTTCCGAATAACCTGAACGAATTAATGAAGCCATTTGAGAAGGGATTCTTTGACGATCTTTATGAAAACAGGGAATATGTAGAGAACATTAAACAAGGATACTTTTCTATGGAAAAGGATCGGGCCGGACTCCGTCTTTCTGATACAGAAAGTAAATATGTAAATGTCCGGAACGCAGAGCGTTTTACTGCCAACCAGCCTGAAGACTACACCCGTACGATTTATTTCTTTGGTCCTTGTCTTGTCATTGGCTCTTATGTCGGTGATGCTTACACCGTGGAAAGTTTTCTGCAAAAAAAGATTAACGAAACCGGCTATAAAGTACGCGTTGTAAACTGTGGCTGCTGGGGCGGTAACGTTGCAAGCATCAATCGTATGATCTCAGCGCCTCTCCGGAAAGGCGATATGCTTGTCGTACTGCTGGAAGATCTGGACTATTACGACGAATCAATCCAAACAATTGACCTCTGGGATATCCTTGAAAAATACCGGGTTCCGTCTGAATGGCTTCTGGATATGCCATTTCATATGAACCATCATGTTTCCGAGATCTACGCCTCTGAGCTCTTTCAAAAACTGTTCCCGGATGATTATCAGGACAATCCGGACTTACAGGAACGGATTCATCCCAGCATGAATATGGTAGAAAAATTCTATATTAACAAATACTTTTACGGAATGGATCTTTCGCATTTTAAAAAGGCTTCTTGCTGTGCGATTCACGGGAATCCATTTACCAATGGCCATCGTTATTTAGTAGAAACTGCATCCCACGAATCAGATCATGTTTTTATTCTTACCGTAATGGAGGATTCCGGAATCTTTTCTTTTGGAGAGCGCTACGCAATGGCTGTGGATGCGGTATCTGATCTGGATAATGTCACCGTTATACCAAGCGGTCAGTTCATCGGAAATGTTTCAAACTTTCATGCCTATTTTGTTCAGGTCTATGAAGGAGATACCATCGAGCAGGCAAGATCACATGCGGAAGCATTTGCATCCATAGCTTCATTGCTTCATGTAAAACGCCGTTATCTCGGAGAAGAACCGGATGACCCGGTTGCAGACGAGATCAATAAACAATGCGTCCGGATTCTTCCTGCACATGATATTCAACCTGTGATTTTAAAAAGAAAAGATCAGAACGGCCGGGTCGTCAGCGGCTCAGTGATCCGGGAGCTTGCAGAAAAAGATGCGGAGGAACTGAGACAATTTGTTCCATCCGCAGTGGCAGATATCATTCGTTGTGAATCTTTAAATAACTTTTAAGAACGGTCCGGATCGTACCAGACGGTTTTCAGAAAATTCGTTTTTCTATGCCAAACCATCACAAACTGTCTATAATCGCCATACATAGTTTTTAAGAAGGCCTCCGGATCTTCCGGAATCTTAACAGAAGAATCTCCAATTATAACTGTTTTTCCGTTTCCAAAGATATCCGTTGGAAAAACCTTTCCCAGACAGCCAAAATATCCATTTGACTGGTAATAACCACGGCTGTTCTTTTTGCTTTTTTTCTCTCTAATCAATTTAAAATATCTTCGGAATATTGTCTTCAAACTGATATGTTTTCCGATTTTGCGAAGCCGGTTTCCAACAGCCCAATAGTTCCGCTTATACATGATTTTCTGATTCTGAAAAGAAGGTCTGTGCCCTAAAGCCAAAGCATATAACAGCATCAGCCTTTTGACTTTCAGATTCTGAATGAACTCTGAAGGATTGGTCTTGTCAAGGATATAGATATCGACCGGAAGATGAAAATGGATGTCCGCCCGTCCGCTTTCCCCGTTTCTTTCAAATGGATCTCCTGCAATCGTTTCTTTCATATAGACAAGACGGGTCATGAAATCATAAAACAGACCTTCACCGAAATCTTCCGGCTTTAAAAGAAGAAAATCCGTCCCATCCCATTCGGAATCTGCGATGCTGCAGAATTTTTCATAATCTTCTCTTGTCATAGCAATGTCAAGATCATCATCCCACGGAACCGGACCGCCGCTACGGACATAGCCCAAAAGGCTTCCTCCAATCAGATAATAGTTCAGACCGTATTTTTCAAAGACTCTGTTCAGCTCGGCAAGAATTGCTTTCTGCTGGCTCCGGACATCGATCATATAGCGGACAAGCTCACGATCGATTCCCTGGAGATTTCGGCAAAGAGTATATTTACCGGGTGTATCCAGTACTTCCTGATACAGGATTTCCCCATTACATATGATAAGCAGTTCCGGTTTTTTTGCGGCAACAATCTCCGGGACTTCAAATTCAATTTCCAATCCGCGATCAAACAGATCAGGGGCTTTCAAATAAACATTATTATAGTATTCACACCAAAGATTGCTGTCTCTGTCAAGTAAGAATCCCCAAGTCGTATAGGGACTTATATCTTCCGGGAACCCGGAATAAAGAGCACAATAAGTCCAGGGATCGTTTTCCGGATGAACCGGACGATTCTTTTTTTCTTCCCCTTCACCCCGTTTTACACCTAGATAAAGAAGGTTCACCGAAACTGCCTGCTCTTCTGCAACACCGGAAAGCGAAAGCCTTCCGGCTTTTACTGCTCTATTACAGGTGATCTCTATAAAATATCCACGCTGTGTATGTAGATTTCTTGCTGTCTCCAGCTCGATATTGTTCATACGTTTAATGATTTCCTTCTATTGCCTTCCGGATCATTGTGGAACTGATTCCTTCTGTATATGAGAAAAATTCAATGGTCGACCCCAGTTTCTCCAATTCCTGCTTTTCATACTGCCAGTATTCATTCCCTGCGTGATCATCACCGGAGAAGAAACAATCAAACGGTCTCCGGTGCCACTCCTTAATTCTGGATACATCCTCATCGTCAATTAAAACAACGTCATCGACATAGCGGATCGCACGCAGGATCTCCATGCGATCTTCCAGAGAAATCGTAGGAAGAATCTTTTTATACTTATAAACAAGTTCGTTGCAGAGGACACCGACCCTTAAATAATCACATTTTTCTTTTGCTCTTCGAAGAAGATTCAGATGCCCCGAATGGAACAGATCGAAAACGCCCATGACCAGTCCAATATGATAAGGCTTGCGGTAATCCGCCCATTGATAGAACTGCCGGTAAAGGTCGCGGTTCCGGTTTCTTGCTGTAAACGCATCTTCATAACGGTTAAAGATTTCCCATTGCTCTTCGCTGATTGAAAATTGCTTCTTCATCTCCCGGATCGGGAGTTTATCCTCAAGCGCCGGAAGATGGAGCCAGGTATACCGGATCGCCCGATACAGAATATATTTTACAGGACATGGAGAGACGGTAAACTCCTGATCATAGAAAAGAATCTTTCCATTCATCCAAAACGCGTTATATGGGATCATATCAATATAACCGGTCTTAAGCTTTACGCCCTCCGGATCCGGAAGCTCTATATTCTCTTCCTGAACTTCCGGGGATGATTTTAATATTTCTTTTTCCAAAAGACGATACACCTCAATGATCGCGGAAGGATCTTTATCTATGAGTTCCCGGATATATTCAAGAAGCGGCCGTTCTTTGACCAATGGCATTATGATCCGATTTCCGGACAGTTCCTGAAGAACGGTGGTAACACCTGCCTTGGAAAGACATTCTATATTTTCGTATAACTTTTCTAACGTCTGGATTCCTTCCGTGCAGACAGGAGATTTTACGACCGTCTGATCATCATAAAAAACAGTTTGAAAAGCGTGTTCTTTTTCTCTGTCATCAGAAAGGATCGCGCGGATGATCTTTTTCTCCGGGACAGGTCTCATCCTGCATTCCAGGAGGATCACATTCGCTGTCTTTCCGAGCATGCCCTCCCTGATCGCGGAATCAAAAACACCATTATCCAGATAAGGATTATCGGAATCACCCTCATGAAACGGATCATAGGTTATGATCCGGTCCCTGATACTCTCTTCCGGCATCCATTCCTCCGTATAGACCGTCTGGGTAAACCCGAAGTCCGGCATCGGATAAAACGTTCTTACAGCTTCAAATCCGCACCCGGAAACAATATTCCGGATCTCTTCCTGTGTATGAAGCTTCACAGATGGAAGCAGCGCCTCTCCCGGTCTTCTGACATATTCATCTATTATGCCGCAGCTGTATTTTAACCCAAAGCGGTTTCGAAATCCCAAAAGCAAAACGCCATCCGAAGTGAGCATCTTTTTCAGATGTCCGATCAAGCGAGACGGAGAGACTTCCAAACCTTCGAAAAGTTCGACGGCAACGATAAGATCATAAGAATGGTCCGGAACAAATGACATAAGATCGGAACAGATGACATTCAGATTATCCCGGTCCTGATATCTCTTCCGACATCCCTCAGCAAATACCGGGTCAGGATCCACCGCATCCACATAGGCAGCCTTCTCACAAAGGACGCCTGTCAGCGCACCAAAACCACAGCCGGCTTCCAAAACCTTTGCGTGTTCCGGAATCGGATACCAGCTAAGAGCAGCTTTCCGCAACCTGCTTAAATGGTAAAAGAAATCCCATTCCGGAAAATCACGGATTTCTTCATCATATTCTTCTTTTCCTGCTTTGATCAAACGAAAGATCTGTTCTTTTAATCGTGTCATTTTTTTCAAGGAAGGAATGGGCCGTCCAAAATATTGTTTGCATAGCAGAAATGCGGGATATTCCGCTCTTTCAGCATATTTGAAACTTCTTCATGGTTTCCTTTTGCCATCGCAACCAGAATAATCTCCTCCGGATCCGGATTATATTCATTTAAAGCAAAAACCTTTCGTCCATGATAATAATCCGGGTTTTTTGATTTGTCACTGACAATAAAGTTTTCAATTGGGTATCCGGCGGCAATCAGCCTTCCGAAGACTTTTCCGGCAATAACCCCGGCACCATAAATCGTGATATGGGAATAATCGGCAAGAGGAGAAAAGAGTTGTTTGTCTTCTTCCACTCGAAGTTCCTGTTCCTTCATCAGATATTCAAAAAAGATATATTCATTTTCCAATCCCTGCTTTTGAAACCAGTCTGCTCTGTTTTCCTCCTGAAAGAAAACAGGTTTCAGAGAAAGCAGAACACTGAAAAGGTTTCGGATCACCAGATCCGCTGCTTCACTTTGAATCCTATGTTTTCGGATAAAATCAATCAGTTTATACAGGTTGACAAAGTATCCGTGGAAATTCTTCGGTGCAGGTTTTGAAGTCATAACAGAATCATCGCGGAAGCGGTGGGTAAAATAATCTCTTCGAATATAGCGGACACGTTCTGCTGCCAGAAGGCCCGCAATAGAGAAAAACTGATCTTCATGTTCCGCTTCCTCCGGAAAAAGAATATCTTCTCTTAAAAGATATTCCCGGTTCCAGAATTCCCGCTGAATAAAAACGACCCATTCATTCTGTTTTACAAACTCCGAAAACAGCTCCTCTCCTTTCACAACTCCTTCCGGATACGTTCCCTGGCGCATATCCAGCGCTGATGAAAACTTCTTCTGAAGTTCTTCTGATTCAAAAATCGTTTTTCCGTCAAAAAAGACAGCATCCAAAGAATCCTTTTCTGCTAATTCATATAATTCTTCCAGAGTCTCCGGATCGATCAAGTCATCCGAATCCAGAAGATAAATATATTTCCCGGTTGCATTTTTGATCCCGACATTTCTTCCGTATCCCTGACGGTGGTTTTCCGGCAGATGGAATACACGGACACGCGGATCCTTTTCCGCATACGAATCCAGGATCTCAGGGCACCTGTCCGGCGATGCATCGTCGATACAAAGGACCTCGATCTCTTTTAACGTCTGCCCGCAGACACTGTCGAGACAAGCAGGAAGAAACTCTTCCACATTATAAACCGGTATAACTACTGAAACTTTAATCATCGTTTGATTCTTCTCCTTCTGCAATCCAAAACATACCCCAGTCATCGTAAGCTGCTTTCATTATTCCATAGTACTCTCCGCAGCAAAACAGCAATTCAGCAAAATCAGCACAGATTACTGTCTCATCCGTAAAAAACAGCCGAATGTATTCTTTTGAAAACTGCAGGATCATCTCATGAATCTCTTTGATCTCCTTCATGCTCTCATCGTCTCTGATTTCCGGCGCAAACAATGGGTCGCCGTCCTCAGAGAACGTTTTCAATGACGGTTCCGGAGATGTCATGATATATTCCATCTCCATAAACCTTTCCCGCATCTCCTGATGTTTCTCATCAAAATAGTAATTGATCTGGAGCGGGTTGCTCTTTCCGTACAGCGGTCTGCCAAAAAAGTACCCATCCATATGAAACGGAAGGAACTGCGTCAGGAAATGCTGTGTTGTACCGGCCGCAAAGAAGTCGGAAAACACATAATTCCCTTCTGTCCGGAGTCCGCACCGCTTTGTATATTGTAAATAATTGTGTCTTTCTTTAAAAGCCTTTTCTTTTATCTGCGGAAGGCATTCGATCAGAATGTCTCTCTTTGAAATTCCGTCTTTCCTGATCTGCCCGAACGCGTTCTCCTGTATATCAAAGAAGCTCTTCAGAATCATTTCTACGCTCATATGCCGGCCCAAATCCAGACATAAGTCCCACAAAGCGGAATCGTCCATACAGGAAAGAAAAGACGCATGACGGTTCGTATAGAAATAAACCGCTTCCGGCAAGATAAGATGAGAGGCCGTTTTTTCCTGCATCATCTGATAGATCCTTCTAAGAAGATAACCATCCCTGGATGAAAACAGGACACCGTCATAAGTTTCTGTCTTAAGAATGTGAACAAGCCAGCTCAAATACCCCAGAATGACCGGTGCACAGGCAGAAATCCCATATTCTCTCAGTTGCCATTCCCTGCTGTTTTGATCGCAGAATGGTTCCCGGTAGAGTTCTTCAATGATCAGCCCCAACAGGCATTGTTCCTCAAACGTTTTCTTTCGTTCTATGGCCGTCTTCAGACAATCTTCTTTTGCCATATCCAAAGGTGACGGAATAAAACAGGCTTCGATCCCTGCCTTTTCCGCACTTACCAGATCCGTATCCGGATCATTTCCGATATGCAGGATTTTATTCTTTCCAACATGATCTTTTCGGAGTTCATCAAAAAGTCCGTTTCCTTTTCCTTTGTGATAATCACAGGAAACATAGATTTTCTGATAGCCTTGGATTTCAAAAAATTCTAAAAATCCTCGAAGCAGATTTTCCGGATAATACATATCCGAACAAATAACAACCTCTTTTCCCTGTTCGGCTGCAAACTTCAGGAGTTCTGCGACCTGACGACGCGGAACAAGAAACTGTTTTTCCGTTTCTATCTCCAGCTTCAAAAGTTTTCCGGATATCTCCGGGTCAAGAGCAAGATCTTTTGCAAGATTCTGATATACCAGCTCGATCGACCCTCCGTCACTTTCTTTTTCTGCTTTCATTCGAGCCTCTCTCAAGCCCTTCGAAAGATCCGGAAAACAGATCAAAGCATTTCTTTCCCAAAAAACAAAAATATCGGCAGGATAAAGAACTTTTCTTACAAGAAGAGTATCAAACAAATCAAAGGAAATCAGATCCGCTTCCTTGATCCTTTCCTTTACCGCTTCTGAATCGTACTTTCCGGATTTGCTGTTACTGCGAAAGGCATTGACCAATTCTTCGGTTCCTGCCGCAAACTTATAGATCTGATCGGAAATCCGAAAGGTTTGAATTCCGTAATACCGGGGCAGAAGAAACTCACTTACCAGTCCCCAGCCCAGATAGCAGATCTTTTTCCCCGGATGGCGTTCCGAAAACCGCCGGAGCGAAAGGTCTTCCCCTTCCCGGATGATCAGCGATTCTTCCAGCTCTTTTTCAGAAGAAAAAATGCCTGACTGTCTAAGCAGCTCAATCTGTTTTTCCTCCGGATAGGATTTTCGAAGGCTGAAGAAAAACTGTTTTCCCTCATCCTGCATATACCGGATCAATCGCAGCATCTGCATTCTGGGATGAAATTCCCCCGGCGTTTCGATATCTTCAGCAAATCCATTTAACAGTTCAAATACGATAATGTCATATGGTTGAATTCGTCTCTTCCATTGCAGAATGCTGAGATATCCGGTCGTTTCAAAATCCCGATGACTTTGGATTTCATCTACGCCATACATATTAAAAAGCAGGATCCCCTTTTCTTCACAAAGAGACCTGAGCGCCTGAAAGGCTTCCTCCTCATATTTTACGCGCTCGGTCAGAATGATCAGGTCAGGATTTAACGACTCTATCTGATCATTGGAGAAGAACTGCTTTCCGAAAATTTCCTGTTCTTCGCATGCTTCCATCCCTGCGATCCCGATAAAATGGTACAGTGGATCAAAGCGTTCCAGGATCGCCTCTGCATATTCCCGGACACCGTGAATCAGGATCCGCTTGCCTTGATAAGGTTGGAAGACTTTATGAAATTTATCCAGAACATAGGTGAGCTCTGCCATGTCTTTCTTCTTAGGTGATTCTTTCTATCCAAAAATGATCTCAGCGATCATTTTTGCAATTGTT
>JAFWFQ010000062.1 GCA_017515535.1 Parasporobacterium sp. | reverse complement strand
GCAAGCGGGATATTATGGAGATCACAGAGATCGCAGACACGGGTATAATCCAGTTCATTAACTTTCTGTTTAACCGGATCCCGCAAAAAAATGACGGCATCGATCTCGTTGCACTCAATCTGAGCACTCATCTGACGTCCGCCGCCAAGATGACCGGCTAGATATTTATGAATGGAAAGATTGGTCGCGTCCTCAATCAGCACACCCGTTGTCCCGGTTGCAAAAAGCTCATGCCGGGAAAGGATCCGCTTGTAAGCGATGCAGAAATTCTGCATTAATTCTTTTTTTGAGTCATGCGCAATCAGTCCGATGTTCAAAACTACCTATCTCCAGTCAAATCTGATAAAGAAAGAACTAATCCCCCAATATCAATATTTGGTGATATTATATCACATTACTTCCGAAAAGTGACGCCTGAATATGAAAATTCAGAGGAAGTTCACAACTTTTTATCCGCAGTAGCGTTTCCGGCTCTCTTCATACATGACCGGATACAGTCTCGGATCATAATCATGCGTCATATAGATATAAGTATTCTCCGGATAAATATCAAAAAATCGTTTCGAAACCTCTCTTATTTCTGCATCCGTGGCATCCTGCGCGATACTCGGAGCTTCGATCCCGAGTTTGATATCTTTTCCATATTCCTTATATAATTTCTCCTTATCGTTCATCGGCTGTCCGGCCCACATGTCACAGCCCGCTTCGATCATTGCCGGTACAAGCATTTCGTTCTTGCCGCAGCTATGCAGTTCAAAGCCCATCCCGTATTTATGGGCAGAATCCACGATCCTTCGTAAATAAGGCAAAATCATCTCGCGAACCGTAGCAAGTGAGAACAAAGGAGCTTTCTGGCTTCCCCAGTCATCATGAAACCAAAGATAGGTCGGATGAAAATACTTTGCCAGATAGGAGAACAATTCATCATAAAAGTCTGCAAGCCGGTCAAAAAGACCATGAACAGCATCTTTTTGTTCATCATCAATCAACGCAAGCAGCGCTTCCGTCATATCAACAAAAGAAATCAGGCGCTCAAAGATCCCGGTAAAAACCGCCATATAAACAGCTCTCCGGTCATTCAGGTACTCTTTATTCTTTTCTACGCTCCCCTCCCAGTCCAGTTTTGAAAGATCCGGGAAAACGATCTTCTTTTCCCAGTCATTGATATCTTCAAGGAAAGGGGCGCCGGGACGGACCATGGATCCGTTTGCCTTCGGAATAAACTCCCACTCTACTCCGAAAATATCCTTCTGAAAGACGCTGTCCGGGCGGCATGGACCTTCTCCGTCCGCAACCAGAGCTCTTGCAACATTATCCGGAAGCACTCTCGGATCAAACATCTTAATCTCGTAAAAGGATGGCATCCAAAGAGGTTTTTCACCCTTGATAAACAGTTCCATATTCTCTTTCGGAGTGATCGGAGTATTTAATGCCTTCTTTTTCGGTGCATTTGGGATAAAGTTATCATATTCATCAATTACCTTCAGTTCCTCCGGACTGAAAGGGATCCGTTGAATCACTTCTGACATCACATACTTCCTCCATTCTGAATTCTTTGTTAATTATTATAGAACCCGGATGGAACAATAGGAAATGCCGATACAGAAAGACCTCATTTAAATGACAAATAATAAACCGGCATTATCCAAGCTTTCCTTCTCTTTTAAAACTATAGTAATTCCGGTCTCCGACAATAATATGGTCTAAAAGCGGGATGCCGACAAGATTTCCGGCATCCCGGATCCGGACAGTCGCTTCCATATCGCTTGTGCTTGGCTTTGGATCTCCGCTTGGATGGTTATGCATCAGGATGATATTGACCGCATTATTCCGAAGCGCTTCAAACAGGATCTCCCTTGGTGAATAAAGCGCCGTATTTACAGTCCCGATCGAAATGATCTTATCTTTGATCATATGACACGCAGAATCAAGCATGATCAAAACGATCTGCTCTTTCGTGTTATGACGAAGCTGCTCCATATAGTAAAGCGCGATCGTTTCAGGATCACGAAAGTCCAGCTTTTCTCCGGCTTTTGTTTTCGCGATCCGTTTCGAAAGTTCTACGACTGCCTTGATCTGGATCGCTTTGACTTTTCCGATTCCTTTGATTTTCATCAGATCTTCGATCTCGTAGTCAAAGATATTCAGAATTGTTTTAGAGCCGTCCGGTCCCGGATTCAGGATCCGGTCGGCAAGATCAATGGATGATTCTTCTTTGGAACCCGTCCTTAATATGATCGCAAGGAGTTCGGCGTCCGTAAGCGCTTCCGTTCCAAACGTTAAGACCTTTTCGTATGGACGCTGTTCCGGTTCCATTTCTTTGATAAGTTTCTTTTTCATAATTACCTCCGTTTCCGAAGGCATACCCGTTATTATTATATGCTTTTCACCCACTCGGCCTCTGCAGCCCATGGGCTGCAGGGGCCGGGTGAGCAAAACCATATTGTTCATAATTTGGATCAGTTTAGGATTTTCTGAAGAGCTTTAAGGATCGCATACTTGCCATGCTCATAGGTCAGCCCGCCCTGAAAGAACGCAGTATAAGGCGGACGCATCGGACCGTCTGCAGAAAGCTCAATCGAAGAGCCTGAAACAAAAGCGCCGCTCGCCATGATAACCTGGTCCTGGTAGCCCGGCATATCCCAGGCTTCAGGGCGGACATAACTATCCACATACGAAGCGCTCTGAATCGTTTCGCAAAACGTCTTCAGCTTCTCCGGATCCTCAAAATCAATAGCTTCGACGATACAGCCATGTTTCTCATTTGAAGCAGGAAGGCAGCGGAAGCCGAAATGCTCAAACATTGCAGCTGTAAAATACGCGTTTTTCAAAGCCTCCCCGACTACTTTCGGGGCTAGAGAGAGTCCCTGATACATCGACTTCAGTGTACCCAGCGAACCGCCAACCTCTTTTCCGAGTCCCGGAGCTGTAAGCCGGAACGCACAGCGTTCGATCAGGTCTGCTCTTCCGGCAATATAACCTCCGATCGGAGCAAGTCCGCCGCCCGGATTCTTGATCAGGGAACCTGCGATCAGGTCTGCCCCGATATCCGTCGGCTCGATTTCTTCGACAAACTCGCCGTAGCAATTATCCACCATGACAATAAGATCCGAACGGATCGATTTCACAAGCTTAACAGCCTCTTCCATCTCCGAACAGCAAAATGACGGACGATTGATATAACCCTTGGAACGCTGGATATAAACGATCTTTGTTTTCTCATTAACAGCGTCTTTTATCGCATCAAGATCAAAAGAAGCATCGTCTTTTAACTCAACAATCTTATAAGAAATCCCATGTTCTGCAAGTGACATCGGACTATCCGTGATTCCGATCGATTTTTCAAGACTGTCATATGGTCTTCCGGAAATGAAAAGAAGCTCATCTCCCGGAAGAAGGATCGCAGAAAGTGAAAGATAAAGCGCATGCGTTCCACAGGTGATCTGGGACCTTACCAGTGCATCTTCTGTATGAAAAATATCTGAATAGACCTTTTCCAACTTTTCCCTTCCCAGCTCATTGTATCCGTAACCCGAGCTTTGGTTAAAGTCTGCTTCCGCAACCTTTTCTTCGCGAAATGCCGAAAGAACCTTGAACTGGTTTGCTTCAGAAATATCATTGATCCGGTCATAAGTCTCTTTTAATTCATTTTCTTTTTTTATCGCAATCTCTAAGATCTCATTACTGATATCCGGATAGTTAAACATTGTAGATTCCCTTCTCTTTCAGGACTTCAAGCATTGCGTCAAGCATAGCCTCTTTGTCGTTGTCGTAATCTTCATAATTCATCCAGATAACCTCTTTTTCACGTTTGAACCAGGTGATCTGGCGTTTTGCAAAATGGCGTGTTCCGATCTTGATCTTATAAATTGCACGCTCGAGGTCATAGTACCCGTTTAAATACTGAGCCATTTCCTTATATCCCAGTCCCTGCATAGAAAGCGCCTGGTCAGAAACGCCGGAATCAAGGAGCCTTTTTACTTCCTCTTCCAGGCCCTGCTCTATCATCCGGTCCACTCTTTGATTGATCCGCCGGTAGAGGACACTTCGTTCTCTGTTCAGGACAAAATAAGCAAATCGGTAAGGAGAAAGGCGGCTTCTCTGCTCTTCATTATGATCTGAGATCCTGCTGCCTGTCTCATGATAGAATTCCAGTGCCCGGATCGTACGCTTAATATTATTCTCATGGATCTGTGCCGCTGCTTCCGGATCAACCTCTTCAAGAAGTTTGTGAACAGCCTCCGCGCCTTCTTTTTCCGCAAGTTCTTCCAGCATCTTTCGATAGTCTTTATCCGTCTCTTCCTTCGTAAAATCAATATCGTAAAGCACGGATTGAATATAAAAGCCGGTTCCTCCGACGATGATCGGAATATGACCGTTAAGATAGATCTCGTCCATCACCTCTTTCGTCATGCGTTGAAACTCAAAGACATTAAACTCTTTATCGGGATCAAGAATATCAATCAGATAATGCGGAACCCCTTCCATGTCTTCCGGAGGAATCTTAGCCGTACCGATATCAAATCCCCGGTAGACCTGCATCGAATCCGCGCTGATGATCTCGCCCCCTATCTTTTTTGCAAGAGCGATGGAAAGATCCGTTTTCCCGGCCGCGGTCGGACCGGAGAGGATGACCAGCGGTTTCTTTATTTGATTAGGAAGTGTGGATAACTCTGACATCATACCGAAAACTAAATGATCCGTTTAAATTTCTTTTCGAGTTCGTATTTGCTCATTTTAATGATCGTCGGTCTTCCATGCGGACAATTATAAGGATTTTCCAGGCTTAAAAGCTGATCGATCAATCCATTTGCTTCCGCAAAGGAAAGCTTATTATTTCCCTTAACTGCGGCTTTACAGGCTGCTGTCGCGATCCGGTCTTCGAGCATCTCTGAAGAAAAATTCGGTGTGATCTCGCCGGCCTCATCCAGAAAGCTTAAAAACAGTTCCCGTTCATTCAGAGAATAAAGATCTGCCGGAACGGCACTCAGCGCATACTCGGAACCGCCGAAATTTTCAATCGAAAAACCGAGTTTTTCCAGCATGTCCTTATACTTGGTCAAGGTATCTTCTTCACGAGGCGTAAGCGTTACGATCAAAGCCGGTGAAAGATTCTGGGAATAATGCTCGTTGTTCCGGATCTGTCCGATAAATTTCTCATAAAGAACTTTTTCGTGTGCCGCGTGCTGATCAATAATATACATTTCATTTTCATATTCGACGATCCAATAAGTATCGAATATTTCTCCGACAACGCGATGGTTCGGACGGGCCTGTTCACTGACAAACGCCGGTTCTTCAAAGAACGTAGCCTGTGTATAGGATGGTTCCGGCTCTGATTCTTTTTCCTCCTTTTCCGGATAGGAAGTCTCCTCCGCGACCTTTAACGCGTCAAAATCCAAACCGCTGTAGTCCGGACGTTTTTCGGGTTTCCCAAGAGAAGAGAGTTCTTTTAAAACCTTAAGATCGGTCAGCGGGGAAGTAGCAGCTCTCCCCTCCTCTTTCTCCGCTCTCAGTTCTTCAAACGGTTCCGCCGCTTTCTTTACTTCTTCTGTATCGGATTTCTCCGTTATTTCCTTTCCCGGAATAAAAGAAGGAATCCTCTCTTTCGCAGTCAACGCATATTTCAGGAGCGCAGAAAGACTCTGAAAGATTTTCTCATTATCGAAAAACCGGATCTCCATCTTTGATGGATGGACATTAACATCCATCAGTTCCGGTTCAATTGTGATATACAGATCCGTAAACGGAAACGTTCCCTTCATCTGGTGGCCTTTATAGGCATCTTCGATCGCGGCCGCAATCACCTTATCTTTCACATACCGGCCATTGATAAAATAGTTTTCCAGATTCCTTGTACTCCTTGCAACGGATGGCTCCCCGATAAAGCCGTTCAAAGAAAGGAAGTCGTCGGAAGAATTGACCTCGATCAGTGAATTTGTAATATCCCGTCCAAAGACCCCGTAGACCGTATCCTTTAAGGATCCGTTACCTTTTGTATTCAGTTTCAACGACCCATTGACCGTATATTTCACTGCGATATCCGGATGGGAAAGCGCGATCTTTTCCACGATAGAAGAAACATAACCTGCTTCTGTCTGGGGCGTTTTCAGGAACTTTAGTCTTGCCGGCGTATTATAAAACAAGTCCCGGACGATGATCGTTATTCCGTCCGGAAGCCCTGCCTCTTCCATGGATATTTCTTCGCCGCCCTCGATCCGGTAGATCGTCCCTGTCAGACTGTCCTTTGTTTTCGTACAAAGCTCAAGTCTTGAAACCGCGGAAATGCTGGAAAGTGCTTCTCCCCGAAACCCCAGTGTCCGTATAAAAGCAAGATCTGATGCATCGTTGATCTTACTGGTCGAATGTCGAAGGAACGCCTTCTGGATCTGGCTCCGGTCTATTCCGGATCCGTTATCCGTTACCCGGATCATGCTGATGCCGCCGTCCCGGATCTCGACCGAAAGCGCCGTTGCCCCGGCATCGATCGCATTCTCCATCAGCTCCTTAACAACGCTGGCCGGGCGTTCCACGACTTCCCCGGCTGCTATTTTATCTATCGTATTTTTATCTAATACTTTTATCTCATTCATATCTTTTTCTATAGTTTGGCAGATCTGGTTCCGGTTCCCGGAATCGTCCCGCCTATAACATCTGTTTCAGTTCATCCAATATAATCAAAGCTTCGAGCGGGGTCAGTTTATCGATTTCCAATGTTCTCAAGTATTCTTCTGCCTCGCTGACCTGTTCCGTCGTTTCCTCAGGCTGTGACAGACCTTCGAACGACTTCTGCGTTTCCTTATCCGGGATCGCATTTCTTGTATTGATATCCTTGCTGACAAGCTCGGCGACGATCTCCTTTGCACGTTTCGTGATCATCTCCGGAACGCCTGCTAACGCCGCGACCTGGATTCCATAACTTTTATCCGCGCCGCCGCGAATGATCTTGCGCAGGAAGATAATATTGTCCCCTTGCTCTTTTACGCTGATGCAATAGTTCTTTACGCCGTCGATCCGTCCTTCCAGTTCTGTCAGTTCATGGTAATGGGTGGAAAAGAATGTTTTCGCGCCGCATTTTTTCTTATCCGCAATATATTCGACAACCGCCCATGCAATACTCAAACCGTCATAAGTCGATGTTCCCCGACCGATCTCATCCAGAATGATCAGGGATTTCGCCGTCGTGTTCCGGAGGATATTCGCAACTTCCGTCATCTCAACCATAAACGTACTTTGACCGGAAGCAAGATCATCGGAAGCTCCAACTCTTGTAAAGATCCGGTCGCAGATACAAAGATCCGCTGCGGAAGCCGGAACAAAGCTGCCGGTACTTGCCATTAAAACGATCAAAGCAAGCTGGCGCATATAGGTTGATTTTCCGGCCATATTCGGTCCGGTAATAATACTTACCCGGTCATCCTGATTATCACTGTAGGTATCGTTCGGAATAAAACGGCCTTCCTCCATCATCAGCTCTACGACCGGATGACGTCCGTCTTTAATGCTTATGATCCCTTTATCATTCATTGTTGGCCGGACATAGCGGTTATGTTCCGCAACATAGGCCAGAGACGCAAACGCGTCGATATAAGAGATCACAGATGCGGTCTTCTGGATCCTTGTTACATGACGCGCGATCTCTTCACGGATTTCAGTAAAGAGATCATATTCAAGCGAAAACAGTTTTTCTTCCGCGCCCAAAATAACATCTTCGAGCTGTTTCAACTCT
>JAFWFQ010000061.1 GCA_017515535.1 Parasporobacterium sp. | reverse complement strand
CAAGACAGTTATGAAAATCCTCATACTTGTCCTGAAGCTTGATCATATCGATCTGGCGATTATTGCAGCTGACAACAGGGGAAAGATCTGACATTTCCCCCGTTCGGGTATTGATCGTCCTGCGTCCCGTAATAAAAACATCCGCACCGGAATCCTCTAATTTATCAATGACCGGACGGATCTGGTCTCTTCGAAACCGGTCAGCAGGTCTGGCCAGTTTCAGATATCTTCCCGTCGCAGAATGAACGCCGGAAAGAAAACAGTCACCGGTTCCCTTCAGATCAGAATCAATTATGACCACATCTGAAGGAAACCGGTTTTTAAAATCTTCGGCAATGTCCATCGACCGATCCGAGCTTTCGTCATTCACAACGATAACTTCGAGCCGGTCATCAGCCCCGCAAAGGGAGTCCAGACATCTTTCAAGACTGACCTCCGCGTTATGAACTGGTATGATAACTGATAATTGTTTCATAGTCTCCCGTATCCGGACCGAAATTAATAATTCTCTTCGCGGATCTCGAAATAGCTCTGCGGGTGAGCACAGGTCGGACAGATCTCCGGCGCCTTCTCACCGACTACGATATGACCGCAGTTCCGGCATTCCCATACCTTGACTTCACTCTTCGCGAAGACTTCTGCCATTTCGATATTCTTAAGAAGCGCACGATAGCGCTCTTCATGGTGTTTCTCGATCGCCGCTACAAGACGGAATCTTTCCGCAAGTTCCGGAAAACCTTCTTTTTCAGCAGTCTCCGCAAAGCCGGCATACATATCCGTCCATTCGTAGTTTTCCCCGTCCGCTGCTGCCTTCAGGTTTTCTACCGTATCCGGGACCGCGCCGTCATGAAGCTCTTTGAACCACAGTTTCGCATGTTCCTTTTCATTGTTCGCTGTTTTCTCAAAGATTGCCGCGATCTGCTCAAATCCGTCTTTTTTTGCTCTGGAGGCAAAGTAGGTATATTTATTTCTTGCTTCGCTCTCGCCCGCAAAAGCAGCCATTAAATTTTTTTCGGTCTGTGTTCCTTCGTATTTATTTCCCATAAAGATTACTCCTCCTGTTTTGATAACCTAGCTAATCCGGTTCTGGTCATAGTGTGCTAAAAAGGTTCCGCAGTTCGGACAACGGACTTCTCCGGTAAAACCACGGAAGCCATGGCTTCTTACACGGTTATTCAGCCAGTGGTTGTGGTGAATATCTCTCTCGTAGTAATTAAATTCAGCGTTACAGTGGAAGCAGGCTGTCCTGTAGACATTGCCCCCTGAGACTCTTCCATAGTTTGGATCCATAGCTTCTCCTCCTGTTTCTGTTCACATTGTCACTATATGGTAACTCGTTGTGTTTTCAGGGTCAATCTACTTTTTTTCAATTATTACATCCAGATCCACCGCCGGTCCGATCCCATCGACCCTGCCCTCGGATGAGAACTGCCATGCCTGGATCTCATACGGATAATTCAATTCCTCCGCATACTTCGCCAGCCAGATATCATACTGTTCCAGTCTCAAAAGATCCAGTTTATTGCAAAGCCACATCTGGTTTGCGTAGATTCCCGGCGTATATCCGGCTTCTTTTACATACTCACAGAAAGCGATCGCGATATTGGTCAGTTCTTCTCCGGAAAGACCATCGGTCCGCGCATTGTCGTAGTTGATCTCTTCCGTATCGAAATAGACCGGAAGATCCATATCAAAACTATGGATCTGGTCAAGGACGAACTCCGCCTCTTCTCTGGCCTCCTCTTCGTTGATCGCCTGGGAGAAAAAGTAGACGCCGACCTTGAGGCCCGCTTTCTTTGCCTGTTTCAAATTCCAGTAACAGGTCTCATCGGTTTTAATGATTCCGGAACCATATGTACGGTAGCCGGTCCGCATGATCGCATACTCGATTCCGGCAGCCTTGACCCGTTCCCAGTCGATGACATCCTGGTTCGAGGAGACATCGATAGCCTTATGCGTCTCATAGCCCGGGCCGGTATAACGGAAAAAGCCATCCTCATCCTTGACCCAGTTTTCATCCTCAAAGTCATTCATTTTTGCATCCGGGTACCAGGCAAGCTGGATAAAGTTTCCCTGGGCGTCATATGCACCGGCGGTAAGAGGATTGACCAGTTCCTGGGCATCTGCCCCGTTTTTCGCGCAGGCAGCAATGCCCACGATGATAAAAGCTGCCAAAAGTGCTCCGACAATGATCGGTACTAATTTCTTACCTTTCAATTATTTTCTCCTGCCATAATTCCTTTTTCGAGTTCGCTGATCATAGAAGCCGCTGCCTCCTGATCATCCGCGCGCACTCCGACATAATACTTGATCTTTGGTTCCGTTCCGGACGGACGTACACAGACCCATGCATCCGGAAGATTAAAGTAAAGGACATTGGACTTCGGAAGACCGGTCGTCTCCGGCTTCTGATAATCCAGGAACTCTTTGACTTCAAACGTTCCGATTTTTTCCGGCGGGTCATTTCTCATATCTTCCATCGTCTTTGCAATTTCTGACATTCCGTCAATTCCTTTTTTGGTAATGGAAATTGTTTTTTCCTGATGGAATCCGTATTTTTCATAGATCGCCTGAACCGCATCCCAAAGCGTCTTTCCTTCTGACTGGTAGAACGCACACATCTCGCAAAGCTTCAGTGCGGTTACACAGGCATCTTTATCTCTTGCATAAGTTCCTACAAGATATCCGTAACTTTCTTCATATCCGAACAGATACGTTCCTTTTCCGGTCTCTTCGCTCTTTAAGATTTCCGCACCGATATTCTTGAATCCGGTCAGAACTCTCCGGACATCGACTCCGTAGCTTTCCGCGATCTGGTCAAAGAGCCGGCTTGATACGATTGAGCGGACAACATATCCGTCTTCCGGAAGCTTTCCTTTTGTGCTTAAACGGGACAGTTCGTATTCACAGATCAGACAGCCGATCATGTTTCCGCTGATCGCATGGTATGTTCCGTCCTTGTCACGAACATGAAGTCCGATCCGGTCGGCATCCGGATCCGTAGCAATGATCAGATCCGCCTGCTTCTCTTCTCCAAGCTTATCCGCGAGAGCAAAGGCTTTTGGCATCTCCGGATTCGGATAATCAACCGTCGGGAAGTTTCCATCCGGTTTTTCCTGCTCAGGAACAACAAACAGTTTCGAAAAGCCAAAGCGCTCCAGAAGCTTCGGAACGATCATGATCCCGGCTCCGTGAAGCGGAGTATAAACGATCGTGATATCTTTCGCGCAGCGTTCGATCACTTCCGGTTCTTTGATCTGTTTTGAGACTTCCGCAATATATGCTTCATCAACATCTTCACCAATCGTGATATAAAGCCCCTTCTCTTCGGCTTCTTCCTTTGGCATCATGTTCGGAGATGCAATATTGGTAACTCTGTTGACGCAGTCCATGATTCCCTGGTCATGCGGCGGGGTCACCTGGGCTCCGTCTGCCCAATAAGCTTTGTATCCGTTGTATTCCGCCGGATTATGGCTTGCCGTAATATTAACGCCGACAATGCAATTCAGATAACGGACTGCAAAAGAAAGCTCCGGCGTCGGACGAAGGCTCTCAAAAACATACGCCCGGATCCCGTTTGCATTTAAGACGGCTGCCGTGATCTCAACGAACTCCGGTGACATCCGGCGGGAATCACACGCAATCGCTACGGAAGGCTGTTCCTGACCAAAACTGTTAATATAATCGGACAGACCCTGTGTCGCTTTCGCAACCGTATATCGGTTCATCCGGTTTGTTCCCGCACCGATCACTCCCCGAAGGCCGGCCGTTCCGAATTCCAGTTCCTGGTAAAACCGGTCCTTGATCTCCACATCGTTTCCTTCGATGCTCTTCAGTTCCTTTTTTGTTTCTTCATCAATTGCAGGATCATTGATCCACTGCTCATACAGTTTACGATACTCCTCCATTGGTACCCCCTTGTTGTGTTTCCCCTGCCAGTTTAAGCAGTTCTTCTTTCCGGTTCATAGCAGGATCCTCGATCACTGCCTTCAGTAAAATGTTCAGAAGTTCTCCGATCCGCTCTCCTTTCGGAAATCCTGCATTGATCAGATCGCTCCCATTGATCTCCATTTTGGAAAGACAATATGGCTCATTCTCCTTTAAGATATTGTCCTTTGTTTCACGGACCGGATCCAAAAAGCCTTTCCTGCCTGCGACCGCTTCCTGAAAATCCAGAAGCATGGAAAAGATTTCTTCTCCCATTTCGCAGAGTGCTGTCTTGATTTCAACTTTATCGTTATTTAAGACCCTGTCCTTATTTCTTATTATACTTGAAACGGACGAAATTGTCTTGTTATCATATTTTAATGTTTTAAGAGCGGACCTTGCCTGCTCCGATGAAACGTTTTGGAAAAAGGCAGCCAGTCGTAAAGGTCTTAAGCGCTCTTCCTCTCCGGAAAGAAGCCGATAGCTCTCATTCGCTGCCGGATCAAAGCATTTCTTCCGGATTTCAGGATCAGGGATCAGGAACCGGTCCATAACAAGTTCCCGGAACAGATTCACTTTTTCCGGATTCGGACTGAGAAGGGTTTTTTCAAACTCTACCCGGATCCGTTCCATACTGACCTGCGCAAGATTTTCGCTGTGACGGGCGATCGCGGCCCAGGTCACGGTCTCAATTTTAAAAGAAAGCTGTGCGGAGAAACGGATCGCTCTCATGATCCGGAGCGCATCCTCATCAAACCGTGCATTCGGATCTCCGACTGCACGGATCAGCTGATCGGAAAGGTCTGAGATCCCGTCAAAGAGATCTACGATCCCGGTCTCCGGATTATAGGCAAAGGCATTGATCGTAAAATCCCGTCTTTTCAGGTCCTCTGCAAGCGAACGGGTAAATGTCACGGATTCCGGATGGCGGCCGTCTTTATATTCCCCGTCGATCCGGTATGTTGGCACTTCGTATCCGATGCCGTGACGGATCACCATAACGGTTCCATGCTGGATCCCGGTATCGACCGTATTAGAAAAGAGGCTCTTCACTTGTTCAGGAAGAGCCGATGTTGTAATATCCCAGTCTTTCGGTTCCTTTCCGAGGATCGCGTCGCGGACACATCCTCCAACGATATACGCTTCAAATCCGTTGTCTCTCAAAACTCTCAGGATCTCACGGACATCCTCAGGAACTGTAATTTTTAAATCATAAATATCTAACATATATATTTGGTCTAGTACGCTTTTCCCCAGTAGACCATCGTCTTCGCAGGCTTCCCGCAGCAGACGCAAACGTCGGAAAGATTCTCCTGCTCAAACGGCATACAACGGGAAGTAGCCGTCGTATCTTCTTTGATCTTAAGCTCGCAGGCCTGATCGCCGCACCACATTGCTTTTACGAATCCCGGTTTGTTCTCAATAATATCTTTAAACTCGTCATAGGTTTTCGCTACATAGGTATGTGCATCGCGGTGAGCTCTTGCGCGCTCAAGCATTTCTGCCTGCATCGTTTTCAGGATCTTCGGAAGTTTTTCCGCGATCTCATCGATCGGAACGATCGTTTTTTCCCTGGTATCTCTGCGGACAACAACGACCTGTCCCGCTTCGATATCCTTCGGTCCGATCTCAATACGGGTCGGGATTCCCTGAATTTCCTGCTCGGAGAACTTCCATCCCGGGCTCTTGTCTGTCTTATCGATCTTCGCGCGAATTCCTGCTTTCTTTACCGCCTCAAGAACTTCCCCGGCCTTGTCAAGTACGCCCTCTTTATGCTGCGCGATCGGAATTACCATGACCTGCGTCGGAGCGATTCTCGGAGGCAGGACAAGTCCGGAGTCATCTCCGTGGACCATGATGACCGCGCCGATCGTCCTGGTGGAAAGTCCCCAGGAAGTCTGATGGACAAACTGAAGCTGATTGTTTTTATCGGTATAAGTCATATCAAACGCCTTCGCGAATCCATCACCAAAGTTATGGCTGGTTCCGCTCTGGAGCGCCTTGCCGTCATGCATCAGCGCCTCGATCGTAAATGTCGCTTCCGCGCCGGCAAATTTCTCTTTATCGGTCTTGCGTCCCTTGATCATCGGAATCGCAAGATACTGCTCACAGAAATCCGCGTATACATTAAGCATCTGGATCGTACGCTCCTGTGCTTCTTCGGCAGTCGCATGGATCGTATGGCCTTCCTGCCATAAAAACTCGGAAGAGCGAAGGAACGGACGGGTCGTCTTTTCCCATCTTACGACGGAACACCACTGATTATACAGTTTCGGGAGGTCCCGGTAAGACTGAACGATATCGGAATACAGCTCGCAGAACAAGGTCTCAGACGTCGGCCGGACACAAAGCCTTTCTTCGAGTTCTTCTGCTCCGCCATGGGTGACCCATGCACACTCCGGCGCAAATCCCTCGACATGGTCTTTCTCTCTGTTCAGCAGACTTTCCGGAATAAACATCGGCATGTAAACATTTTCCACACCGGTTTCTTTAAACATCGCATCCAGGTTTTTCTGAATATTCTCCCAGATCGCATATCCGTTCGGAAGGATCATCATGCATCCCTTGACGCTGGAATACCGCATCAGTTCCGCCTGTTTTACAACGTCTGTATACCACTGGGCAAAGTCCTCGCTCATCGGCGTAATATCTTCTACCAGTTTCTTTTCTTTAGCCATTTTCTTTTGTCCCTTCTACAGATATTTTTTTAATTGTTCCGCTTTATCCGTTTTTTCCCAGCTGACACCAAGGTCTTCTCTTCCGAAATGACCATAGGCGGCTGTCTTTTTATAAATCGGTTTTCTTAAATCCAGCATACGGATGATCCCGGTTGGACGAAGATCAAAGTTTTCACGGACGATCTCGACAAGCCGTTCCTCCGGAAGTTTTCCTGTCCCGAACGTCTCGATCATGATGGAAATCGGATGGGCAACGCCGATCGCATAGGAAAGCTGGATCTCGCATTTTTCTGCAAGCCCTGCAGCTACGATATTCTTTGCGATATAACGTGCCGCGTAAGCCGCGCTGCGGTCAACTTTCGTGCAATCCTTTCCACTGAACGCTCCGCCGCCGTGGCGTCCGTATCCGCCATAGGTATCTACAATGATCTTCCGGCCCGTAAGTCCGGAATCACCGTTCGGTCCGCCGACAATAAACTGTCCGGTCGGATTAATATAATATTTTGTCTCTTCATCGACCATGTCCTGCGGAATGATCTTTTTGAAAAGATGTTCCTTGATATCTTTATGAAGCTGCTCCTGAGTAACGTCCGCGGTATGCTGGGTAGAACATACAACTGCTTCGATCCGGGACGGTTTTCCGTTCGTATCATATTCGACCGATACCTGAGCTTTCCCGTCCGGTCTTAAATAAGGAAGTTCTCCGCTCTTACGCAGACTGGAAAGTTCTCCGGTCAGACGGTGCGCAAGGCTGATCGCATAAGGCATAAGTTCAGGCGTTTCATTTGATGCAAAGCCGAACATCATACCCTGGTCGCCGGCACCCTGATCCTCTTCTTCCGGATCGATCCCTTCTTTGGACTCTAAGGAGCGGTCAACGCCCATCGCTATATCCGGAGACTGTTTATCCAGCTTGATCCGGACCTCACAGGTATCCGCATCAAACCCGATCGTCTCATCTGTGTATCCGATCTCCCGGATCACATCCCGCACGATTGCTTCGTAATCGACTTCTGCCTTTGTTGTGACCTCACCCATAACAAGAACAAAGTTTGTCGTAACACAGGTCTCGCATGCAACACGCGAATATGGATCCTGCTCAAGCAGTGCATCCAGGATCGCATCCGATACCTGATCACAGATCTTGTCCGGATGGCCTTCGGTTACAGATTCCGATGTAAATAATCGTTTTTCCATTCTCATTTTCTCCAATTAAGCAATATCCGAAAAGAAAGAGCCGGCGAGCGGCTCTTTGAAGATCACTTCGTTAACCGATTCTCTCTTTCCGGGATTCTTCATCAATCGTTTCTTTATGGATATCCGCGCCTAAATTACGAAGTTTTTCATCAAAGGCTTCGTATCCTCTTTGGATATACCGGATATCATCAATAATCGTTGTCCCTTCCGCACGCATTCCGGCAAGGACGAGAGCAGCTCCTGCACGAAGGTCCGGGGCACTGACTCTTGCGCCTGTCAGATTTGAAACGCCGGTAATAATTGCGGTATTTCCTTCCACCTTGATCTTCGCGCCCATACGGACAAGTTCCGCGACATATTTAAAGCGGTTTTCGAAAATACTTTCCGTCACCGTAGAACTGCCTCTAGCGAGGGCAAGCGCCGTCGTGATCTGGGGCTGCATATCTGTCGGGAAGCCCGGATACGGAAGCGTCTTGACCTGCGTCGCTTTCAGGTTCTCTGTTCCGCGGACCGTAACTGCCTCGTCATATTCTATGACTTCACAGCCGATATCCACCAGTTTTGATGTAATCGATTCCAGATGCTTCGGGATCACATTTGCAACCGTGATCTCCCCTTTGGTCACTGCTGCCGCAAACATAAACGTTCCGGCTTCGATCTGGTCCGGGATCACGGTATATTCGGTTTTATGAAGGCGGGGAACGCCCTTGATCCTGATTACATCTGTACCTGCACCACGGATATTCGCACCCATGGAGTTTAACATGTTTGCAAGATCAACGACATGCGGTTCCTTTGCCGGGTTTTCAATGACTGTATTTCCCTGCGCAAGCGCAGCCGCAAGCATGATATTGATCGTTGCCCCGACGGAAACAACATCAAAATAGATATGGCTTCCGCTCAGCTTTTCAGCCTTTGCTTTGATCTGTCCGCTTTCCAGCGATACTTTTGCGCCGAGTGCCTCAAAGCCTTTAATATGCTGGTCGATCGGACGTGCACCGATGACACAGCCTCCCGGCATCGCAACTTCTGCTACATGAAATCGTCCAAGAAGCGCCCCGAGCAGATAGTAGGAGGCACGGATCTTGCTGATATAATCATAATTGACCTGATAGGAATTAACCGTCGCGCCAATGATCCGGACGGTGTGGCGGTTGATCCGCTCTACGGTTGCCCCGATCTGGGAAATGGCTTCTAATAAGACGTTGATATCACTTACGTCCGGCAGATTATTTATAATGACCGGCTCCTCTGTCAGGATCGCAGCAGCGATCAGCGCAAGGGCCGCATTCTTTGCTCCATATATCGGGACCAGTCCTCTAAGAGGCTTTCCTCCCTTGATCACGTATCTATCCATGTAAAACCTCAAATTTGAGAATAAGCATACAATATAGATGTGATAAATCACACCTATATGCTTTGCTTCAAACATGGATTATACCGATTTTTGGTATTTTTGTAAAGCGACAATCTCAGATGCTAATTTAAATAGATAAACGGGTCATAAACGACACCATCCACAATGATTTCGAAGTGACAGTGATTACCGGTCGAGTTTCCGGTACTTCCTGCATAACCAATGACTTCATACCGTTCCACATGCTGTCCCGGTGTGCAGGCAAGCTCACTCATATGGGCATAACGGGTCTCCATATGCTCATCATGACGGATCTTGACATAGTTTCCGTAACTACCGTCAAACTCTGCTTCCTCGACTACGCCCGGGCAGCTCGCGTAAATCGGCTCGCCGAAAGAGCAGGCATAGTCATTTCCTTTATGAAGTTCACCCCAGCGATATCCAAAGCCGGAGGATAAGAAACAATTTGCAAGCGGCTGAACAAACATCGGTGCGGGGACCGTTCCGGAGCGGATGATCTGCGCGACAGGTTCTTCAAAGACGGTCTGGGAAAGGATCTCCCTTCCGCTCTCCTCTCCATTGATATAGGAAATGATCGCGTCTACGTTCCTGCTTCCCTGAACCGGCTCCCGTTCGACAACATTCTGGCCTTCATACATCGTATCATCATAAATATATTCGACCGGTGCATCGAACACCTCATCATAATTTGCTGCGTATGCGGTAACAACACCGATCGCTCCGCCGTTCTCGACGGCTTCCGCTACGGCCTCATCGCCCTTTAAAACAACAGAGGAATCCGTATAAACCGAACGGATCTCCAGAGAATCCACAAAACCGATCTTCTCAAGTTTATGGAGCTGGTCCGAAGCCGCTGTTCTTGTAATTCCTTCTGCTGTCATCAGATCATTGATCCGCTGTTCCATTGACAGGGAGTCGCTGATCTCAAAGGTCATTCCGGTAAAGTTTCCGCTCTTTTCCGTATTCAGCTGGACATCATATTCATCTTCCGTATCATATGCATTGAGAAGCGTCTGAAGGATCCGGTTTGCGGTACTCTGGGAATCCACCATCAAAGAATACCCGCCGGAAGAAAGCATGATCGCCTGGATATAGTTCAGATCGGTATATTCTTTCAATTTCTGATAGATCGCATCCGTAAGATCTTCGACATTATCTGTTTTCGCGAATGCTCTTTTTTCATTTTCAATCGAAAACTTTGAGTCAACATAAACGATCGATTCCGCTTCCTCGCTAAGCCGGACCCTGGCATCTGCCAGTGCCTGCTCCGCATTTGCCTGACTGCTGCATGCTCCTACTTCTTCTCCGCCAATACGAACCACATAGTAGCTGAGGCCGGAAGCATAGCTTGAGGTGTTAAAAAGGAGAATGAGAAGAAAGCAGCAGATCATTGCTGCTGCAATAAAAGTCAGTTTGATTCGTTTATGATATCTGGTCAGTTTTCTCATGTAGTCGCTTATTGCTTTTCGTAATTATTTTGTAACAAATATGTAACATTTTAACAGCGATTCGTTTTTCTGTAAAGAGCATTTTAACGATATGCTATGTATTTTTTGTGAAACCTTTCTTTGTCCGGCAAAAAAGAACTGCCGCGGAGATTGCGGCAGTTCACATTGTAACAAGTCTTTATAAAATTCTTATTCTGCTGCTTCAGGCTCTTCTTCCGGAAGATCAGAGGTACAATGGCAGCACTTCGTTGCATCGATCGGAACTTCGCTCTTGCAGAACGGGCAAACCTTTGTCGTCGGAGCTTCTTCTGCCGGAGCCTCTTCTTTCTTGCCTATCTTGCTCATCTTATTGATACTCTTGATAATAATGAACAGGACAATGGCAATTAAGATAAAGTTGATGATTGCCATGATAAAAGCGCCGTACTTGACTTCTGCTCCGTTGACGTTTGCAACAAGGCTGGTGAAATCCATTTTGAAGATGGAACCGATCAGCGGATTGATAATATCATCGACCAGAGAGTTTACGATTGCAGTAAATGCACCACCTATAATGATACCAACTGCCATATCCATAACATTTCCGCGGTTGATGAATTCTTTGAATTCTTTCATGAATGTTTTCATTTTTTGTCACCTCCGTTTTATACTCCTAATTATAAACCGCTCCGTATCAGATGCAAGCGCAAAAATTTGTTTTCCCTTATCCGTAAGACCGGGTTTTACAGAATCTTTACACCGGCCGCTTTCTGGTAAAGATCGATTTCAGTACACCGGTCGCGCTCCGGAATTCCGGCTTTCGAAATTCGACCACGATCATAATAATCGCAGTTGTGATTGACAGAATATCTGCCGTCGGCTGGGCTGCCAGAATTCCGTTGATTCCCCAGAATCTCGGGAAAACCAGCATCAGCGGAATCAGATACAAAACCTGTCTGGTCAGTGACAGAAAAACTCCTTTCCATGGTTTTCCCATCGCTGTGAAGAGGTGCGAAGTGATCATCTGAATAAAGAACAAACACATCATAAAATAGAAGCGCCGGAAGAAAAGGCTTCCGAACTCAACATAAAGCTCCGAGGAGCCTTTGCCGAACAATAGCAGGATCTTGTCCGGGATCGTCTGAAAAACAGTAAACCCGATGATGGATGCCACGAATGCTATGATCAGTGTCCGGTAATAGGCTTCTTTGACCCGTCCATAATTCTTCGCACCATAATTGAAACTTACGATGGGCTGATTTCCCTGGGAAAGACCGATTATGATCGACGCAAAGATCGACCCGACCTTGGAAACGATTCCCGCACAGGCGATCGGGATCGCCTCACCGTAAATACTCTGTCCTCCGTAATACCTGAGCGAATTATTCAAAAGGATCTGGACAAACATCATCGAGATCTGGTTGACCATCGGGGAAATTCCCAGAGATGCTGCCCGGCCGAAATACCGCGGTTTTGGAATAAAATGCTTAAATTGTAGATGAAATGTCTTTCCGTGAGTGACAAACCAAAATGCAAGAAGTCCTGCTATGACCTGACCGATCACTGTCGCCCAGGCGGCTCCTGCCATTCCCCATTTGAGAACAAGAACGAATAATGCGTCAAGACCTATATTAATCACACCGCCGGAGATATTACAGATCATTGCAAGATTCGGACGGCCGTCTGCACGGATCAGATGGCCGGCGCCGCTGCTGAAGATCGCAAACGGAAAACCGATTGCAACAACGCGGGTATAGTCCATCGCATAAGGAAGGACTGATTCCGGTGAACCGAACAGCCGGAGCATCGGCTCAAGAAAGATCTCCACAAGAATCAGAAGAACAACACCGCAGGAAAGAAGCATCGTAACGGAATTCCCAAGATAATATGGCGCTTCTTCTTTTTCTCCGGCTCCGAGTTTTAAGTTGAATGCCGCCGCGCCGCCGATACCGAACATCAGTCCGAGTGCGACACAGACATTTACAAGCGGGAACGCAATATTGGTTGCGGCGTTTCCGAGCTCACCGATCACATTTCCGATAAACAGCTGATCGACGATATTGTACATCGCAACAACAAGCATTGCGACAATGCTCGGGATCGAGTATTTTATGATCAGCCCGCTGACACTTTTTTGTCCTAACGGATTATCTTTTACAACGTCTCTCATGCCTGCCGTTTCCCTTTTTTCTTTACCGTAACAACATACCAGTCTGCTTCTACGGCAGCGATCACTTCGCCATGTGCATAGAATTCAAGTGCATTTGTATTTTCGTCCCTCCTGAATCCGTCACTTAAAAACGGGCCTTCTTTTTCCGGCCGCTTCAGGACCGTTCCGTTTTCCAGACGGTATTCCATCTCTGAGACCAGTGATGTCCAGGAAAGCTCCGGATATGTTACCAAAAGTTCTCCCGGCTCATTGACTTTCATCTCTCCCCCTTCTTTTTCCGGCTCCTCCGGATTCGGGTTCAGATTCAGCTTCAGATTGCTGAAAAGTTCTTTCAGATCAAATTTTCTCACCTTCAGATAATAATCGGAAGAACCTTTCTTTTTAATGATTGAAACCTTGACAGGATACCGGTCTTCATACATCTGGCTGATAAAGATCGGAAAGTCTGCCTTCAGTTCGCATTTATCCGGATCGATCCCGACCCGGTCACGAATAAACGTTAAGGACCGTTCAATTTTTTCCTCGGCTTCCGTCTCAAGCGGGTGGTCTGTTAGTTTTCTCTTTTCCGCCGCATAAGCCGCCTCCAGATAAAACCGGTACGCATCCTTTGTACCCATTCCGTAGATGATCCCTTCCATGCAGCATTCGCCCATCCGCATCGCGTACTCAGCAAACCGGCAGTCAAACGTTCCATGGCAGAATTCATAAAGCGCATTCCGGTATCCGTCTACCAGAAGGTTCAGGCCCATATCGATATTCTTTACCGTTCCGAGCCCATGGATCAGCATATCCGCTGCCATATAGATCGATTCATCGATTCCGTCAAGAACACCGTAGGAAAAGAACTGGAAGGCTTTCGGATAATCCGGGACCCCATGATTCGTTAAACCATGATAGTAGATCATCCCGAGACAGTTTGCCGCATAAGCATCTCCTGCCTTATCATACAGCTCCTGCATATAGAGTTTCGCAAGTTCATAATTTCTTCGATAGGCGATCCCGCCTTCCATATATCCGAAAGCAAGGATCCGGATCGCCTGGATATCGCCCTGACGGTAAAGACGCCGTACAAACTCACGGTAAAGAGCAATCGCCTCCGGAGTCGCGCCTTCCAGATCTTTGTCGTTCTCATAATCCCCGATCACATGCTTCATCTGGGACTGGCTGTAGACCCACTGTCCCTGAGGCTTATTCAGGTTCATCAGATAAGAATCGATCCGGCCGATAATATCCGTACAGACAGCATAGTAAGCAGCAACTTCGAGTTCGTCCTGGTTCTTCTCTTCCCGTTCCCAGACCGGCTCATCCTGAAACCGGATCATGTACTGCTCATTTTCTTCTTTATTCCCAAGACGTTCTTCGAGTCTCCAATATAGTTTTTCGGTCAATCCATAGACTGTGGAAAAAATCTCTTTCTCATCTTTCGGAAAATCCGTAAAGATCGCTTCGTCATAGCGGTCACGGATATTCAGACTGTCATAAAAAACGTTCAGGATAAGCCAGAACCACTGCTTAAAGGCGGAAAGCGGCGGTTTATTCTGGTTGATCCGGACCAGAGCGGCCTTAATATCCTCGACCTTCAGGGTATAACGGCGCTCCACCTTAAGGTTAAACGGCGGAAAGACCTTTTCGGCAAAATCCGAATAGGTCAGCTCGCCCCGTACAACCTTTCGAAGCTCTTTCTGGCTTAAATGGAACGGCTCTAACAGTTTCAGGACTTCCTCCTGGAATGACAGGACATTGCCCGGCTGGGGAAAATCCGGAGAAGAGACCGCACCATCATAAAGGATCACGCCATACTCGCCGCTCTTTTTACGGCTTGTAACTTTTGCGTAGCGTCCCTCATATTCGCCATATTTAATTTGGACCCAATCTCCAAAGTTCAACATCTTATTTCTGGGAAGCTCTCTTTCTCAGTCTGGAATCCAGGATCTTTTTCCGGATCCTCAAGGACTTCGGAGTAACCTCTAAAAGTTCATCCGTATCAATAAACTCAAGCGCCTGCTCAAGACTTAACCGCCTCGGCGGCGTCAGTTTCAGTGCCTCATCCGCACTGCTCGATCTTGTATTTGTCAAATGTTTTGTCTTACAAACATTCAATTCGATATCTTCGGTTTTTCCGTTTTCTCCGATTACCATTCCGGCATAAACTTTTTCTCCCGGTCCGATAAACAAAGCACCGCGGTCCTGGGCAGCAAAGAGCCCGTATGTAACCGCTTCGCCCTGTTCAAATGCGATCAGGGATCCCTGGTTCCGGTAAGCAATATCACCCTTGTACGGCTCATAGCCGTCGAAGATCGTATTGATGATCCCGGTTCCTTTTGTTGAAGTCAGGAACTTTCCGTGGAAACCGATCAAACCTCTTGCCGGGATCGAAAACTCAAGGCGGACGCTGCCGTCAGAAAGTGTCGACATATTCAAAAGGCTTCCTTTCCGTTCAGAAAGCATACTGATGATCGTTCCGAAAAATTCTTCCGGAACATCGATGACCGCCTGCTCCATCGGTTCAAGCTTCTTGCCGTTCGCATCAGTCTTATAGATAACCTCTGCTTTGCTGACAGAAAATTCATAGCCTTCCCTGCGCATGTTTTCGATCAGGACGGAAAGGTGGAGTTCTCCTCTTCCGGAGACTTTAAACGTATCGGTATTTTCCGTATCCTCTACACGAAGAGAAACATCGGTATTTAATTCCCGGTACAGGCGCTCGCGGATCTGTCTCGAGGTGCACCATTTTCCTTCCTGTCCGGCAAGCGGACTGTCGTTGACAATAAAGTTCATTGCAATCGTCGGCTCAGAGATCTTCTGGAACGGGATTGCCGGCATATCTTCGGTACAGATCGTATCGCCGATCTGGAGATCCGCAATTCCGGAAAGCGCTACGATATGGCCGACCTCAGCCTCTTTTACATCGACCTTGTCAAGGCCGCTGAATTCATAAAGCTTTGTGATCTTGACTTTTTCATGCGTCGACGGATCATGGGCATTGACCCTTAGAAGTTCCTGACCGACCCGGATCGTTCCATTATCGACTTTTCCGACTCCGATCCTTCCGACATATTCATTGTAGTCGATCGTCGAGATCATGACCTGGGTCCCTTTATCGGGATCTCCTTCCGGAGCAGGAATACTTTCTAAGATCGTATCAAAGAGCGGTTTCAGATCCTTTGGCTCATCCGCCAGATCTTTCAGCGCGTATCCCTGTTTTGCTGATGCGAAAACGATCGGGGCATCCAGCTGTTTATCAGAAGCATCCAGATCCATCATAAGCTCTAAAACTTCATCAATGACCTTTTCCGGACGTGCCTCCGGACGGTCGATCTTATTGATACATACTATAACATCAAGATCCAGATCCAGAGCTTTGCGGAGAACAAACTTCGTCTGCGGCATTGTCCCTTCAAATGCATCGACAAGAAGAATGACTCCGTTTACCATTTTAAGGACACGTTCAACTTCTCCGCCGAAATCCGCATGGCCCGGTGTATCAACAATATTGATCTTGATTCCATTATATTCGATCGCAGTATTCTTGGAAAGGATCGTGATTCCTCTCTCACGCTCAAGATCATTTGAGTCCATGACTCTCTCCTGAACTTCCTGTCCTTCGCGGAAAACTCCGCTCTGGGCAAGCATCGCGTCAACCAGCGTTGTTTTGCCGTGATCGACGTGAGCGATAATTGCAATATTTCGGATCGACTCCTGTTTGATATTCATAAATCCAGCCTCTTTAAATAATAGTTTTTCTTCAAATACTGCAGCCCGTCAGGCTGCAGTAAGTAGTTTTCTGAGATATTTGTTTAATGACAGCAGGTATGGAAAGAAGTGATCTCCGCTGTCAGAAACCGTTCGTCCTCCGGCCAGGGAACAAAAAACATTTTCTTGAAAAAGTTTTCCGCTTCCTCCGTCCTGATCAGGTCCCGTTCCATAAAAACCCGGTCCGCTCCGCACTGATTGACCTTATCAACAAGAGCCCTCAGCGCGAACTCGCCTAAACCTTTTCTACGGAATGGTTCAAGGATCCCGAGATAATCAATATAGAACCGGAAGTTCTCGATATCCATCCGAAGGCGGCCGCAGCCGGTTCGGGTCCCCTGATCCCCGGAATCATCAAGAAGACTGACCAGAAGGTTGACTGCTTCCGGATCCTTCTCATCGGATCCGGCTCCAAAGATTTCTTCTCTTATCTTTAAAACCTCTGAAAGATCTTCGCCCTGATTCAAATAACGGCCTTGAATCATTTTATCCATCGGAACGATTACTCCTCAAGGATCTTGGTCAGGTATTCGATCGTCTTGATCGTATCTCCTTCAAGAAGGCAGACCAGCTTCATCTTTCCGTTTTCAAATACAAGACGGCTTCCATCTTCTGTTGTCGGCTCTCCGTAAACTTCTTTTGCCTTAGCAATACTGTCACCGATCGCAAGCCCTTCCGGAGTACTGATCGTATCATCTGTAAAGATAACATCGGAGATATAGTCGACTCCGTTGATCTGGTAAGTATCGATACGGAATCCGCTATAGGTATAAACTTTATCAAGTTCGCCGAAAGCACAGCTCTGGGACTCAAAATAGGATTTCGGATCTCCAAGGGAAGCTTCGATATCTGCCATTTTCGCGTCAATCTCAACATTGACTCCGTTCGCTACAAAAACATATCCGCCTGCTCCTGCAGATGGAGCTGAAACATCCTGATCACCGCCGCCGTTATCGCCGCCGCCGGAAATTGTTTTCTCACCGCATGCACAAAGTGCTGCTGCCATCAGAACTGCTAAAAGAACCAGAATTGCTTTCTTCATTATTGATCTCCTTGTCTTATTCATATTTATAACTTATTTATTATAGACGTACTGAGGAATTATGCAAATAGAAAAACACAAATTCCTCTTTTTTACGGTACCGCCGGATATTTGGAATGGTCATAACTGTATCTTCCGTCATCTACTTCCTGGATCATCTCTTCCGTCCAGAAAATAACGTCCATTCCGATCAGGTTCGGAGTACTGTCATAATGATACCAGCCATGTCCGTCATCAATATCCACAAGGTTCCAGTAGTGCTCCCTGTCATCCGCTAGAACACCGATATCCATGTTCTTGATTCCCGCCCTGGTCAGGAGTGCCTTGGACAGACTGAAGAAGGAATAACAATCTCCTTGTCCCGCCGCAAGCATATCGAGAGCCGCACGGACATAATCGCCTTTGACCGAATCACTGACGAAAAGGAAATTACGGTTTGCGTAATGGTGGATCGCCTCGACCTTTTCTTTCGCGGTCATATTGTCATTAATGATCTGGGAAAGGATCTCATCAACTTTCTGGAAGAGAACTTCCTCATTAGCTGTCTTTTCTGCGATCGTCAAGGTAACTGTCACACTTGCTGTATTTCCATACGGATCGGTCGCCGTATAAGTTACTTCATAGTCTCCGACCTTATCCTGGTCTACTTTGGAGGTGTCGACCGTAAGCTCACAGGATCCGCTGTTATCGTGGACCGTAACATGGGCTTTGTAGCGGATACTCTCACCGAGATAAGAGGTGAAGTTTTCAGCCATATCGAAGACCGGCGGATCGGTATCGATAATGATCATTTTCGCCGTGTATGGTTTATCCTGCCATACGACATCGACCGGATATTCCCCGAGCGTATTGTAATCGATCATGGAAAGATCCGTTGCGATATAGGTCGACTCATCCTCTTCAGTGACATCCGGAATAAAGCTTGAGATTCCCGGAGGCGCCGAGCCAAGTTCGACCCGTACCGGAGTAATGATCGGAAGGAGCGTAAGCTGCGCCGTTTTCACCGTAACATTTCCTGCCGCATCTTCCGCCTCGATCTCGACCGGCTGGGCAACACCCTTTAAGGTCTCATCCGGAGCTTTGGAAAACCGGACCGTGGTTTCTGTTGCGTCATTGACAGAGACTACAAAATCCTCCGGCTTACAGGTCTCTCCGACGCCGATTGAAACATCCTGGACGACCAGTTCCGGCGCGGTCGAATCTACGACGGTCAGTTTACATTTATGATTAAAAATACCTGCACGGATCTTGACATCATATGTTCCCGGTACCTTTGTATTCAGGGCTTCGCTGTCTCCGGTAAATTTCGCCGGCATAAATCCGAACCGCAGAAAATCTTTTGCAGAAACATTTGTCCCGACTTCCATTTTTGCGGAAGAATAGACCGGAAAGATCTCCGCAACCATAAAGAGAACAAAAAGAAGCGCGGCGATCCCGATGATAAGATAGCGGCGGCGAAGCTGCTGCTGACGCTTTTTCTTTCTTTGAAGATATTTTTCACTATAGTGACGTTCGGAAACCGGTCTTCTCTGGTAGGTCTGCCCGGTCGTCTTCCGGGCCGGCTTCCGTCGCTGTGACTGTCTGCCTCTTTTCGAACTGCTGCTTGCCTTCCGGGTCTGCGAAGTCTGCCTTGTCCGTCTTTCGTCGCCGGTCCTTCCGGTCCGGCTCTGCGAAGAAACTCCGGATCTGCTGCTCCGGTCTTCCCGGGAAGAACGATAGCTTCCGCTTTCCTGTGCGGAGCGGTAGCTTCTGCCTTCCTGAGAGGAACGGCTGCTTCGGCTTTCAGTACTCTCCCGTCTTGTCTGGTTCTGGCTGCTCTGCCTTACCCGAAGAGAACTGCTCTGCTGCCTGCCCCGGCTGCTGTCCGTCTCCTGCATCTGCAGTTGTCGCTGTATTTCACTATAGCTTGGTTTTCGAGTTTCTCTATTCATAATCCCCTTGGTTTATGGAATCACCGGATAAATATTCCGGTCGTAATTATACTGTCCGTAGAAATTGTAATTTGCTAAATCTTCATCCGTCAGAAGGAAGCCGAAATAGTACGGTTCAAACGGCGTGGAGTCAAAATGGTACCAGCCGTGGCCGTCGTCGATATCGACAAGGTTCCAGTAATGCATTTCGTTTCCATCCGGGATCCGCTCAATATCCATATTTTTGATCCCTGCTCTGGTAAGCATGACTTTCGCAAGACTGAAATAGGTATAACAATCACCGGCGCCCCACTGAAGACCAAACATTGCCGCTGCAACATAATCGCCCTTCGGAGAATCATTCTGCCATGCGATATGGTTCTGGATATAGGAAAAGATCGCAAGAGCTTTATCATACTGGGACATATCGTCCGTAATGATCTCTGCAAGGATTGAATCCACAAGGTCAAATAACTCGATCTCGTCAATCGTTTTCTGCGCGACCGTCATATGAAGCGTTGCGCTGCTGGAATTTCCGGATGGATCTGTCGCCGTATAAGTGACTTCATAAACGCCTTCTGTTGCCGGATCGACCTTTGATGTATCTACCGTAAGGTTTACGGTTCCGCTGTTATCGTGTACGGAAACATGCTCTTTATAACGGATCGGATCGCCGATATAAGCCGTAAAATCCTCAACCGCATCAAAGACGGGCGGCGTCATATCCACGATACAGACTTTTGCAGGATATGTTTTCCCATGATAGAAGACTTCGATATCGTTTTCCCCAAGTTCAAAGTAATTGATCTTGGTCAGATCCGAAATAATATAATTGTCAGAAGATTCCGCTTCTCCGGTATAGTCGCTGATGCTCGGAACAACTGTTCCCGCCTCAAGATTGACCCGGTAAACGATTGGAAGGATCGTAAGCTTTGCGGTTCCTTCTGTTGAATTTCCAAAGGCATCCTTGACGACAAAGACAACTTCCTGATCCTGATCGATCAGGGTGAAATCCGGTTTTTTGATAAATTCCGCAGTCGTTTCGGATTGGTCATTTACGGAACGGACGAAGACATCTGCTTCGCAGGTTTCATTCTTTCCGACGATCCAGTCCTGAACTTCAATGACCGGCGCCGTAGAATCCGTGATCGTTAATGTACAAGGATGGGCGAACCATCCGCTCTTGATCTCAAGATGGTAGGTGCCCGGGATATTCGGATCATAAGTCTCGCTGTTATCGGTAAAATAAGCGTTTTTGTCCGGAAAGCGCAGGAAATCCGAAACCGTTGCATTTGTTCCGATTTCCATCTTGCAGGCTCCATATACCGGAAACAGTTCCCGGAACGCCAAAAAGGCGAGCGCAAGAAGAACAACGGCACCAATGATCAGGCCGATGATTTTTCCTTTTCCGCCGCGTTTTCTCTTCCGGCTTTTCGTATCTGCTTTCGAAAGATCTCTCCTTACTCTTACCGGTCCGGTCTCATACAGATCCTCTGTCGCCTGTCCGGAAGCATGACGTTTCCCGGAGGTATTTCCCCGTTCGGAAGTAT
>JAFWFQ010000060.1 GCA_017515535.1 Parasporobacterium sp. | reverse complement strand
CTGGGAACCCAGATGAAGGCGACCGGCGAGGTCATGGGAATCGGCTCAACACTCGAAGAGTGCTTCCTGAAATCCGTCCGTTCCTTAGAGACAGGCGTGTGCCATTTCCACCTTGCGAAATTTGATGATTATACAAATGAACAGCTGGAAGAATTTGTCTCCGGCTTCCACGCGGACAATGTCTACGCGATCTTTGAACTGCTCCGCCGCGGTGTACCGGTCTCCCGTCTGTTCGAACTGACCGAGATCACCCCGCTCTTCCTCGAATCCTTCCTGAAGATCGTGGAGATGGAGAACCTTCTGAAAGAAAAGACTGACGACCTCGAAGTTCTCAAGGCCGCAAAAGTCCTTGGTTTTTCCGACAAGGCAATCGCGGGACTCTGGAAGACAGACGAAGTCAGTATTTACAAAACAAGAAAAGAAAACGGGATCACTCCGATCTTCCGTATGGTCGATACCTTAAAGACCGGAACATATATTGCTTATCTCTACTCTTCTTATACAGGAGAGAACGACTCAAGGCTGACGGATAAACGGAAAGTCATCGTTCTCGGTGCCGGCCCGATCCGTATCGGACAGGGTGTAGAGTTTGACTACTCTTCCGTCCATGCAGCCCAGACGATCAAGCGGTCCGGATATGAAGCAATCATTATCAACAACAATCCGGAAACCGTTTCTACGGATTATACGACTGCTGACAAGCTCTACTTTGAGCCGCTGACAACGGAAGATGTCATGGCGATCATTGATTTTGAACAGCCGGAAGGCGTTATCGCGACCCTCGGCGGCCAGACTGCGATCAATCTGGCGCAACCTCTGATGGAGCGCGGCGTGGAACTGATCGGAACAAGCTGCGAGGCGATCGAACGCGCAGAAAACAGGGACAGCTTTGAGAAAGTCCTCTTGGACCTGAATATCCCGCAGCCGAAGGGCCAGGCGATCACCAAGATCGAAGACGGTGTCAAGGTCGCGGAAGAGATCGGTTATCCGGTTCTTGTCCGTCCGTCCTTCGTCCTCGGCGGACGTGCGATGCAGATCGTTTCCAACGAGGCCCAGCTCCGCCACTATTTAAAGACAGCCGTTGAGATCGATGCGGACAAACCAGTCCTTGTTGATAAATACATCCGGGGCAAAGAGCTCGAAGTCGACGGTATCTGCGACGGGACCGATGTCTTTATCCCGGGTATCATGGAACTCGTCGAACGGACGGGAATCCACTCCGGTGACTCGATCAGCGTTTATCCGACCTTCAGCGTTTCCGACAAAGTCAAAGGAAAGATCCTGGAATATGCAAAGAAACTGGGACTGGGGATCGGAATTGTCGGTCTCTTCAATATCCAGTTTATCGTAGATAAAGATGATAATGTCTTCATTATCGAAGTCAATCCTCGTTCCTCAAGAATCGTTCCGTTCCTTTCCAAGTCGACCGGCTATTCCCTCGCAGATATCGCGACGGAAGTCATCCTTGGCAAATCGCTGAAGGAACAGGGAATCTTCGGACTCTATCCGGAGGAGAAAAAACGGTTCTACGTCAAAGTCCCGGTCTTCTCTTTCAATAAGCTGAAAGGTCTTGATGTCTATCTTTCACCGGAAATGAAATCCACCGGTGAGGCGATCGGATATGATGACAAGCTGAACCGCGCGCTTTATAAAGCGCTCCAGGCAGCCGGCATGAGACTCCAGAACTACGGAACCGTCTTCGCGACCGTTGCTGATGACGATAAAGAAGAAGCGCTTCCTCTGATCAGACGTTTCTACAACCTCGGATTCAATATCCAGGCGACTTCCGGAACCGCAGCCTTCCTGAAAGATAACGGGATCCGGACCCATGTGCTCGGAAAGATCAGTGACGGAAGCAGCGACATTCCGGACGCGCTCCGCCAGGGCCATATCGCTTACGTGATCAATACCCGTGCTGCCGGAGACATGTCTGAAGACAGTGACGGTGCTAAGATCCGCCAGCTGACTGCGGAGAACAACGTAATGATCCTGACATCCCTGGATACCGTACGTGTCCTTTTAGATGTACTCGAAGAAACAACGCTAACGATCTCAACGATCGACGCATAATACCGTACGTGTCCTTTTGGATGTACTCGAAGAAACAACGCTGACGATCTCAATGATCGACGCATAATAAGAGAAATCAAATATGCAGGATTTAAATTTAACGATAAAGGAAAATATCAGACTGACCGACAAGATGTGGAAGATGGAGCTCTGCCATCCGGATCTTGAAGTCCAAAAACCGGGACAGTTCATCAACCTCAAAATCGATGGCTACTTCCTTCGCCGGCCGATCTCGGTATGCGATGCTACGAACGGTGAGGTAACAATTATCTACGCCGTCGTCGGAAAGGGAACGACCGCGCTTTCTGAAATGACAGCAGGCCAGAAGGTTCAGGCATTGTGCGGACTCGGAAACGGCTATGATACGAGTCTTTCCGGAGATAAGCCTCTTCTCCTTGGCGGGGGTGCCGGCGTTCCTCCGATGTATCTTCTCGCAAAACAGCTCCGG
Source organism: Parasporobacterium sp. (assembly GCA_017515535.1). Taxonomy (GTDB): domain Bacteria; phylum Bacillota; class Clostridia; order Lachnospirales; family Lachnospiraceae; genus RGIG5612. The sequence goes on along the minus strand of JAFWFQ010000060.1, from coordinate 3,908 downwards.
TCAGAAGGAAAGCCGGTGGCAGTCATACTGGGATTCAACACCGCGTCAGAAATCTTTTACGATGAGGAGTTTTATAAACTCGGATGCAGGGTGATCCTTGCAACCGCAGACGGAAGCCTCGGAGCAAAAGGATTTGTTACCGATGTCATGCCGGAAGACTATACTTATGTATATACCTGCGGGCCGGAACCGATGCTAAAAGCAGTCTATAAAAAGGCGGAGACCTCCGGCCAGTTCAGTTTTGAAGAACGTATGGGCTGCGGCTTCGGCGCATGCATGGGCTGCAGCTGCAAAACGATCACCGGTTATAAACGGATCTGCAAAGACGGTCCGGTCTTAAGAAAGGAGGAGATCTTATGGGAAGATTAAGCGTTGATTTATGCGGAATCGAAATAGATAACCCTGTGATCCCTGCCTCCGGAACCTTCGGCTTCGGCTACGAATTTGCAGAGATCTATGATATTAACTGCCTCGGAACTTTTTCCTTTAAAGGAACGACAAAAGAGCCCCGCTTCGGAAATCCGACACCGCGGATCGCGGAATGCGCAAGCGGCATGCTGAACGCAGTCGGTCTCCAGAACCCGGGCGTCGAAAAAGTCATTGCAGAGGAACTTCCGAAATTAAAAGAAGTTTTCCATAAACCTGTCATGGCAAACATCAGCGGTTTCTCCGTTGACGATTACGTATATACCAGCGAAAAGCTGGATAAAGAAGAACAGGTCGGCTGGCTTGAGATCAATATCAGCTGCCCGAATGTACACGGCGGAGGTATGAGCTTCGGAACCGATCCGGAAGCAGCCGCTTCTGTCATGAAGGCAGTAAAAGAAGTAACGACGAAGCCGGTCATCGCAAAGCTGACACCGAATGTCACCGATATCGTGTCCATGGCAAAAGCCTGTGTTGATGCAGGGGCTGACGCGATCAGTCTGATCAATACGATGCTCGGAATGCGGATCGACCTCAAAACAAGAAAACCGCTCCTTGCAAACACGACCGGCGGACTTTCGGGTCCCGCAATCTTTCCGGTCGCGCTTCGTATGGTTTATCAGGTCGCACAGGCAGTCGATGTCCCAATCATCGGAATGGGTGGCGTCTCTTCAGCCGAAGATGTTTTAGAGATGATGATGGCAGGAGCAACAGCTGTCCAGGTCGGAGCCGCAAACCTTGTCGATCCGATGGCTTGTCCGAAGATGATCGAAGCGCTCCCCGAAGCAATGGATCGCTACGGGATCGAGACCTTAAAAGAACTGCAGATCAAAGAATAAACGAATTCCGGTTACTTGTTGCGGCGACCGGAGAAAAAACAGCATAACGAATTCCGGTTACTTGTTGCGGCGGCCGGAGGGATAACAGCATAACGAATTCCGGTTACTTGTTGCGGCGGCCGGAGAAAAAACAGTGAGGATCAAGAATGGAAAGAGATGTAATTGTTGCCTGCGATTTCCCGAATGCGGAAACGACACTGGCATTTCTGGATAAGTTTACAGGGAAAAAACCTTTTGTGAAAATCGGAATGGAACTGTTCTACGGGGCAGGTCCGGATATCGTCCGCGAGATCAAAGCCCGCGGTCATAAGATCTTCCTGGACCTGAAGTTTCATGACATTCCGAATACAGTAAAGAAAGCAATGGCTGTCCTGTCGGCGCTCGATGTTGATATCTGCAATCTCCATGCAGGCGGGACCATTGCCATGATGGAAGCAGCGCTGGAAGGACTGACAAGAGCTGACGGAACCAGACCGCTCCTGATCGCTGTCACCCAGTTAACTTCAACCGATCAAGCTGCACTGGAAAATGATCTTCTGATCAAAGAGCCGATCGATCAGGTCGTAATCCACTACGCAAAGAATGCAAAGAAGGCCGGGCTCGATGGAGTTGTCTGCTCTCCTCAGGAAGCCGGAAAAGTTCACGAAGCATGCGGCACGGAATTCTTAACCGTTACACCAGGCGTCCGTTTTGCCGACAGCGCCGCGGACGATCAGAAGCGGATCATGACTCCGGAACAGGCAAGGCTGAACGGATCCGACTATATTGTTGTCGGCCGTCCGATCACCGCAGCAGAAGATCCGGTTGCTGCTTACGAAAGATGCTGCCGGGAATTTATCGGCGAATAAAGAATTGTTTTGTACTCTGACCGAAAGGCAGGGAGCAGCGTTTCCAGAAAAGCTGCTTTTTCGAAAACCCCGGCAGAAGCACGTTTACGGGCAAGTTCATACTTTTCCCATCCACTTGCCACGGGGTTTGCGGCTCAATTTGCCGGCAGAAGCACGTTTACAGGCAAGTTCATACTTTTCCCATCCACTTTTCGGGTATATTTGGATGGGAAAATTGTGAAACAAGGGAAAATCGTGCTTCTACAACAAAAAAATCCATTTTAGGGCCTAAAAATGGATGGGAAAATTGTGAACTTAGGGTAAAATGAACACTATCCAACTCGTTGATCCATACGGAAACCACATCGGCTGAATTTTACTATAGAATCAAACAAAGCCCAATAGCCGAAATACAAACCAGAATCAAACAAAGCCCAATAGCTGACATACAAAATAGAAACAAACAAAGCCCAATAGCCGAAATACAAACCAGAATCAAACAAAGCCCAATAGCTGAAATACAAAATAGAAACAAACGAAGCTCAATAGCCGAAATACAAACCAGAATCAAACGAAGCCCTATAGCTGAAATACAAACCAGAATCAAACGAAGCCCTATAACTTTAAATACAGAAAGGAATTAAGATGGAATTAAACAAACTGATTGCCAGTGACTTACTGAAAATACAGGCGGTCTTCCTGCGTCCGGAAGAGCCGTTTACCTGGGCAAGTGGGATCAAGAGCCTGATCTACTACGACAACCGTTTGACGCTGACAGCACCGGAAGTCCGCACACATGTGGAAAAAGGCCTGATGCAGCTGATCCAGGAATACTATCCGGAGGCAGAAGTTCTGATGGGAACTGCAACTGCAGGAATCGCACATGCCGCAATCACAGCACATATCTTAGGACTTCCGATGGGCTATGTCCGCAGCGGTTCGAAAGATCACGGCCGTCAGAACCAGATCGAAGGAAAACTGGAAAAAGGCCAGAAGGTCGTTGTCGTGGAAGATCTGATCTCCACCGGCGGCAGTGCCATTGATGCGGTGACTGCACTTCGCGAAGCCGGTGCAGATGTCCTTGGCATCGTATCCATCTTTACTTACGGAATGCAGAAAGGTCTTGACCGTATGGCGGAAGCAAAGATTACAAACCACTCCCTGACTGATTTTGACTGTATCGTTGAGACGGCTGCAGAAACCGGATACATCAAGCCGGAAGATAAAGAACGCCTGATCGCGTTCAGAAATAATCCATCGGATGAAAGCTGGATCCGATAGCCGGTAGTGACAGCTCTGTTTTAACCGATAATATGGTTGCAGGAAGCATTGAAAATAAAACAGGTGAAACAAAATGAGAAGTATAATTGATATTTTAGATCTTTCCATCAGCGAGATCGATGAACTGATCGCGACCGCGCAGGATATCATCGCATCGCCGGAGCGCTATGCACATGTCTGCGATGGCAAGAAGCTTGCGACTCTTTTCTTTGAGCCTTCCACAAGAACAAGGCTCAGTTTCGAAGCAGCAATGTATGAGCTCGGAGGTCATGTCATCTCGATGTCAGATGCCGGTTCTTCCTCAGCATCCAAAGGGGAAAGTGTTGCCGATACGATCAAGGTCGTCAGCTGTTATGCCGATATCATTGCCATGCGCCATCCGAAAGAAGGAGCCGCGCTGGTTGCATCGGATAACACAGGTGTTCCGATCATCAATGCCGGAGACGGCGGCCACTGCCATCCGACACAGACGACGGCAGATCTTCTGACGATCTACCGGGAGAAAGGCGGCTTCGACGGACTGACGATCGGACTT
>JAFWFQ010000059.1 GCA_017515535.1 Parasporobacterium sp. | reverse complement strand
GTGGGTGCTTCCGCGTAAGAGGTCCTGGAGAGTCGATGACTTCTTAGGTTTTCTTGCCAAACAAAAGCACAGACAGAAATGACAAAATACGTCTGTGCTAATAAAAGATTAAAATCGGGACAAAATCATTTTGGAATCACACATTTATATATCTCTGTCATTTTAACATTATTAAAAGGAAAGGGACTTCCTCAAAAACTCAAAACCCAATTTGTATTGTCAACAAGAATCGAACATAGATTGTAAATTGAATCTGGAATACCGCATTATATTTCCGGTCGTAGGCTCTTTTCCCCGGTAGTGATCTCACCAAGATGATTTGCCCAGCGTTCGGTATAAAAACTGTAGTAGGAATAGTGACGGCGCGCTCTTCTTCTTTCAAATGCGGGAACGTTATTCCAAATAAGCGAGGGCAATCCGATCACCGGAAGATAAAGCGGTCCCAGGATCAGTGACTGGATCGTATGACCGTATTCATGCACGATGATCCGGCGCTGGACGCCGGTCCGGGAAGTATCTTTAAAAGACGGGACGAAAATGAAGGCACCCAGAGAAAGTCCGGAGCGGTTCTTCCATACCGTCACCATCGCGTTGCGGTAGAAAAAATGCGGCCTGTTGAAATTGAACAGGAAGAGGATAAAACCGAGAAATGTCTGGACAGCGCCCCAGGTGCACTGCACCAGATAATACAGGAACAGTTTCATAGTAATCATTATATATCCTTCAACCTCTGAAGCAAATCCGGACGCTAATGATCACGGAGCGCTTTCGCAAGCAGCCGGTTCTCTTTTTCGATGCGGGCGAGCGTTTCTTCGCTGAGCCCCGTACCGCTGAGGATCTTCCCTTCCGTGTCTTTCTGCTCTGTTTCATGCTGACGCCGCGAATAAAAATCGAGGACCGAGAAGATACAGTCATCATACAAACGGATCCCGCAGATCCGCAGAGCCTCTTTCATGCGGAACGTCGCGATGCCGTCATTCGTGCTCGGATAAGCGGCTGCGCACTTGTCATGGTTGTGCACCGCGATCACACTGCAGCATTCCGGATAGTCTTTAAGCAGTTCTCCCAGGACCGGACGGACGATCCGGCTGTGGATGCCGCCAGAGCGCTTTCCGCTTCCCTTGCAGAGTCCGAGATAGCGGTCGTTTTTATCAAAGGCGAGATAACGGATCTCCTCATATTCGAGTCCGCGCATATCCCCGCAGACGCTCTCGAGATCAAATCCGAATCCGGTGACGGTATCGTGCATGGAAAAATTCTTCAGCAGGTATGCGTCTGAAAGGTGTTTCTTCTGTTCCCTGCTCAGCCGCATCTTTTCAAGACGGCGTGTGATCTCCTCTTCGTCCATGCCTTCGATCTTTAAAAGGAACGCCTCCGTATCCTTTTTCCGTTCCAGAAGCGCCGCTTCCCGGAGCGGAAGATATTTCTCTTTTAATCTTTTTATATTCTCTTTTAATTCCGTTCTCTTCATACGCGCGTTAACAGTGTATCACATTCATCTCCTGAATTGATCTATACTGAAAAGAGAGGCAAACTATGAACAGATTATCCAAAAAGACCTGGCTGACCGTGATCCTGTTCGGTCTGATCGGGCAGATCGCCTGGGC
>JAFWFQ010000058.1 GCA_017515535.1 Parasporobacterium sp. | reverse complement strand
TTCCCTTCCTGACGGAATCGTACAAATCGAGCTTCCTGATTATGAACTGATCGAGGATGCAATTCAGGCATACGGAGCAGATGAGGCGGATGCAGCAGCAATCCTTCAACAGGAGACTGAGCGTGAAAATGCAAATCCCGAGGAAGAGGACCCGGATGCGGATCCGGATGAGGTGAAGTCAGATGCTGTTTTACTGAAGGGCGAACCGCTTCCGGTTGATATCGATCTTCCGGACGGCGAATACTCCATCGAGGTGAACATGGTAGGCGGCAGCGGACGTGCCAGTATCAGTTCCCCGACCTGGATGATTGTGAAAGACGGAAAAGCATATGCAAAACTCCTTTGGAGCAGTTCTCATTATGACTATATGATCATCGGGGATAAGACTTTTTATAACGAGACCAAGGATGGAGGGAATTCTACATTCACGATCCCGATCGTTAAAATGGATGAGACCTTCCCTGTGATTGCCGACACGACAGCCATGGGTGATCCGGTTGAGATCCGTTATGAAATCACGTTTTATTCTCTTACAGTCGGACCAAAGGGGAAAATCCCGCAGGAAGCAGCAAAGAAGGTTTTGATCATTGCGGTGATCATTCTGGTTGTAGGATTTGTACTGAATCTGGTCATTAAAAAGACACGTCAGAGAAAGAGGTAATGAAATGCAGGAAGCGCAAAATAACCCCTTTTTTCCGATCTTTCTGAATCTTTCAGAAAAACATGTGCTTGTCGTCGGGGCCGGAAAGATTGCTGCAAGACGGATCCGGACACTGCTGGATTTTGCGGGGAAGATCACGGTAACTGCTCCTCAAATCGAGGAGGAGATCCTTGCGATGGCAGGAAAAGGGCCGATTCAGCTTCGGAAAAAGATATTTGAGGAATCAGATCTGGAAGGGGCTGATATGGTACTGGCTGCGACGAATGATCCGGACGTCAATAAGACGATCGGAGTCCTTTGCAGAGAAAAAGGGATCCCGGTCAATGTAAGTCATGATAAAACATTATGTGATTTTTATTTTCCGGGCATTGTACAGAAAGAGAATGTCGTTGTCGGAGTAACTGCAAGCGGAAGCGATCATTCGCAGGCAAAAAGAGTAACAGAAAAGATTCGCGAAGCATTAGACGAAATGGGGGATGACTGATGAAACGGAATGCGATCCTATCGATCCTTGGCAGCCTTTTTCTTGTTTGCCTTCTTTTTTCAGGCTGTGGAAAAACAGAAACTCCTTCGAAGGAGACTCAAGGTTCCGGAAATGCTGTGCCGGCAGTTTCCGAGGAGAACGATGCTGCGGTAAAGTTTTCTTTCAGCGGCGGCACGGGAAAAGTCGGGATCTCCTGCGGAGCGATCAATAAGAACGGATCGGATTATACTGCAACAATTATTTTTGACAGTGACGCCTATACTTATATCCGTGTAGGAGATGAAAAATATAACTGTGATCATGGAGAGGGGACTTCTTATGCGGAGATCCCGGTTCAGATCAATGCGAATAATACGATCTATGCTGAGACGACAAAGATGTCACAGGCACATGAAATTGAATATACCCTTTTTATTTACGAGGATTCGGAGGAGCGCGGACAAGATCTTTATGCACTTTTAAAGACAAATACATTGGATGAATCAGCTCCCTTTATTCCGGGACTGGAAGCCGCCCGGGAAGAAGCGTCTGAATCCGGAGAGCAGTATAAAGTATTTGATTATGAAAACGGTGTCAGGGTCCTGGAAGTTCAACTGAAAAAAACAGAGGATGCATCTTTGGATTCCTTTGATTATGCCGCATATACAGGAAAAGCACAGACGGTGGAAGACGCACAGGCAAATCTTTATATGAAAAATGTGGTGAAATATATCCTGGCCCCGGAGGGAACGGAGCTTCCGGCGGGTATCGAAAAAGAGGCGATCGTGATCAAAGTTCCGCTGGTCAGCATCCTGACCGGTTCCGCGGATATTTCCCCGAAAGAGCTGGTCCGGGGGGATTATGATGCAGTCATGATCGAAATCGACACAGTGTCGTCTGATCCGGACGCATTTGAAAGCTTTTCATCGGATGCGGCGGGGCTTGGAATTCCGGTCATTGTGAATTCCGGCTTTGAGGAAACTATGTTTCAATAGATGCGCCGGATATCCGCAAAAATGCTGTTTTTGTACAAAAACTGCGTATAATATTTATTGATTTTACCTTATTAAAAGAGGTATGATGTTATAGCAATGAAATTGCATAGTATTCGTCATGTGAAGAAATCATGTGAAAATCATGAACTGTAACGGCAACTGTAAGGCGGAGCGATTCCTGAAGATGCCACTGGGAAACCGGGAAGGCGGGAAAAGCGATGAAACCAAGTCAGGATATTTCACATAGACACAAGTCCCCGTGCAGGACAAGAGATCTGAGAAAACCGTCAGAGCAGAAGTGCTGCTTTGGCTTTTTGTTTGTAAAAACGAAAGTATCATCAAAAAAAACTGGAGGATGATCATGAAACATCTGGTAAAGACAATATCAATCGCTTTATCTATTGCTGTCGTTGTTTCACTCGTTCCTTCTTTTGCGATTTTTGCGGAAGAAGAGACCGAGGTTCAGGTTACCGAGCAGCAGACCGAGCCCGTTGTGCAGGAGGAACCGACCGTACCGGAAGTCGTTCAGCCGGAGCCTGAAGTAATCGAGGCTCCTGTTGTTGTGGAACCTGCACCTGCCCCGGAAGCTCCGGCAGAAGAAATCCCTGCTGTTCCGGTCCAGGAAGAAACGGTTGCTGCAGAGAATACAAACGTTGATCCGACCACCGATCTTTCGATCAGTGGAGATACATCGGCAAATGCCTCTATGGCAGGAATCCGGCAGGAGGCAATGTTTGATAACTCTACAGATCTGGATGATGGGACTTATCCGATCAGTGCAGACGATTATCTGTTTGAAGGCGGAACAGGAAAAGCAAAACTTACCATTTCTGAAGTTGTTGTTCAGGGTGGAAAGGCAACCGCGGTCTTTACGTCTTCGAGTGCGAATATGACACATGTATATATCGGAACTGTTTCATCGGATTCCGAAGATACTTCTATTTACAATCCGGATACCGGAGAGCGCTGTGCGAATGTGTATGAGATTACGAATCAGCAGGTAACTCTTCCGGTAAGAGTCAATGAGAAAATATCATTTGCCGGAAGAACGACTGCAATGGGAACTCCGCACTGGATCCAGTATTACTATACGATCACAGTCGATGAAGAATCCGAGTCAGAGGATCAGCCGGCTGACTATACTGCAGTGGATGCAGCTCTTGCGAAGATTCCTACAGATCTGAGCAAATATACGTAGGAAAGCGTTGCTGCGTTAAATGCAGCAAAGGATGCTGTCGTAAGAGGAAAGACGGCAAAAGATCAGGCGGAAGTTGATGCGATGGCGCAGGCAATTGAAGATGCAATCGCCGCGCTGGTTGAAAAGCCGATAGAAGACGGAAAAATCAATCTTACGATAACAAATAATACAGGAATGTTTAAGGCTGTTACTGCCTATCTTGAGACAGTCAACAATAAAACAACACTGGTTGTTGCATTGTCCGGAACTTCTTATTCCAATCTTTTTTTAGGAAATTATGATCAGGCAGTAGCGAACGGGAACAACAGAGCGAACTGGATTCATTATTTTACTGACAGTGCAGGAAGAAAAGCTTTCCGGATCCCGATCACATCCGGTCAGAATTATTATCCGGTGGTTTCTATTTCGGACAGCTATCTTGAAAAATATGAGCAGGGTCAGGAGTCACTTCAGCGTGCCTTCTATCCGAGACAGATGACAGTTGATCCGTCAGCAAAAACGTTAGTCGTCGGTGATTATGAATTAACTCAGTCCTTGAAGATCATTAATAATGTTTCTATGTTTGTGCCGGAGACAGCTGTTCTGGAAACAGTCGGCGGTCCGAACTCCAATAATTATAAGTCCAATCTTCTTCTGACGATGGGAACTGATTCATTTGACAAAGCGTGCTACGGAACAAAGGAAACTGCAGCGAAAGCACCTGCCGGAAGTATCTACAATGTAAACGGAAGAACCTTTACGATTCCGGTCAGATGGGTCGAAACATTCGGAAAGCCGGAGACCATGAAGACGGTGATTGGTTCTACAGTTACGATCTCATTCCATTCTGTCCGGAAAAATGAATGGTATGAAAGAAAGTTTACGATCAGTGAAGAGAACGGAACGTTAGTGATCGATGAAGTGAATCCGGATGATGATTCGCCCGGAAGCGAGGTAACTCCTCCGACCCCGACGCCGACTCCCGGAGGAAATCAGAATACGGATCCAGGTTATTCGGATACGACCGGAGGTGCCACACAGGCAGTCGATAATACGACAGGTCTGAAGGATGGTGTTTATACTCCGGATAAGTTTTCTTTCTCAGGCGGAACTGGAAAGATCGCGATTACTTGTACAAAGGTTGAAGTTCGCGACGGAAAGGCTTATGCAACGATCGTTTTCAGAAATACAAAATCCGGCACAACCGAAGTCGGATATGTAAAGGCAGGCGGAGGTATTTATTATTGTACGCAGTCAGGCGGAACATCGATCGTTACGATTCCGGTAGAGTTGAATAAGAATAATTATATTCTTGCAATGACGACAAAGATGTCTGCGGCACATGAAATCGGATATACTATATTTGTATATATTGCCGGCGCGGATGCGAAAAAAGGAAATGACCTTACCGCCAATGAAAAATTAGATGAAGAAGCGCCTGTAATCGCCGGACTTGAGTTTAAAGATGAAGAAAAGATCGACCATGCGGAATTCTTTAAGATCTTCAATTATGAAGAAGGAATAAGATTACTCGAAGTCGATATGCGCATTCAGGGTGAAGAAACAAAAGAGGAAGGTGAGGAGCCGGCTGCTGAGGAAACGGAAGTGGAAGAGGATGCAGAGGCCGAAGAAGAGGAATCGGGAGCTCAGGTGATCATTGACGAAGAGACCGGTATGGAGATCACGTTGATTGCGAGCAAAGCCGAGGCACAGGCTGAATTGTATAAAGGCAACGTTATCAAATACCTCCTTGTTCCGGAAGGTGTGGAAATTCCGGCCGGACTTGACAAAGAAGCAATCGTCGTCCAGGTCCCGGTTGATAGCATTTATTCCGCTGATGAGAAGATTACAGATATTATGAAGCTGCTTGGTATTGAGGATCTGATCACCAGCAAGCCTGAAGAAGATAAAAACAAAGAAGATGTTCTGGCTGTTGGAGATTATGATGATCTGAATCTGAAGGCTCTTGTAAAGAGTAAATGCCATATGGCAATACTTCCGGAAGAGAGCATCAAAGACTCTAAGTCAAAAGAGGAGTTTAAGAGCCTGGCCGAGGATCTGGCAAATCTTGAAATTCCGGTACTGGTTGACCGGGCAGAATATGAAAAAACAGATTCTGCAAAAGCAGAGTGGCTGAAAGTTTACGGCGTCCTTTTTGGCTGTGAAAACGAAGCGACAGCAGCTTATGAAAAATTAAAATAAATATTATAAACATAATACTATTGAAGGAGATATATGAAAAAGAGAATCTCAAAGACAATTGTTGTAATCTTATCGATCGTTTTAGTTTTTTCGTTATTGCTGACAGCCTGCGGCGGTTCAGATAACGGAACAGCGGGCAGTGGAAGCCAGTCACAGACCGCAGCACCGGCAGGCGGGAACTCAGCAGAAGACGAGCCCGGAGCTGCTTCTTCCAGTGGCGTGAAACCGGCACCGGAAATTGCAGGATTAACTCTGGAGTCAACAATGGCCAAAGAGTTTGCAACGGAATTTGATGTCTTCTACTATTCGGATGGATATAAAGTAATCAGTGTAAGTGACGGAAGACAGTACCTTCTTGTTCCGGAAGGAAAAGAGATTCCGGAAGGGGCGGAAGAAGCAGAGCTGATCATTTTGCAGGCACCGCTCAATAATACGTATCTTGCAGCAACATCCGCAATGGCGTTGATCCTTGCAATCGGAGCAGAAGATCATATTACCATGACCGGAACAGCAGCGTCCGGCTGGTTTATTCCAAAAGCTGCGGAACTGGTAGACAGCGGGAAAATCATGTTTGCAGGTAAATACAGCGAACCGGATTATGAGCTTTTAGTTGATCAGGATTGTTCCCTGGCGATCGAATCCACGATGATCCTGCATTCTCCGAAGGTTCAGGAAATGATCGAGAAAATGGATATCCCTGTTTTTATCGACCGGGCAAGCTATGAGTATCATCCGCTTGGCAGAACAGAGTGGATCAAACTTTACGGAGCGATGTTTGATAAAGAGGCTGAAGCTGAAGCGGTGTTTGCGGAAAAATCCCAGATAGTAAAACAAATGGAAGATTTCCCGAACACAGAAAAGACCGTTGCGATCTTTAATATCAAAACAGATGGTACAGCACAGATCAGACATCCGAAGGATTATATGGCGACCATGGTCGAACTCGGCGGCGGTCGATATGCATTCAGCGATATTAAAACCGATACGGAAACCGGATCGACGCTGAAAATTTCCATGGAAGAGTTTTATGCGACAGCAGCAGATGCCGACTATTTGGTTTATAACGGAACGATCACGGCTCCGATTGAAACAATGGATGATCTTTATGCGCTTAGCGAGCTGTTTAAAGATTTTAAAGCAGTAAAAGAAGGAAATGTCTGGTGCTGCGGAAACAATATGTATCAGGCTACCGATATTGCCGGAGATTTTATTCTGGACATCAATCATATGTTGACTGACGGATCAGAAGAAGATATGGTATTTCTTACGAAAGTACATTAATATATAGACATTGAAAAAGTCTGAAAAACTGAGTCGGCTAATCACCTCACCATGTGATCTGATTAGCCGAACGTATGTAGGATAAGCAGGTGCATCATATGGGAAAAACAAAAGGAGAACAACCGGGAACCGGTACGTTCAGAAATGATAATTTTAGGCGAAGGTCACGCTACACAGCTGTTTTCATTATTCTGCTCGCAGCGCTCTTTGTCGTGGTCATTCTGAATATCAATACCGGAAATGTTCATATTTCTGTCGGACAGATACTTAAGATCATATTCAGCGGCGGCCACGGAAGTGGAGCAGAGTATAACATTATCTGGAAGATCCGGCTTCCCCGGATCATTATGGCGGCAGTTCTCGGAGGAGGACTTTCGCTATCCGGTTTTATGCTCCAGACATTCTTTAACAATCCGATCGCAGGACCGTTTGTTCTTGGTATTTCCTCAGGTGCAAAGATGGTCGTTGCCCTGACAATGATCTATTTTCTTCAACACTTTTCATCAGTTTCTTCGTTTGTACTGATCATAGCAGCTTTTATAGGTTCCATGATCGCAACCTTTTTCATTATCTTGATCTCGCACAGAGTACACCATATGGGGACTTTGCTGGTTGGCGGTATTATGATCGGATACATCTGTTCTGCTGTGACGGACTTTATTGTTACGTTTGCAGAGGATTCCGATATCGTAAACTTAAGAGGCTGGTCACTTGGAAGTTTCTCGGGAATGACCTGGGACAATGTTAAGGTTGGAGTGATCATGATCGGAGTTTGCCTGGTCCTGACATTTTTTATGTCAAAACCGATCAGCGCGTATCAGCTCGGAGAAGCATATGCCCAGAGCATGGGTGTCAATATCAAGGTATTTCGCGTGCTTCTGATCCTGCTTTCCAGTATTTTCTCTGCAACGGTAACTGCTTTTGCAGGTCCGATCTCCTTTGTCGGTATTGCGGTTCCGTTTTTGATCAAACGGCTGTTAAATACATCAAAACCAATTGTAGTGATTCCGGCGACCTTCCTGGGAGGCGCGGTGTTCTGTACAGTCTGTGACCTGATTGCGAGAATGGCGTTCGCACCGCTGGAACTGAATATCAGTACCGTGACGTCGATCTTCGGTGCGCCGGTCGTTATCTTTATGATGCTGCAGAAGAAGAGGGGGAATAATTAATATGGCTGATTACTATTTCCATATGGACCATATGACCGTCGGCTATAATAAAAAGCCCCTGATCAAAGATATAGAGATCGGAATCAATAAGGGCGAGATCATTACGCTGATCGGTCCGAACGGATCCGGAAAATCAACAATTTTAAAAAGTATTTCAAGAAACCTGGAACTGGTTGCGGGAACCGTTACCCTGGAAAACAATCAGATCCGTGAAATGTCTTTCCGCGATCTTTCCAAGAAGATGGCAGTTATGCTGACCGAGCGGATCAAGACGGAATATCTGACCTGTTATGAAATCGTTGCGACAGGCCGTTATCCTTATACCGGAAGGCTTGGTATTCTTTCAAAGGAAGACGAAGATATCGTCGAGGAGTCCCTGAAACGGGTGCATGCGGAGGAACTCGGAAGCCGTGATTTTAACGCGATCAGTGACGGACAGAGACAAAGGATCCTTTTAGCAAGAGCGATCTGTCAGCAGCCGGAGATCATTCTTCTTGATGAGCCGACTTCGTTCCTGGATATCAAGCATAAACTGGAACTTCTTGCGATTCTCCGGAGCATGGCAAAAGAAAAGAATATTACTGTAATCATGTCGCTTCACGAGATCGATCTTGCACAGAAAATTTCAGATAAAGTCGTTTGTGTGAAGGGCGATCATATCTCACTTTTCGGCGATCCGGAGAAGATCTTCACGTATGATAATATCAAGGATCTGTATTCGATCGACAACGGTTCCTACGATCCGGTCTTTGGCAGTATTGAACTTCCGAGACCGAAAGGCGAGCCGGAGACCTTTGTCCTTGCCGGATGCGGAACCGGGATCCCGGTCTTTCGAAAACTGCAAAAAGAGAACACACCGTTTATCGCAGGCATCTTATATTCGAATGATATCGATTATGAACTTGCGACCCATCTTGCTACGGAAATCATTGAAGAAAAGCCGTTTAGCATGATCAGCGAAGAGTCAGTACAGAAAGCGAAGGCGGCAATTGACCGCTGCAGCCGGGTGATCAATGCAGGCGTCCCGATCGGGGACTTAAACCAGGTCTTCAAAGAGATCCTTGCCTATGCGGAGAAAAACGGAAAGCTTGAGCAGGAAGATAGAAAGACTCTGTAGACGGGGACTGTATTCTTTTCCACGGGGATGTGTTAAAATACAAATCTATGGATCAGTTTATTTATAAAAATCAAAAAAAGATGGCGCTGGGAATTACGACCGGCGGCTGCGCGGCTTTAACAGCCCGGGCAGCTGCTCTTCATCTTATGGGAAACGGTCCGGTAACGGAAAGCACACTGATGACGCCGAAAGGGATCAGAGTCACGTTTCCTGTCGTTCTTTCTGATTCTTCTGAAAACCTTGCAGAATATGGGATTCAAAAAGATTCCGGAGACGATCCGGATGTTACGCATGGAACCTATATTTATACTTCTGTAAAGCGGATCAATGCTCCGGATGCTGTTCCGGAATATGCTTTTCAAAGTGAGATTTATCCGAATTTGTATCTGGACGGGGGCGAAGGTGTCGGTCGTGTTACGAAGCCGGGACTGACTCAGGGCGTTGGATATGCTGCGATCAATGAAGTGCCAAGAAGGATGATCTTTCAGGCGGTGGAAGATGTTTTGGACAGTGCGGATGATCAGGGAAAGTTTTTGATCACGGTACGGATCCCGGAAGGGGCAGCGCTTGCAAAGAAGACTTTTAATCCGCGGCTCGGAATCGAAGGCGGAATCTCTGTCCTGGGGACCAGCGGGATCATTGAGCCGATGAGTGATAAGGCAATCGTTGACACAACGGAGACCCTGATCCGTCAGAGAAAGGAACTGGGACATAAAACACTTTTGGTAACACCCGGGAATTATGGCCAGGGATATGTTACCAATTATCTAGGCATGGATCTTTCTTCCTCAATCAAATGCAGCAACTTTATGGGGGAAACGATCGATCTTGCCGTATCCTACGAATTTGAAAAGTTTCTTCTGGTCGGCAATATCGGAAAGATCGCGAAGCTTTCTGCCGGAATCATGAATACCCATTCCCATACCGCAGACTGCAGATGGGAGATCATCGCTGCAAATGCGGCTATGGAAGGGGCTTCTTTGAAACTCTTAAAGAAGATGGAAGACTGTATTACAACAGAAGACATGTTGAAGTATCTTGATCAGGAGGATCTGGTAGAACCGGTCATGAAACGGATCATGGATCGGATCGAGAATTATGTCAGTATGCGTGCCGGTGAGACAATGGAGATCGGCGTTTATATGTTCTCGGAAAACTTCGGTCTTCTCGGGAAAACAGCGAAAGCAGAAGAGATCCTCGAGGCGGTAAAAGCCGAGGCGGAGGAAACAGATAGATAGTCAGAATAACAGAAATACTTATTTGAAAAGAAAAACGGAGACGGAGGAGGAAAGATTAAGATGGTACATTTTGTTGGAGCAGGTCCGGGAGCAGAAGATCTCATTACTGTCAGGGGACAGAGATTTTTGCAGGAGGCGGATGTGATCATTTATGCCGGCTCTCTGGTCAATCCCGGTCTTTTAAAAAACGCAAAAGAAGGCTGTCAGATCTATGACAGTGCATATATGACGCTGGATGAGGTATTAAAGGTGATCTATGAGGCAGAAGAAAAAGGACTGATGACTGTCCGCCTTCATACCGGAGATCCTTCGATTTACGGAGCGATCAAAGAGCAGATGGACGAACTGGATAAAAAGGAAATTGAATATGATGTTTGTCCGGGCGTCAGCTCCATGTCCGGTGTTGCTTCCGCACTGAAAGTCGAATATACCCTGCCGGATGTCTCTCAGACGATTATTATTACCAGAGCAGAAGGAAGAACAGAGGTTCCGGAGAAAGAGAGCCTTAAGTCCATGGCATGTCATAAGGCGACCATGCTGCTATTCCTTTCATCCTCGCTTGCAGACAAAGTCAAAGCAGATCTGATCGAAGGCGGTTTTGAGCCGGAAACTCCGGTCGCGGTTGTATATAAGGCAACCTGGCCGGATCAGAAGATCCTTCGGACAACGCTGACAGAACTTCCGGAAGCAATGGCAAAAGAAGGTATCACAAAAACCGCGATGATTGTTGTGGGTCATGTATTGGACAGCGATTATAAATTGTCAAAGCTGTATGATCCGACATTCTCAACCGAGTTCCGAAAAGGAAGCGAAGAATAAAGGGATGAAAGTACTGATAGTATCCTGCAGTAAAAACGGATATGAACTTGGGGAAAAGGTCAGGAAGGAATGGATCCTTCATGAACCGGATCTTACGACGGAGCATATCGTAAAAACGAAAATGCTTCCGGAACTTTCTGTTGAAGGAAAGATGGAAGACTATGTAAGGGAGCATTTTACAGAATACGAAATAATCCTCTTTATCTGTGCAACGGGAATTGCTGTCCGGGCGATCGCACCGGTGCTCCGGCACAAATCACTTGATCCGGCAGTCGTTGTTTTAGATGATAAGGCAAGACACTGTATCTCTCTTCTTTCCGGACATGCGGGAGGTGCGAATGCGTATACCCACATGATTGCGGCAATGACAGGAGCAGATCCGGTGATCACGACCGCATCCGATCTCGACGGCAAATTCGCCGTAGATGTTTTCGCAAGAGATAACGGTCTTTTTGTTGCGAACTGGAAGACCGCAAAATTTATCTCTGTAGAGATCCTTTCCGGAAAAGAAGTCGGTTTGCTTTCGGAATATCCTGTGGAAGGAGATATGCCCGAGGGGCTTGTTTCTTACGAAGGACAGGAAAATATGATGTATATTCATATTACTGACAGAAAACGTGAGAAGGGGAAGGATCAATGTTTGAAACTGATCGTCCCGGATCTTGTCCTTGGGATCGGCTGCAGAAAAGATACCCCGCAGGAGATGGTTGAAGAAGCAGTTTCAACATTCTGTCAGGAAAACGAACTGGATTTTCGCGCGGTTTCAGAACTGGCGAGTATTGACCTGAAAGCGGAAGAAAAGGGACTTTTAGCTTTTGCAGAAAAACATAAGATCCCGTTTAAAACTTATCCGGCGGAGAAGCTTTCCGCACTGGAAGGAGATTTCTCTAAATCGGAATTTGTAGAAAGTGTTACAGGGGTTTCGACGGTCTGTGAAAGGGCAGCCGTCTGTGAGGGCGGAGACCTGATCGTAAAAAAGACCTGTTATCCACAGGTTACGCTTGCGGCATGCAGACGGCCGTTTTCCATCAGGTTCTGAGTTCTGGTATTAAGAAGTAATCAAACAGGAGGAAGGAAACTTTGAAACAGTTATATGTGATCGGGATGGGTCCCGGAGCTTATGAAAAAATGACCATGGAAGCGATCAGGGCTTTGGAACAGAGTGACTGTATCGTTGGATATACCGTTTATAATGATTTGTTAAAGCCTCATTTCCCGGAGAAAGAGTTTCTCCAGACCGGTATGACAAGAGAGGCAGAGCGCTGCCGGATGGCTCTTGAAGAAGCGCAGAAAGAGCGGAAAGTCGCAATGGTCTGCAGCGGAGATTCCGGGCTCTATGGAATGGCAGGGATCATTTATGAAATCGCGGAAGCAGAGTTTCCGGATGTCGAGATCATCGTGATCCCGGGTGTTTCCGCAGCGTTTTCGGGCGCTGCTGTTTTGGGCGCTCCGATCACGCACGACCTGGCAATCATCAGTCTGAGTGATCTTCTGACTCCATGGGAGAAGATCGAAAAGAGGATTCGTGCGGCGGCACAGGCAGATTTTGTAATTGCACTTTATAATCCGTCAAGCAAAAAACGCCATGACTATCTCCAAAAAGTCTGCGATATGATGCTGGAATACAAAGATCCGGAGACCGTGTGCGGATTTGTCCG
The DNA here is from genome assembly GCA_017515535.1 of Parasporobacterium sp. Taxonomy (GTDB): domain Bacteria; phylum Bacillota; class Clostridia; order Lachnospirales; family Lachnospiraceae; genus RGIG5612. The sequence goes on along the minus strand of JAFWFQ010000058.1, from coordinate 22,995 downwards.
GAATATCGGAAGGGAAGGAGAAAGTGTAACAGTCCTTACCCTGAAGGAACTGCGTGATACGCAGGTTGATATGTTTACGACAGTATTTGTCGGGAATTCCCAGACGAAAGATCTGGGCGGACATATGGTAACTCCGAGAGGATACAAAATTTAAATAAGCTGGTAGTTTAGATATAGGATCAGGATCGATGAAAATAGTTCTTTGGGGCGGCACGATTGAGGGCCGCAAAATTGCAGAATATTTAAGCGGAACTGACGCGCAGGTACATGTCTGCGTTGCTACGGGATACGGAAAGGATCTCCTTCCGGAGGCAGAGAATCTTTGCGTTCATACAGGGAGACTTGATGCGGAAGAGATGACGGCGCTTTTAAAAGAAGTAAGCCCGGATCTTGGGATCGATGCGACGCATCCGTATGCGACGAATGTTTCGCAGAATATCCGAAGTGCATGTGAGACAACTTTTGTTCCGTATCTGCGTGTAAAACGAAATGAGGCAGACCTGAGCGTATCCGGTACGGAAAAAGCAGTCATCGTGGAAAATACGGAAGAGGCGGTTGAATTCCTGGAGAAGACCAAAGGAAATATTTTCCTTACGACCGGGAGCAAGGAACTTTCGGCCTTTACAAAACTGACCGGATTTCAGGAACGTCTGATCGCAAGAGTCCTCTCCAGCGCGGAAGTCGTTCAGATGTGCAAAGAACTCGGATTTCCGGGACGCAGGATCATAGCGGCCCAGGGTCCGTTTGGGGAAGAGATCAATTATGCCATGCTGAAAGAATATGATGCAGCATGGATGGTAACAAAAAATACAGGAGATGCAGGCGGCTTTCAGGCAAAATGGGATGCGGCTGTCCGTGCAGGTGTCGGGATCGTCGTGATCGGCCGCCCGGAAGAGGAGGCAAAAGATGTATTCTCATTGGAAGAAATGCTCTCTGTTTTAAAAACAAAATACAGTCTTTCCAAAGGTATTCCCGAGGCGGAAGAGAAGGATCCTTCTGTTTCAAAAACGGTTTATCTTGTAGGGATCGGGCCGGGAAGCAAAGACCTTATGACGGGCGAGGCTGTAAAGGCTATAGAGGATAGTGACTGCCTGATCGGTGCAGCGCGGATGCTCGAAGCATACCCGGTTGAAAAACCATTTTATAAAGCATATCTGAAAGACGAGATTGCGACATATATCGATACACATCCGGAGTATAAAAAAGTAGCGATCCTGCTTTCCGGAGATATCGGATATTTTTCCGGAGCGAAAGGACTTTCGGAAGTTTTGAAGCAGAAGCCGGAAATAGAACTGAAATTTATTCCTGGTATTTCTTCTCCGGTTTATTTTATGGACCGGCTCGGGAAATCCTGGGATGACTGCCTGTTTACCAGTGTGCATGGACAGAACGTGAATCTGATCGATCGGATCCGTACGAATAAAAAAGTCTGTACGTTGCTTGGAAGTAAAGAAGAGGTCTCAAATATATGCGGCAAGCTTTTGGCTCTTGGGCTGAACGAGGTCCGCGTAACTGTCGGCTCCCGGTTTTCCTATCCGGATGAGACGATCCTTAGCGGAACACCTGCTGACTTTACAGGGAAAGAAATCACCTCTCTTTCCGTTGCCTTATTTGAAAACCCTGATCCGGTTGTGAAGACAGGCGGATTTGGCGTTCCGGACGGAGAGTTTATCCGCGGAAAGGTCCCGATGACGAAAGAAGAGATCAGAAGTGTTTCCATCTCCAAGCTGAAGCTGACAAAGGATGCGGTCGTTTATGATGTCGGAGCCGGAACCGGTTCCGTGTCCGTTGAGATCGCGGGCTATTGTACAGAAGGAAAAGTTTATGCAATCGAAACGAATGAAGAGGCAGTGGAACTGATCCGGAAAAACGCACAAAAATTCTGTGTGGATAATCTTGAGGTCGTTCCCGGTCTTGCGCCGGAATGCCTGAAAGATCTTCCGGCGCCGACTCATGTTTTCTTAGGCGGAACCAAGGGGAATCTGAAAGAAATCGTAGAACTGATCCGCTCAAAGAACCCGGAGACAAGGTTTGTAATGAATGTGATTACACCGGAATCTCTTGCGCAGGCGTTAGAGTTTGGCGGAGAAATCGTTCAGATGCAGATCTCCCGCGGAAGAGTAGCAGGACATTATCATCTCATGACTGCGGAAAACCCGGTCTATATCATTACTTTTTGAGTTATGAAACAAAATCGAATCCTACTTTGTGCGCCGAAAAGCGGCAGCGGAAAAACTATGATCACATGCGGAATCATTACGCTCCTGAAAAAGAAGGGGCTGAATGTTTCTGCGTTTAAATGCGGCCCGGATTATATTGATCCGATGTTTCACCGCCAGGTCCTCGGTGTCCCGTCGGGAAATCTGGATACCTATTTTACAGAGGCTGAAACCCTGAACTATCTTCTTAAGAAGAAAGCGGAGAAGGCGGATATTACGGTAATTGAAGGCGTTATGGGTTACTATGACGGTCTTGGAGGAGTTCTTACGGATGCGAGTGCTTATGATGTTGCACGTGTTACCTCAACTCCTGTGATCCTTGTCATTGACGGAAAAGGTTCCAGTCTTTCTCTTACTGCAATCGTCAAAGGGTTTAAAGAATATAAAAAAGACAGTCAGATCAAAGGCGTGATCTTAAACCGCACCAACGGAATGATCTACAGCCGGCTCAAAGAGATCATTGAAAAGGAAACCGGCGTAAAGGCCCTGGGATATGTTCCGGAGATCAAAGACCTTGAGGTCCCTTCAAGACATTTAGGACTTGTTGCTCCGGAAGAGATCCGCTCCTTTCAGACATGGAGCGAAACACTTGCGGAGGCGATGGGAGATACCCTCGATATCGATGGGATCATTGCGCTCTCTGAAACGGCTCCGGAAGTTGAAGGGAAAGAACCTGAGATTCCGACGTTGAGCTATTCCGTAGATGAACCAAAGGTTAAGATCGGAGTCGCGTTTGATGCAGCGTTTTCTTTCTACTATACGGAAAATTTTGAACTTGCAGAGCAGATGGGTGCGGAGATCATCCGGTTCTCTCCACTGGAAGATAAAACAATTCCGGAGGGAATCTCCGCATTGGTTTTTGGCGGCGGTTATCCGGAAAATTACGGTGCAGAGCTTGCAGCGAATCAGGAAATGCGTGAAAGTATCCGGAATGCGGTCCGGGATGGGATGCCATGCATCGCGGAATGCGGAGGCTTTATGTATCTGGGGAAAACGCTGGAAGATGAGAACGGCCGAAAACATGAAATGACCGGCATCCTTTCAGGGGAAGGATTTCCGACCCATAAGCTGGGACGTTTTGGATATATTGAAGCAAAGATCTTGAAGGATGGGCTGCTCGGCTGTGCGGGAGAGTCGATCCGCGGACATGAGTTCCATTATTGGGACAGCACGGAAAACGGACAGGGTTTTCATGCCGAAAAGCCGGTTGGAAGCCGCGGATGGGACTGCATCTTCCATACGGATACACTCGAGGCAGGATTTCCCCATTTCTATTTTTATAATAATCCGAAATTGTTATACCGCTTCCTGCAGAAAGCGAAAGAATATCATGATGGCAGGAGAGCAGTGAAATGATATTTGCCGGGATCGTACAATTATTTGGACTTCGAATCATTATCCTGATAGCGGCAAGCCTTCTTGATCTCCTGATCGGGGATCCGTTTGGAATGATCCATCCGGTCGTCGGAATCGGAAAACTGATCAGTCTGACAGAAAAGTTTCTGCGAAAATGGATCCCGATGGGAGAAGGACGGGAGGAAGACAAAGATAAGAAATTCCGTGCCGGGATCATTCTTGTTCTCGTCGTCTGCATCGTTACGACCGGACTCAGTTTTCTGATCATCTGGGCATGCGGTTTTGTCGGCTGGTATCTTCAGGCGATCCTTGCATTTATCATGTGCTGGCAGATGCTTGCAGGAAAGTCTCTGGCCAAAGCGGCAAATAGGGTATATGATGCCTTAAGGACCGGCTCGCTGGAAGATTCCAGGACCGCGGTATCAATGATCGTAGGACGCGATACCCAGTCTCTGGACCGGAGAGGAATCATGAAAGCAACCGTTGAGACGGTCGCGGAAAACACGTCGGACGGAGTGATTGCGCCAATGATGTTTTTCCTGGTCTTCGGTATCCCGGGAATGTATTTTTACAAAGCTGTGAATACCATGGATTCCATGGTTGGATATAAAAATGATAAATACCGGTATTTCGGAACGGCGGCTGCAAAGCTGGATGATGTCCTGAATTTTGTTCCGGCAAGAGTATCAGGCGTCTGTTTTGTCCTTGCAGCTTTTGTCTGCGGTTTCGATGGGAGATGTGCCTGGAGGACGTTTCTGCGTGATCGGAAAAAACATGCCAGCCCGAATTCCGCACAGACAGAGTCCGCATGTGCCGGCGCATTAAATGTGCAGCTCGCCGGAAACGCTTCCTACTTTGGAGAGCTGCATGAAAAACCGTTTCTTGGTGATGATATCCGCCCGATCAAGGCGATCGACATAAAACGATCCGTGAAACTGATGTATGTTTCATCCGCGATCCTGATTTTAGGAGGTATTGTTTGCGAAGCAATCATGGTGGCGATATTTATCGCAACCGGGTCACGTATGACTTTTCGGTAAACGTAAATCCATATGGAATGCCGCAGTCCTGTAAGAGAGCGATCATCGACTCTCTTTCGATGGCATCCTGTTATCCGGATTGTGAGAGGACAGAACTGCGGGAAAAAATAGCGAAAAAAGAATTGGGTGATTCCGCGGCAGCTGAGAATGTGATCCTCGGAAACGGAGCCTCCGAATTGATCTATGCAGCCTGTCAGGCGATCCTTCCTCTTCAGGCAATGGTCACGGCGCCGACGTTTAAAGAATATGAAACGGCGGTCAGGATCAATGGCGGGGCGGTTCTTTATGAAACGCTAGAAGAGAAGGATGCATTTGTTTTAACAGAAACCATCCTGGATCATATTACAGAGGATGTGGAGCTTCTGTTTCTTTGTAATCCCAATAATCCGACCGGACAGATCATGTCCCGGGATTTTCTGTTTAAGATCGCTGCACGCTGTGAGGAGACCGAAACCTGGTTTATGCTGGATGAGTGCTTCCTCCCTTTTATGGAAGAGGAAGGGATGTTTACAATGAAAGATCATCTGAAAGACTATCCGCATCTGATGATCCTCAAAGCCTATACCAAGATCTATGGAATGGCGGGGATCCGTTTCGGATATCTGCTTTCCGCAAATACGGAACTGCTTACGATGATCCGCGGTGTGATCCAGCCCTGGAATGTTTCCATTCCCGCACAGGCAGCAGCAATGGCTGCTTTGCAGGAAGATGAGTATGTAGAAAAAACGAAAAAACTGATCAAAGATGAGCGGGCATATCTGATTTCTGAGATGCGAAGGCTTGGAGTGGATCTTATCGGGGAGCCTGCGGCAAACTATATTTTCTTCAAAGGAGAAGCGGATCTTGCAGATCGTTTTCTTGAAAGAGGGATCCTGATCCGTTCCTGTTCCAATTATACCGGACTGACCGAAGGGTTCTACCGGATCGGAGTCCGCTCCCCGGAAGAGAACAGAGCCCTGATCGGAATCTGGGAGGAATTGAAAAAAGAGGAGACCGGAAAATAAGCCGGACGAGCAAAGATAGCGGCTTTTAGAATGGAGTTTGAAAATGGCGAAACCAATCATGATCGTCGGAACAATGTCAAATGCAGGGAAGAGTCTTGTTTGTGCAGGCCTTTGCCGTGTTTTTAAACAGGACGGGTATCGTGTCGCCCCGTTTAAGTCCCAGAATATGGCATTGAATTCCTTTATAACAAAGGAAAATCTGGAGATGGGGAGAGCGCAGGTCGTCCAGGCGGAAGCCTGTGGGATCGAGCCAAGTGTTCTAATGAACCCGATCCTTTTAAAACCGACGACGGATATGGGCTCCCAGGTCATCGTACGCGGAGAAGTCGAGTGCAATATGACCGCAACGGAGTATTACAAGAAAAAAGAAAAATACCGTCAGGTCATTCTTGATGCGTACAATGAGCTCGCGGAGCAATACGATATTATCGTGATCGAAGGTGCCGGAAGCCCTGCGGAGATCAACCTGAAGGATAAGGATTTCGTTAACATGGGAATGGCGGAAATGGTTGATGCACCGTGTCTCCTTGTAGGAGATATTGACCGGGGCGGAGTATTTGCCCAGCTTTACGGAACGGTTGCGCTTCTTGAGCCGTCTGAGCAGGAGCGGATCAAGGGGCTTCTGATCAATAAGTTCAGGGGAGATGTCGAAATCCTGAAACCGGGACTTAAGATGCTGGAAGATCTTTGCAAGAAGGAGGTTCTCGGGGTAATACCTTATATGAAGGTCAATATCGAGGATGAGGATTCTCTTGCGGAAGTTCTGTCGGTAAAAGATGCTGCAGCAGAAATTGATATTGCCGTGATCCGTCTTCCGAAGATCTCAAACTTCACCGATTTCCAGGCGCTCGATCTGGAAGCGCAGGCATCAGTCCGTTATGTCGGCCGTGCAGATGAACTGGGAAATCCCGATCTGATCATTCTTCCGGGTACGAAAAGTACGATGGATGATCTGAAATGGCTGAGAGAGAACGGCTTAGAGGCTGCGATCAAGCACCAGGCCGCGAACGGGACTCTGATTTTCGGTGTCTGCGGCGGATATCAGATGATGGGACAGAGCGTGACCGATGAATCCGGAGTCGAAGGTTTCGGAACGATCCGAGGCATGGAACTTCTTCCGGTCAAAACGATCTTTGCGGAAGAAAAGACCAGAACCCGGAAAACCGGAGTGATTCAAACGATAACCGGTGCTTATGAAGCATTAAGCGGGCGCAGGATCACAGGCTATGAGATCCATATGGGAGAATCTGAACAGCTGGAGGACGGTCATGTCTTTACAAGCCTGGAAGGCTCTCCGGATGGTTGTTTTATGGAAAATGCAGCCGGGTCTTATCTGCATGGGATCTTTGATGAGGAGGACTTCCGTGATGCATTGCTAAAGCTGATCTGCGAGCGAAAAGGAATTGAATATACAAAAGGCCGCGGCAAGACCTATCAGGAGTACAAAGAAGAGCAGTATGATCTATTGGCAGACGGGATCCGCGCCAGCCTTGATATGCAGAAAATCTATAGTATACTTGGGTTAGAATAAGCCTTGAGAAAGAGAGATTAGTGATGGAAAGATTAGAAATGGGAAAACTGGAACATATCCTTCCAAAAGATATTGAAAAGAGAAGTTTTGAGATTATTACACAGGAACTTGGTGATGTGCCGATGGATCCGGAGCAGGAACCGATCATAAAACGCTGTATCCATACTTCCGCGGACTTTGATTATTATGAGAATCTCTGCTTCTCTGAAAATGCAGTTCAGATTTTTAAGGACGCGATCCGCGCCGGCGCCTGCATTGTCACTGATACGCAGATGGCAAAATCCGGGATCAGCAAGCCGACACTCGCAAAATACGGCGGAGAAGTTTTCTGCTTTATGAGTGATGAAGACGTTGCGGAAGAAGCCAAGGCAAATGGCTATACAAGAGCCGTTGTATCGATGAATAAAGCGGCAAGACTTGAGAAACCGGTGATCCTTGCAATCGGCAATGCGCCGACGGCATTGATCCGGATCAAGGAACTGATCGAGGAAGAAGGATTTAGGCCATGTGGAATTATCGGTGTGCCCGTTGGTTTTGTAAACGTTGTTGAATCCAAAGAGCTGATCATGACAGCAGGGATCCCCTATATTGTTGCCCGCGGAAGAAAAGGCGGAAGCAACATCGCTGCCGCGATCTGCAACGCACTGCTTTATAACATGTAAAGCAGTATTAGAAAACGCATAATAATTGTCAGAAAAGGCCATTCCCCGCAAGAAACAGGGAATGGTCATTCCTTATATTATTCTTGCATTTACTTTGACAACGATGCTATCATCAATGATTATCATATCAATATTTTCCGGAGGATTTGAATATGGGAAATCTTGAACAATTCAGAGACGAGATCAACAGGATCGATAACCAGATGGCGGAACTCTTTCAAAAGCGGATGGAGGTCAGTAAAGCCATTGGAGAATATAAAAAAGAACATGCGCTGCCGGTCAAGGATAACGCAAGAGAGAACGCGATCATTGCAAAGAGCAAAGAGCGGATCTCGAATGAGGAAATCGAACCGTATTATATTGATTTCCAGAAAAGCGTAATGAATATTTCCTGCGCCTATCAGGAAAGGATCCTGAATGGGATGAAAGTCGGATACAGCGGTGTTCCCGGAGCATATGCCTATATTGCGGCGAAACGAATGCATCCCGGGGCGGAGCTGGTCTCTTATGCTAGTTTTGAATTAGCATTTCAGGCAGCGGAAAAGGGAGAAGTCGACTGTGCGGTCCTTCCGCTTGAAAACAGTTATGCCGGAGATGTCGGCGCAGTCATGGACCTGATGTTTTTTGGGAATCTCTATGTCAACAGAGTCATGAACCTGGATATCGAGCATAATCTGCTCGGAACAGAAGGTGCATCTTTGGATTCGATCCGGACGGTCGTTAGTCATCCGCAGGCCCTTTCGCAGTGTGATGAGTTTATAAAAAGCCATGGGTTCGAAGTCGTAGAATTTTCCAATACTGCAAGAGCCGCACAGTATATCAAGGAACAAAACGACCCTTCGGTTGCGGCGATTGCCTCGATCGAGACAGCAGAACTGTTTGGGCTGAAAGTGATCGATAAGAAAATCCATACAACAAGAAACAACTCGACCAGATTCGGTGTGTTTTCAAGGATTCAGAATCTTCTTCCCCCGGAGACCAGAGACGACAGCTGCAGTTTTATTCTGATGTTTACGGTTCCGAATGAGGCGGGAGCTCTTGCGATGACACTGGATATTATCGGATCTCACGGGTTTAATATGAGAAACTTAAAGAGCCGGCCGGTCAAAGGTCTTTTATGGAATTATTATTTCTATGTTGAGGCAGAAGGAAATATTTCCGGAACAGAAGGAAAAGATATGATGAGGGAGATCAGTGCCCTCTGCGGTCAGCTGAAACTTGCCGGAACATTTTTCAACGAATAAAGAAACAGAAAGGAAAGAAAATGGTCCTGCCTGTAGATTTAGCAAAAGACAGCTATGATATTGTGATCGAAAGAGGCGTTTTGGAAAAAGCGAAAGACTTTCTGGATCTGAACAGAAAAGTCCTGATCATTACCGACTCCGGTGTACCGGGAGAATACGCACAAAAGATCGCGGAACAAAGCGGGGACCCGCTGGTCCTTACGATCCCTGAAGGAGAGGCCTCGAAAAACTTTTCGAATTACGAGATGCTTCTTTCAAAAATGCTTGAAGGGTCCTTTACCAGAAAGGATTGTGTTGTTGCGGTTGGCGGCGGGGTCGTCGGTGACCTTTCCGGTTTTGCTGCGGCCAGCTATATGCGGGGCATTGATTTTTACAATATTCCGACCACCTTGCTTTCGCAGGTCGACTCCTCCATCGGAGGAAAAACGGCAATTGATCTTTGTGGTGTGAAAAATATTGTTGGTGCATTCTATCAGCCGAAAAAGGTACTGATCGATCCGGATGTGCTCAGGACGCTGGATCAGAGACAATTCTCCGCGGGACTTGCGGAAGCAGTCAAGATGGCTCTTACTAGTAATGCGGAGCTATTTGAGAAGATTAAGAACAGCAAAGACTCGGGGGGGGATATTGAAGAGATCATCTGCGAAGCGCTTCGCATCAAAAAGGAGGTTGTCGAACAGGATCCGAAAGAGCAGGGGCTCAGGAAGATCCTGAATTTCGGACATACGATCGGTCATGGGATCGAAAGTTATTATGAAGGAAAACTACTGCACGGGGAATGTGTTGCGCTTGGCATGATTCCGATGGCAGATCCTTCTGTTCAGGAAGAGCTGATCCCGGTCCTTAAAAAATACAATCTTCCGGTCGAATATGAGGCAGGCGCAAAGGAACTGATGCCATTTATTCTGCATGACAAAAAAATGCAGAGCGGAGCAATTTCGGCTGTACTGGTTCCGGAAATCGGATCTTATGAAATCTGTCAGTTGACGCCGGAGGAAATTGAAGCCAGGATTGGGAATATTTCCTGGTAAGAAAACAGAGCAAACAGGAAAATAGTTATGAAAAATACTTTTGGAAATCAGATCACGGTTACGTTATTCGGAGAAAGCCATGGCGAAGCCATCGGTGTTGTGATCGACGGGCTTTCCCCGGGAATCGAAGTCTCAGAAGAGATCATTGCGTCTTGCCTTGCGAAACGAAGACCTTCTTCAGGGATCGATACCGCCCGGAGAGAACCGGATCATTTCCGGATCGTAAGCGGCGTTTTTCAGGGGAAGACCTGCGGGACTCCGGTTACGGTCCTGATTCCGAACGAAGATACAAGAAGTAAAGATTATACCTATGGACCTGCGCGTCCGTCCCATGCGGATTATACCGCGTTTTGCAAGTATCATGGATTTGAAGATTACAGGGGCGGCGGCCATTTTTCCGGAAGGATCACAGCAGCACTTGTCGCGGCAGGAGGGATCCTGATCCCGGCGCTTGAAAAGAAAGGAATCCGGATCGGAACCCATATCTTCTCCTGCGGAGGAGTTGAAGATCTGAGTCTTAAGGCAGCGATGGAAGAGACAGATCAGCCGGCACTCAGGGATTATCTGGAGAGTTGTCTTAAAGATTTGAGAAATAAAGCGTTCCCTGTTCTTGATGATGTTTCAGGGGCAGCTATGACAAAGAAGATCCTGGAAGCAGCGGAAGAAAAAGACAGTGTCGGAGGAGTTACGGAAACGGTCGTTTCAGGTCTTCCTTCCGGGCTCGGGGAACCATGGTTTGACAGCGTAGAGAGCGAACTGTCCCATATTTTGTTCAGTATCGGAGGAATCAAAGGGGTCGAATTCGGTTCCGGATTTGACTTTGCGAAAATGAGCGGAAGCGAGGCAAATGATTCCTTCCGGATCTCTGAAGAAGGACAGGTATATACCGAAACGAATCATAACGGAGGGATCAACGGCGGAATTACAAATGGTATGCCGGTCCTTTTCCGCTGTGCGGTGAAACCGACGGCTTCGATCGCGAAAGAACAAAAGACTATCGATTTTCAGAAGCAGGAAAATATCGGTCACAAGATCACCGGCCGCCATGATCCGGCAATTGTCCGGAGAGTCTGCCCAGTCATTGACAGTGTTACGGCTATCGTCATTGCGGATCTCCTTGCGGGTCGTTTCGGAACAGATTATTTAGGAAACTGAGAGAAGGAAATGTCTATGGAATATGGATTGATCGGCGGGCGGTTAGGACATAGTTTTTCAAAAGAGATCCATGAACAGATCGCTTCTTATACATATGAATTGAAAGAACTTGCCCCGGATGAATTGGATGGTTTTATGAAAGCAAGAGAGTTCCGGGCAATTAATGTTACGATTCCCTATAAACAGGATGTGATCCCGTATCTCGATTGGATCGATCCGGGAGCGGAAGCAATCGGAGCGGTCAATACAGTCGTAAACCGGGAGGGGAAACTTTACGGCTATAATACAGATTTTGCCGGAATGAAAGCCCTTGTCCGCAGGATCGGTGTGGAACTGCAGGATAAAAAAATCCTGATCCTGGGAACAGGAGGGACTTCCAGAACAGCCAGAGCGGTTGCTTTCGCTTTTGGCGCCGGTGAGATCCTTACTGTCTCCAGAAAAAAATCAGATACGGCGGTTACCTATCAGGAGGCGGAAACGCTTCATTCAGATGCCCAATATATCATCAATACAACACCTTGTGGAATGTATCCCGAGACAGAGCAGACACCGATAGATCTGTCCCGTTTCCCGGACCTGGAAGGTGTTCTGGATGTTATTTATAATCCGCTGAGAAGCAGGCTGGTCCTTGAAGCACAGGAACTTGAAATCCCGTCAGAAGGCGGGCTTTATATGCTTGCCGCACAGGCTGTCTATGCCTGCGGCCACTTTCTGGACTGGGAGATGCGCACAGAAGAAATCACAAAGGCATATAAAAGTGTTTTGCAGGAAAAAAGAAATCTGGTCCTTTGCGGAATGCCGTCCTGCGGCAAAACAACAGTCGGAAAACAATTGGCTGAAGCGCTCGGACGGAAGCTGATCGATACCGATGAGTTGATCGTAGAAAAAATCGGGATGCCGATTGCAGAGTATTCTGAACTATGCGGAGAAAAGGCATTCCGTGATATGGAAAGTACTGTGATCCGGGAAGCAGCAAAAGAAAGCGGAGCCATTATCGCAACCGGCGGAGGAGCGATCCTTCGCGAAGAGAATGTCAGAGCCCTGAAACAAAACGGATTCCTCTTTTTTATTGACCGGCCGCTGGAACTTCTTACGGCGACTCCGGACCGCCCGTTTTCTTCTGATGCAGATGCCTTGCGGAAAAGATATGAAGAGCGGTATGACATTTATTGTCACGTTGCGGACAGCAGAGTCGACGGAAGCGGCAGCGTTGAATCTGTTTCGGCAGAGATCATATATCTGTTTTTAGGAATGTAAGATGAAAGTTGAGATCAGACCCTGACAACTTCATGGAGTGATCGAGGCTCCTCCGTCGAAAAGCTATGCTCATCGGATGTTGATCTGTGCCTCGCTTGCACAGGGAAAAAGCACGTTGGACGGAATATCTTCCAGCGAGGATATGCTTGCGACGATGGACTGTATCAAAGCGCTTGGGGCAGAGGTCTCTTTCCGCGGAACAAAAGCGCAAATAAAGGGAATCGGTTCCGGAAGCCGGCTTCCTGTTTTTCCCTGCAGGGAAAGCGGAAGCACATTGCGTTTTATGATCCCGATCTCGCTTGCAGTTTGCGGAGGCGGGGTATTTACGGGGACACAGCGGCTTATGGAACGCGGGATCGGTGTTTATGAGGAACTCTTTAAAAATTCCGGAATCCTTTTGGAGAAAGATGCCGGTTCCATTACGCTGAAAGGAACTTTGAAACCGGGAACTTTCCGAATCAGGGGTGATATCAGCAGCCAGTTTATTACCGGTATGCTATATGCGCTTTCCCTTTTAGAGGAAGACAGCACGATCGAGGTCCTTCCGCCGGTCGAAAGCAGACCGTATATTGATATTACGGTTGCTGTCATGAAAGAGTTCGGTGTTGATGTCAAAGAAGAAAGAGAGAATCTGTTCTATATCAAAGGCGGACAATCCTATCAGCCGGGAGATCGTAAGATCGAGGGCGACTGGTCGAACGCAGCGTTTCTTTATGCTCTGCAATCGGTCGGTCATCCGCTTACGATCGAAGGATTAAATGATAACAGTATTCAGGGAGATAAGGCCTGTGTCGGATTTCTGAAACAGCTGAATGGTGAAGTTCAGAAAACAGACGGGGAGGAGCTCAAAATCGATCTTTCCGGGACCCCGGATCTCGGACCGGTACTCTTTGCCTGTGCAGGCGCTTTAAGAGGAGGCGTCTTTAGTGGAACAAAGAGGCTCCGGATCAAAGAAAGCGACCGGGCGGAAGCAATGGCGGAAGAATTGAAAAAATTCGGGATCACCTGTCTTGTGGGGGATAATGATGTTGTAGTCCTGCAAGGTCCCCTGCAAAAACCAAGGGTCCAATTAAGCGGACATAATGATCATCGAATCGTTATGGCACTCAGCGTGCTCGCATCGTTGACCGGAGGAACAATTGATGGAGCAGAAGCCGTCAGGAAAAGCTGGCCGGACTTTTTTTCTGAAATGAAGAGACTGGGAATGGATCTGGAAGAAAGAAATAAGGAAGACGATCATGAATATTGAATATCGGCGAAAACTGCCATCGGCGAAAAAAGTGCAGGAAATGTATCCCCTGACCGAGAAGGGAAGGGCACAGAAAATCAAGAATGACGAAGAACTCCGGAAAATCTTTACGGGAGAAGATGAGCGGCTTGCTCTGATCATCGGCCCTTGTTCCGCAGATCGGGATGATGCGGTTCTGGATTATATTTTCCGGCTTCGGGATATACAAGAGGAAGTCAAAGAAAAGATCCTGATCGTACCGCGTGTATATACAAATAAGCCGCGAACGACCGGGGAAGGATACAAGGGAATGCTTCACCAGCCGGATCCGAACAAACGCCCGGATCTTTTAAAAGGCGTGATCGCGATCCGGAAGCTCCATATCCGCGTCCTGGAAGAGACCGGATTCTCCAGTGCGGATGAAATGCTTTATCCGGAAAATTACCGGTTCCTTTCTGATGTTCTCGGATATGTAGCGGTAGGCGCAAGGTCGGTGGAAAACCAGCAGCACCGCCTTGTCGCCAGCGGGATCAGTGTTCCTACGGGAATGAAAAATCCGACCAGCGGCGACCTTACAGTCATGATGAATTCGATCAAGGCAGCACAGAATGCCCATACGTTTATCTTTACTGACAGGGAGGTCGTAAGTCATGGAAATCCACTCTCTCATGCAATCCTTCGGGGATCGGTAAACCGATATGGACAGAATATTCCGAATTATCATTATGAAGACCTGAGTGCCGTCTGTAATCTTTATAAAAAAGAGGACTACGCGAATCCGGGGATCGTTGTTGACTGTAATCATTCCAATTCCGGAAAGCAATATGAAGAACAGATCCGGATCGCGAAAGAAGTACTGCACAGCGGGCGCCATAATCCGGAAATCGGACGCATGATCAAAGGGCTTATGATTGAGTCATATATTGAGGACGGAAACCAGAAACCGGATGGCGGAGTCTATGGAAAGTCGATCACAGATCCCTGTCTTGGCTGGGAAAAGACAAAACGTCTGATCCTGGAACTGGCAGATGCAAGGAATTAGATATTCTTTTTACGTATAAATGTTTCACGATTTGGCGTATTAACAGGGTAAAGCGGCGATTATTATTATATTCGAAAATTAAATATACAAAAAATGATTGACATGAAATAAGATGCGAGTATAATTAGCAACAATTAAACCGTTGATGAAGAGTAAGTAAGTTTTTCCTCTTTACCGATAGAGAGCTGCGGATGGTGGAAGCGCGGCGGAAATGAAAAACCGAATGGACTTCAGAGGGCGAGCTGAAACAAAGAGAAATCTTTGGAGTATGCGAGACGGAGTGGGAGCTTCGTAAACAAATCCGGTATGTGATGGCATACGCAGAGTGGACGCGGAAGCGTCAAGTTGGGTGGCACCGCAGGTGAAAAGTATTCTCCTGTCCCAGCAGTAGTTATTTACTGTGGGACAGGATTTTTTGTTGTTTGAAGTAAAGAAATCCGAAAAACTTTTACAACATCTGATCCTGATTCCCGCAACAAAAGAAAGGATGGTAAAACCATGAGTAAAGAAATCCCTTACAAAATCTATCTTGAAGAGAGTGAGATTCCTACTAGCTGGTACAACGTGCGCTCTGATATGAAAATCAAACCGGCACCGCTGCTGAATCCGGGAACCGGTCAGCCGCTTTCTTTGGAAGAACTCTCACCGATCTTCTGTGAAGAACTGTGCAAACAGGAACTGGACAACGATACAGCGTTCTTCCCGATTCCGGAAGAAATCGTGAAGTTTTATAAAATGTATCGCCCGTCTCCGCTGGTTAGAGCTTATTTTCTGGAAGAAGCATTAGGAACTCCTGCAAAGATCTACTACAAGTTTGAAGGAAACAATACTTCAGGAAGCCATAAACTGAATTCAGCGATCGCTCAGGCATATTACGCAAAGAAACAGGGACTGAAAGGTGTTACGACAGAGACCGGAGCAGGACAGTGGGGAACAGCGCTTTCCATGGCTTGTGCTTACTTCGGATTGGACTGCAAGGTCTATATGGTAAAGATCAGCTATGAGCAAAAGCCGTTCCGCCGGGAGGTCATGAGGGTTTACGGCGCAGATGTTACTGCATCTCCATCCGATACAACAGAAGTCGGACGTAAGATATTAGAGCAGTTCCCGGGAACAACAGGTTCTTTAGGCTGTGCGATTTCTGAGGCAGTCGAAGTAGCTGTTAAAAATGAAGGATACAGATATGTTCTCGGAAGCGTTTTAAACCAGGTCCTTCTTCATCAGAGTATCATTGGTCTGGAGACAAAAGCAGCATTAGATAAATATGGTATCAAACCGGATACGATCATCGGATGCGCAGGCGGTGGCTCGAACCTTGGCGGACTGATTGCTCCGTTTATGGGAGAGAAGCTCCGGGGTGAAGCAGACTACGATATTATTGCTGTTGAACCTGCATCCTGTCCGAGCTTTACCAGAGGAAAATTTGCATATGACTTCTGTGATACCGGAATGATCTGTCCACTTGCAAAAATGTATACATTAGGAAGCGGATTTATCCCATCTGCAAACCATGCAGGCGGATTAAGATTCCACGGAATGAGCACGATCCTCTCCCAGTTGTATCATGACGGTTATATGAGAGCCGTTTCCGCGAAACAAAGCGAAGTGTTTGAGGCAGCAGAATTATTTGCAAAATGTGAAGGAACCCTTCCTGCACCGGAAAGCTCCCATGCGATCAAGGCAGCAATTGACGAGGCCCTGAAGTGCAAAGAGACCGGTGAAGAGAAGACGATCGTATTCGGACTTACCGGAACCGGCTATTTTGATTTGAAAGGATATCAGCAGTATAATGATGGTGATCTGACAGACTATATCCCAACAGATGAAGAACTGGAAAAAGGATTTGCAGGTCTTCCGAATGTTGAGGCATAATCGGGATACGATAAAAAAGAGAGGACCCAGAAAGCCAGGCATATTATGTTTCACTTGAATTCAAACTACCAGAAACTGGATAATCCGTATTTTTTTACCGAGGTTGCTAAGCGTACCGCGGAATACAGCCAAAGAAATCCGGGGCAGAAAGTGATCCGCTTTGGAGTCGGAGATGTAACGAGACCGCTTACAAAGACGGTCGTGAAGGCACTCCACGATGCAGTCGATGAGATGGCAGAGGAGAAGTCCTTCCACGGTTATACCCAGCCACAGGGTTATGAATTCTTAAGAGATGCGATTGCTTCCTTTGAATATAAAAGACGCGGATGCCCGATCGGCGCGGATGAGATCTTTATCTCTGACGGCGCAAAGACGGACAGCGGAAATATTCAGGAGATCTTTGCGAAAGATAACCGGATCGCGCTTTGCGATCCGGGATATCCGGTTTATCTTGATTCCAATTTGATGACCGGAAAATGTGAACGTGATGATGTGATCTATCTTCCGTGTACAGAAGCAAACGGATTTATTCCGGAACTTCCAAAACAGACTCCGGATCTGATCTATCTTTGTTTCCCGAATAATCCGACAGGAGCGGCGATAACAAAACAAGCGCTTCAGGAATGGGTCGATTACGCAAATAAGAACGGCACCGTCATCATATTTGATGCGGCGTATGAAGCCTATATCACGGAAGATGAGATCCCTCATACGATCTATGAATGCCCCGGCGCGGAAAATTGTGCGATCGAGATCCGTTCTTTCTCCAAAAATGCCGGATTTACCGGAGTCAGACTGGGATATACGGTGATTCCGAAAGCAATCAGGGCCGAGAACGGAATCAGCGCTCATAATCTCTGGTACAGAAGGATCGGGACAAGATTTAACGGAGCAGGATATATTCAGCAAAGAGCCGGTGCGGCAGTCTATACAGAGGCCGGACAACAGGAGATCCGGGAACTGGTCTCTTATTATCAGGAAAATGCGAAGATGATCCGGGAAGGTTTACAGGAAGCCGGCTATACCGTTTATGGAGGAGTCAATGCTCCTTATCTCTGGTTAAAAGCGAAAGAGAAAATGACAAGCTGGGAATTCTTTGATCATCTGCTGAACAGAGCTGCGATTGTAACGACTCCCGGAAGCGGCTTCGGTCCATCAGGAGAAAGCTTCTTAAGATTAACTGCCTTTGGCAGCCATGAAAACACCAAGGAAGCGGTTGAAAAGGTTAAGAGTATCTCATAAAAAAGAATCGGTCCTTATCGGACCGATCCGTCAATTTCTTTTTTACAGTTTTTCCCTTCTTCCAATAATTTGATCAGGCCTTCTCTGTCTTCGGCAGCGAGGGCCTCTCTGATATCTGTGATGTTTTTCATCAGTGTATCGATCTCATGCAGAAGGTAATCTTTGTTTTCAATAAATAATTCAGACCACATCTCCGGGTTCAGCCAGGCAACCCTGGTCATATCCTTATAGCTTCCCGCGGAAAACCCTTTATGTGCTCCGGCAGTCGGGCTTTTGATATAAGCGCTCGAAACAACATGGGCGAGCTGGGACGTAAAGGCGATCATCTTGTCATGCTTGTCCGCATAGGTAACCGTGATCCCTTTAAAGCCGCATGGCGCAAGAAGTTCTTTTATTCTCATGAGAAGAGTAATATCATCTCTTCTAGGAGGGACGATGACCATCGGCGCACCTTTATACATATCTTTTTTAGCATGTTTAAATCCGGCATACTGGGTCCCGGCCATCGGATGACCTCCGACAAACGTAAAGCCGTATTTCTCAGCTGCATCCATTCCGGCAGTCGTAAGGACCCGCTTTGTTCCGCAGCAGTCGATCACGATCGGATGCTCACCGATATACGGACCTTCCTGATTTAAGAAATCAATGGAAGCCTGGGGATAAACACAGATCAGGATCAGATCACAATCTTTATAATTCTCTCTGGTAAGTTCGCCGTCAACAGCGCCGCTGATCTTGGCAAATGCCAGCATCTGTTTATCAGAATCGTCTGCAAGGACCTTATGGCCTGCTGCATGATATGCTTTTGCAAAAGAGCCTCCGATCAGGCCGATGCCGAGAATACCGACTGTAAATTGTTTTTCCTCTTCCTGAGTTTGCTCCTGTTCTTTTCCTGTGATCCCGAGGATGGTATTAATATCAGTCATGATCAATTACTTCCTTTTTGATTTTATTATTCTGAAACGATTGCTCTGATCGCAAGGATCTTTTTGCTCAGCTTTGCGTACTCTTCCGGACGCAGAGACTGTGCGCCGTCGCAGAGCGCGTGCGGAGGGTCGTTATGAACTTCAATGATCAGTCCGTCAGCTAAACCTGCGGTTGCAGCCATTGCCATTGGAGGAACAAGACGGGCAAGCCCGGTTGCATGGCTTGGGTCTACAATGACCGGAAGGTGGGAGAGTTCATGGAGCATCGGAACCGCAGAAAGATCCAGGGTATTTCTTGTATAATCTGAAAAAGTCCGGATCCCGCGTTCACATAAGATGACCTGCTCATTTCCGCTGGCCATAATATATTCCGCACTCATCAGAAGTTCCTTCAGAGAATTCGCAAGTCCGCGTTTTAATAAAACCGGTTTGTTTGTTGAGCCAAGCTCCTTCAGAAGATCGAAATTCTGCATGTTTCTTGCACCGACCTGGAGAATATCAACATCTTCAAAAAGAGGGAGATCGGCAACACTCATGATCTCGGAAACGATTGGAAGTCCGGTCTCTGCCCGGGCGATCTTCAGCAATTCGATCCCTTCCCCTTTCAGGCCCTGAAAATCATAAGGGGAAGTCCTTGGCTTAAAAGCACCACCTCTTAAAACATCCGCACCGGCTTCTTTCACTGCTTTTGCAATGGTTACGATCTGGTCTTCATTTTCGACAGAACAAGGGCCTGCGATCATACAGAAGTTTCCTCCGCCGATCTTGACATCGCCGACTCTGACGATCGTATCATCCGGATGGAACTTCCGGTTGCAGCATTTGAATGACTCTGTGATCTGCTTTACTGAGTCAACAATATCCAGGCTGTCGATCAGGTCCATATCGATCTTTGTCGTATCCCCGACCAATCCTAAAATCGTCTGAAATTTTCCGACGGATACGTGGACTTCGAGTCCCATTTCTTTAAACCATTGAATCAGGTCATCTCTTTTCTCTTCCGGTGTTTTTGGTTTTAATGCAACGATCATTGATATAATCCCTCCAGTAAAATTGTTCTCTTTAGCGCAAAATAAACGGCACAGGGTTTCTGTGCCGCGGTTTAGTCATGGTTTGAATCATGGTTACTGCATCACAAAATCCCTTCGTTCCTGACCAAGGTTTCATAATAATAGTAATTACGATAGATGTTTGTAATGCTTTTCATGATAACTCCGTTTGCCGTTATTTCGTCAGATTGTAACGCTTCTTCCTGATAATGTCAACCTGGAAATACTTTAACGCGTTACTTTGACAATTGATTTTGATTAGGGATGTTGCTATAATTTCTCCTGTCTGATTGATACAGGGGCGACAGCCCCTTTTTATGGAGAGAAAAGTATGAGATCTTTTGATCGGAAAATCGTATTAGAGGATGGCAGTGAATATCCGGGATACGGATTCGGTGCGGACTGCGACCGGGTCTGTGAGATCGTGTTTAATACATCGATGGTAGGATATCAGGAAATCGTTTCTGATCCGTCTTATACGGACCAGATGGTCGTTATGACTTATCCGCTGATTGGAAATTACGGCGTTACGGATGACGACTATGAATGCAAGAACCCGTCGATCGGCGGTCTGATCGTTTATGATTATAATGATATGCCGTCGAATTTCCGTTATACCAAAACGCTTTCGGAACTGTTGGAAGAGTACGGGATCCCCGGAATCTACGGAGTTGATACCAGAAAGATCACAAGAAGTATTCGTGACCTTGGCTCCAGACGGGTCCTTATGACCTCCTTTTCGACAACAAAAGAAGAGGCGCTGGAAATAATCCGGAATACACCGGTTCCGCATGATCAGGTATCCAGAGTCAGTTGTAAAAAAAGATGGTACAGCCGGACGGCAGATCATAAATACAATGTTGTCGCGATCGACTGCGGGATCAAGCTGAATATTATCCGTTGTCTGAATGATTGCGGCTGTAATGTTACCGTTGTTCCGTATAATACGTCGGCAGAAGAGATCGAGTTTATGAAACCGGACGGGATCTTCCTTTCCAATGGCCCTGGAGACCCTGAGGATGTAACGGAAGTCATCGAAACCGTAAAAGCATTAAGAGGAAAATACCCGATCTTTGGAATCTGTCTGGGACACCAGATGATCGCGCTTTCTTATGGCGCAAAAACCTATAAACTGAAATTCGGCCACCGGGGCGGAAACCACCCGGTGAAAAATATTGAAACGGGAAAGGTTGAGGTTACCTCCCAGAACCATAGCTACGCGGTTGAAAACAAAAGCGTGGAAGGAACCGGACTGAAAGTGACGCATATGAATCTTCTGGACAATACCGTGGAAGGACTGGAATGTGAAAATGATCATGTTTTCAGCGTCCAGTATCATCCGGAAAGTGCACCGGGACCTCAGGACAGTAAATATCTTTTTGACAAGTTTATCCGGATCATGGAGGAGGTGAAGGAAAATGCCTAAGAGAAGTGATATCCATAAAATCTTAGTCATTGGCTCCGGCCCGATCGTGATCGGACAGGCGGCGGAATTTGATTACGCCGGAACCCAGGCCTGCCTTGCGTTAAAAGAGGAAGGCTATGAGGTCATTCTTGCAAATTCCAATCCGGCAACGATCATGACGGATACGATCATTGCGGATAAAGTATATATGGAACCTTTGACACTGGAATTTGTTTCCCGTATCTGCAGACTGGAACGGCCGGATGCGATCGTTCCGGGAATCGGGGGACAGACAGGTTTGAATCTTGCCGTAGAACTTTCCAAAGACGGAGTTCTTGAAGAATGCGGGATCGAGATCTTAGGAACCAGTGCGGAATCCATTGAATGTGCTGAAGACCGGGAACTCTTTAAAGAGCTGTGCCAGAAGATCGGCGAGCCGGTCATTCCTTCGATCATTACCTATAGTATTGAAGAAGGGCTGAAAGCTGCTTTGGAGATCGGATATCCTGTCATCTTAAGACCTGCCTTTACACTTGGAGGAACCGGAAGCGGATTTGCGGATAATCCGGAGGAACTCCGGGTCGTAATGAAGAAAGCGTTAGAGCTTTCTCCGGTTCATCAGGTCCTCGTTGAAAAGAGTATTAAGGGTTATAAAGAAATTGAATATGAAGTCATGCGGGATGCGAACGATACAGCGCTGACCGTCTGTAATATGGAAAACCTCGATCCGGTCGGGATCCATACCGGAGACTCGATCGTTGTAGCTCCGAGTCAGACCCTGACCAATAAAGAGTATCATATGCTCCGGGACAGCGCGCTCCGGATCATCCGGGCACTTGACGTCAAGGGCGGCTGTAACTGTCAGTTTGCGCTGGATCCGAACTCTTTAAGATATTATGTGATCGAAGTGAATCCGCGTGTATCGCGTTCTTCCGCACTCGCTTCCAAAGCAAGCGGCTATCCGATCGCGAGAGTATCCGCGAAGATTGCCGTCGGAATGCATTTGGATGAGATCATGCTTGCGAATACACCGGCTTGTTTTGAGCCGACGCTGGATTATGTTGTAACAAAAATGCCGCGGTTTCCGTTTGATAAATTCCCGGCAGCACAGAATAAACTTTCAACCCAGATGAAGGCGACCGGGGAAGTCATGAGTGTCGGACGTTCCTTTGAGGAAAGTCTTCTTAAGGCGATCCGGTCTCTTGAAGAAAGCAAGAACCATCTTCATATGCCGAAATTTGACTCAGAGCATATGTCTGTGGATGAGCTGTTGGATTATATCCGGGAAGGGACGGACGACCGGCTTTATGCGATCTCGCAGCTGATGTGGATGGGCGTCGACCATTCCAGGATCTGTGATATTACGGGAATCGATATGTTTTTCCTGGATAAGATCAAACATATTGTAGACTTTGAGAAAGAAATGGAAGAAAACGCCGGTTCTCTGGACCATCTGAAAGAAGCGAAGCGGATGGGCTTTTCCGATTCTTATGTTGCGGAACTCTGGAACAGGACCGAGGATGAGATCTATGAGCTCCGCTGCAAAGAAGATATCTTCCCGGTCTATAAAATGATCGATACCTGCGCGAGTGAATTTGAAAGTTACGTTCCGTATTTCTATTCAACCTATGCAGATGAAAATGAGTCCATTGTATCGGACAGAAAGAAAATCATCGTTCTTGGATCCGGACCGATCCGGATCGGGCAGGGTGTGGAATTTGATTATTCGACC
>JAFWFQ010000057.1 GCA_017515535.1 Parasporobacterium sp. | reverse complement strand
TATGATTCAGATTGGAAGAAGATACGATTTAAAACAAATAAGTTCTTGATATAGCGAAAGCTATACAGGCCTGAAGAAGAAGCAAGCGGGCGAAAGCCTTTGTCTTGCTTTTTCTTTACTCTATATTATACGAAATTCGTATATATTGGCTCGTGATGAGAAGCAGTACTTCACTTTCCGTTCTTGCAACAAATTGTGATAGCCTTTATAATCGAGATACTTGATAGAGCCGGGGTCGAATGAGATTTCCGGCACTCTTGCATGGAAACGGCCTGAAGAAAGGATATAAACATGTTTGTGATCGCAGGACTCGGAAATCCAACAGATAAATATGCAAAGACCCGGCATAATGCCGGTTTTGATACGATCGATAGGCAGGCTGAAAAGCTGAATGTCAAAATGAAAAAGACTGTGTTTAATGCCATGGTCGGAAAAACCGTGATCGGCGGAGAAAAGACGCTGCTGGTAAAACCGCTGACGTTCATGAACCTGAGCGGAAATGCGGTGCGTTCTGTCTGCCGTTTCTATAAGATCGATCCAAAGGAGAAACTCGTTGTGATCTATGATGACAGCGACCTGGAAGAGGGACGTCTGCGTCTTCGGAAGAAAGGCTCCGCCGGAAGTCATAACGGTATGAAGAGTATCGTCTCCTGTCTGGGAACGGAAGAGTTTTTCAGGATTCGTGTCGGGATCGGGAACCGGCCGGAGCAGATGGATATGGTGGATTATGTCCTCGGCCGTTATGACAAAGAAACGCGAAAGATCATGGAGGATGCATTTGCAAAAGCGGCTGATGCGGCGGTCGATATTGTGGAGCATGGCATGGACCATGCGATGAATCAGTTCAATTAGCGTTCGAAGATTCTAAGTCCGACAGTGAAAATGAACGATATCACAGGCTATATAAATCAAATAACAACAGCGGCAAAGGACGGACCGGTTCTGGTGGACGGCTGCGTTCCGAGCCAGATGGAACACCTGCTTTTTAACCTGGGCGATGGCTTTGGCAGCAAAGTCATCGTTACTTTTGATGAGCAAAAGGCCCTTGAGATCCTGAATAACTATACAGCGTTTGATAAGGCCGCTGTTTACTATCCTGCGAAAGATCCGCTTTTCGAAAAGGCAGATATCCGTGGCAGCTATCTTTCTGAACAGCGGCTGGAGGTCGTTAAGCGTCTGTTTGCAGGCGAACGTCTGACAGTCATTACGACCCTCGATGCGTTTGCGGAACAGTTCCAGAGTTTTGATGAGATACAGAAAGAGCTGATCACGATCCGTCAGGGAGAGGAACTGAATGGAGAAGAGCTCGTAGAAAAGCTGGTCTCTTTCGGATATGAAAACGAATCCCAGGTAGGTTCCCATGGAGAGTTCTCCATCCGTGGAAATATCATTGATGTTTTTCCGTATACGGAGAGCGCGCCGTACCGGATCGACCTCTGGGGCGATGAAGTGGAATCCATTAAACTCTTTGACGTGGAGAGCCAGCGCTCCATTGAGAGTGTAGAGGAATTTACGATTTTTCCGGCAGTCAGCGAGCAGCCTTCCGAAGAAGGAGAGAAAGCTGCAGACGGGCTTACTGACCAGGTGGATCTCTTTGCTTATTTTGATGAGAAGACACTGTTCGTATTAGATGAGCCGGCAAAGATCTTTTCCGAGGCGGTTTTTGAAGAACGCTTGCTTTCGGAATTTCAGGAACGGAACTGTCTGCAGTTCTCCCTGCTCGGAAGCGGATATGAGGATCTTCCTGCGAAGACGACGATCCATATTAATGCCCGTAATATTCCGTCCTATAAC
>JAFWFQ010000056.1 GCA_017515535.1 Parasporobacterium sp. | reverse complement strand
TCCAAAGCGGAGATCGCGCGGCTTACTCCCGACGGCGTATAACCGAGCTCGTCTGCCGCATCGGAAAGACTGCCTGTCTGAATTGTTTTTAACAAAATTCTATATTTCTCTGTATCCATGGTCCGTCCTCCTTTTCCTTATTCAGGTTTTGAAAAAAAAGCAAATCGTTTCACTTACTCTTTCTCTATGCTCAAAGTATCACTGCTTTGATTAAAAGTCAATAGTAAATAAAACGATTTGCAAAAAATGAAAAACTTTATAAAGGAACTGCTTGATTTATCTTCGCCGGTCAGAAGGTGGCCTGCCTGATTTTCTCCTCTGTGCTCTCGCGTTTTGCTGCTGTTTGAGGTTCTTCGCCCGAAGTAGAAGAATAATCATTGCGATAAGAGCAAGTACGATCAGGATCACAATCACAATGATAAGCCCGCTCGAGCCACCTTTCTTTTCCGGTTTGATCTCCTCCGGCTTAGACTCTGTCTCCGGCTCTCCGTCCGTTCCGGTTGTTTTCGGAACAGGGTTTCCGAGAACAGGGATATAATCCTTCCTGAGAACATAGCCGCATTTCGAACAGCGGGACTCTGTATATCCGTTTTCCGTCTCGGTCGATGCAACATTTGTTGTCTCAAACTCCGGATCCGTACAAGTATGCGGAACCAGATCCGTCGAATAATCATAAACTTCATCCCGGATAAAATTGTCGGGATTGAATTCATCATCATAAGCGAACGTCCAGTTCATGATCTCTCCGATATAAGCTTCACAGTAAGCCCTCCGGTCCTCGTTATCCTCAAAGAACGTGATTTTCCCCTCTACCGTATTACCGGTAATAAATCCTTCGTATCCGGTGTCTTCCGGATAAAGGATATACATCCCGACGAGACCGCCGTCGTGAACATATCCATGGTCAGAATCAAATCCGGAGATCTTGACCTTGTTATCTCTGAGATCGATATAGCCGGAGGCATATGCTCCGCCCATAAACTGCTCGTCTTTATCTTCCACATCCTTATCCGTACAGACAAGCGTCATATCAGCCGAAGAATTCTCGATCAGTCCGTTCCCGAAGCCGGCAAAGCCGCCGATCCCGAACGATTTTCCGGTCGTCGTAAGAGACGCTGTTCCGGAAACCGTACAGCCGGATACCGTGCTGTTTTCCATAAAGCCGGTGATTCCTCCGACAAAGGTCGGATTTGCTGTATCGAGGGAAATATCGATTCCAAGGATCTTAAGGTTGTTCACGGTCGCACCGACGAGGGAAGAAAAGAATCCGCCAAACGATGTATCATAATCGATCATGTTTCCGTCATACGTCAAAAACGTCTTGGCACCGGTCCCCCGGATACCGGCATTTAAGACCGCATGTCCATTTCCGTCAAACGTTCCGGTAAAATCGACCGGCGTCCAGTTCTTATCCTTGAGGTCGATATCCGCCATAAGAACATAGGATCCTGCCGGGTCATCCGCGATCGTACAAAGGTCCTCATAGCTCCAGATCTCTTTTGCCTGACCCGCAGGTGCCGCGAAAACGGTTTGCACAGACGCAAAAGAAAGGAACAGGGCGGCAGCTAAAAAAGCTGCCGCAAGTCCCGTAATAATTGTTTTCCTGATTTTGTTGCTTTTCATAAATTTCATTTTCGATCAATCTAATAATTTCAATGCGCCGGTTGGGCAGATATCAAAGCACTTATGGCAGTCTTTACAGCCGGAAATCGTCTCCGGATCATTGAATTCCGGCTTGATCACAGTCGTAAATCCTCTGCCGACAAGTCCTAAGATTCCCTTGCCCGTGACCTCATCACAGGTCCTGACGCAAAGGTTGCAAAGAACGCACTTGTTCTGATTCCGTTCGATCGTGATCAGTTTTGTCTCCGTAAATCCCGGATGGATCTCCCCTTTCAGTCTGGAAGGACAGATCTCCATGCAGTTAGCACATTCGATCAATGTACACTCTTTATAATCATGGCATCCGCACTCTAAGCATCTTGAAGCTTCTACCATAACTTCTTCTTCACTGAGTTCGATCACAATATCTTTGAAGTCACGCTTCCTCTCTTCTGCCGGTCTCTTCGGAACTTTGATCCGTGCCTTCTTCTCTTTTTCAGCCAGTTCTTTCTTGACTGTCTCAAGATCTCGTTCGGAAACGAACGGTTTCCGGTAAGGAATGAGTTCCCCGTTCAGATAACTGTCAACAACCGCGGCCGCCTTATTTGCTTCTCCGATTGCCGCGATCGCGATCCCGGCTCCTTTGTTCGTCGCGTCACCAACTGCGAATACATCTTCCAGATTTGTCCGGAAGGTCGTCTCATCGGCAGCAATAATTCCTTTCTTATTCAACTCTACTCCGAAGCCTTCCGGATCAACTTTCTGTCCGATCGCCGCGATAACGGTATCGACCTGAAGAGTCTCGAATTTTCCTTCTACCGGAACCGGGCTTCTCCGTCCGGAGGCATCCGGTTCTCCAAGCTCCATGACCTGAAGCTTGATTTCTTTGACATGGCCGTTTTCGGAAATGATCTCCGCCGGATTTGTCAGGAACTTGAACTGAACGCCCTCTTCGATCGCCTCATCGATTTCTTCATCATCCGCAGGCATCTCATTCCGGGTCCGGCGATAGATTACATATACGTTCTCCGCTCCGAGACGGACTGCGCTCCTGCAGGCATCCATTGCGGTATTTCCGCCGCCGACGATCGCAACGCTCTTCCCGATCTCTTCCGGCTTCCCGAGGATATTGGCTCTTAAAAAATCGATTCCGCCAAGGACTCCCTCCGCGTCTTCTCCCGGGCATCCTACTTTGGTACTTGTCCATGCACCGATCGCAAGGATCGTCGCATCTGCTTCTTTCCGGATCTCATCCAAAGTCAGGTCTTTTCCGATCTTGACGTTGTTCTTCAATACGACTCCGAGATCCTCGATTTCTTTTACTTCCCTGTCAACAACTGCTTTCGGAAGACGGTACTCCGGAATTCCGTAGCGGAGCATTCCGCCCATATCCGGCATTGCGTCATAAACCGTTACCTGATGACCATAAGTCTTAAGGAAGTAGGCCGCTGTCATTCCGGCAGGGCCGCCGCCGATAATGGCAACTTTCTTGCCCGTATCCGCAGCAACTTCCGGCTTCCAGGTATCTTTCTCAAGATCTTTTAATCCGGCAAACCGTTTCAGATATGCGATGGAGATCGACTCTTCCACATACTGTCTTCTGCAGGCATCCTCACAGGGATGCGGGCAGACATGTCCGATACTTGCCGGGAACGGGAATTTTTCTTTAATGATCCGGACCGCATCATGGTAATTTCCTTTCGCGATCTCGTTAACATAAGCCATACAGTCGGTTCCCGCAGGACAGTTCAAAGAGCACGGTCCTTTACAGTCGCCGTCATGATCGCTCATAAGTAATTCAAGAGCAACTTTTCTCGCTCTTAGAACACGGTCGGAGTCGGTATGGAGGATCCATCCGTCCGCCGGGATCGTTGAGCACGCTCTCATCAGTTTCGGAAGCCCTTCCCCCTCTACGAGACAGAGGCCGCAGGCTCCGTATTTCGCTACGCTTTCATCGTGACACAGTGTCGGAATATAGATCCCGTTTGCTCTCGCGATCTCAAGGATCGTTTCACCGGACTGCGCTTTACACTCGATTCCATCAATAATAATTTTAATCTCGCTCATTTTCCGGCCTCCTATTCCACACTGATTGCGCCAAACTTACATAAGGTGTAACACTGGCCGCACTTAATACAAATATCCTGATCGATCGCATGGGGGTTCTTGACCTCGCCGGAGATCGCCTGTACCGGGCATTTCCGTGCACAAAGCGTACAGCCCTTACAGGTATCCGGATCGATCTTATAGCTTAAGAGTTCCACGCACTCTTTCGCCGGACATTTCTTCTCTTTGATATGTGCTTCATATTCATCCCGGAAATAGCGGATCGTAGTAAGGACCGGGTTCGGGGCCGTCTGGCCGAGTCCGCAGAGCGCGCCGTCTTTGATCGCGTTGCAAAGCTCTTCCAGAAGTTCAATATCTCCTTCTTCGCCTTTTCCGCTTACGATCCGGGTCAGGATCTCAAGCATCCTCTTTGTTCCGATCCTGCAGTGAACACATTTTCCGCAGGATTCCTTGGAGGTAAAGTCTAAGAAGAACCTGGCCATTCCGACCATACAGGTATTCTCATCCATAACGACCATACCGCCGGATCCCATGATTGCTCCGGTTGCGGAAAGTGCTTTGTAATCGATCACCGTATCCAGAAGGTTTTCCGGAATACATCCTCCGGAAGGTCCGCCCATCTGGACCGCTTTGATCTTCTTTTCATTCCGGATCCCGCCGCCGATATCAAAGATAACATGACGAAGGGTCTGCCCCATCGGGATCTCAACAAGTCCGCCGCGTTTTACCTTTCCGGTAAGAGCGAAGACTTTCGTTCCTTTACTTCCTTCGGTTCCCATTGCCGCAAATGCTTCTCCGCCGTTGTTGATGATCCAGGCAACATTCGCAAAGGTCTCAACGTTGTTGATATTCGACGGTTTCAGCTTATATCCGGCTGCTGCCGGGAACGGCGGTTTCAGACGCGGCATTCCGCGCTTGCCTTCCAGCGACTCGATCAGTGCAGTCTCCTCGCCGCAGACGAATGCGCCGGCTCCTGCCATATACCGGAACTTGCAGCTGAATCCGGTTCCTAAAATATTCTCTCCGATCAGCCCGGCCTCAGTTGCCTGACGGATTGCCTCCTCTAAGCGGATGATCGCCAGAGGATACTCTGCTCTAACATATACGATTGCTTCTTTTGCGCCGATCGCATAGGCTGCGATCAGCATTCCCTCGATCAGATTATGCGGATCGCTTTCGATGACCGCACGGTCCATAAATGCACCGGGGTCTCCTTCATCCGCATTGCAGATCAGGTATTTTTCCTCTCCTGCCGAACCCCTTGCGGCATTCCACTTAAACCAGGTCGGGAATCCTGCACCACCTCGGCCTGCAAGTCCGGAGGTCTTGATCTCTTCAATGACTTCTTCCGGCGTCATCGTCTTAAGGACTTTTTCGAGCGCCTTATACCCGTCTCTTGCTTTATAGCTGTTAAGATCAGTCGGATCGATAATACCGCAGTTCCGGAGAGCGATCCTAGTCTGCTTGTTCAAGAATCCGGCATCTTCTTCCTGGATCTTCAAATCCTCAATTGAAGAAAGGTCTCCGCCCCGAACAGCTTCCGCGATCCGCGCGCCGTCTTTTGCTTCTACATGAACCAGTCTTGCAAGAAGGTCCCCGCCCTCATAGATATCAACGATAGGCTCAAGGAAGCACATTCCGATACAGCCGGTGATCCCGAGTTCGAAAGAATCCGAAGGATTCATTGCTGTCTGTAATGCGTCATATACTTTTCCGGCACCTGCAGCGATCCCGCAGCTGCCTTCTCCTACAACGATCCTCATGCTTCTTCCTCCTTTCTGTTCCGGAAATCATTCAGAATGCTGATCGCCTTTTCAGGGGTCAGGGTTCCGAAGGTCTCTTCGTTGACCATCATGACCGGAGAAAGGGAACAACAGCCCAGGCATGCTACGTTCTTAAGCGTAAACAAGCCGTCCTTTGTTGTTTGTCCGTTGGTGATCTCGAGTTCGTTCGTGATCGCAGCTTCGATCCGGTCCGAACCGTTGACATGGCAGGCCGTTCCTTTGCACAGCATGATCAGATACTTACCAACCGGTTCAAGACGGAACTGCGTGTAAAACGTAGCGACTCCCATGACCTTCGCCGGAGTCGTTCCCGTCTGGGCGGCAACATAGTAAATGATTTCTGCAGGAAGATAGCCATGGATATCCTGTGCCTTCTGGAGGATCGTGATCAGCGAGCCGCTGTCATGATCATGCGCATCCAGCACAAGATCCAGTGCCTTCATTTTCTCGTCTTTACAATCATTCTTACACATAGTTTTCCCCTTTGCCTGATTACTCCTCTGCTGCCTCTATGATCCGGTCAGCGACAAATACGCCGCTTGCGGAAGCATGAGAAAGGGAGTGGGTAACTCCGCTTCCGTCCCCGATCACAAAGAGCCCTTTGTATTTTGTTTCAAGATTGTGATCTACTGCTACACCCATATTATAGAACTTCACTTCCACGCCATAAAGGAGCGTATCCTCGTTTGCGGTTCCCGGAGCGATCTTATCCAAGGCGTAGATCATCTCGATGATCCCGTCCAGGATCCGCTTCGGAAGAACAAGGCTTAAATCTCCGGGTGTGGCTTGAAGCGTCGGGCGTACCGTTCCTTCGTCGATCCGTTTCTGTGTACTTCTTCTTCCCCTTTCAAGGTCTCCGAAACGCTGGATAATAACACCGCCTCCAAGCATGTTCGAAAGCCTTGCAATACTTTCCGCATAGCCGTTGCTGTCCTTAAACGGTTCAGAAAACCGTTTCGAGACCAGAAGCGCAAAATTCGTATTCTCCGTCTTCCGGGATTCATCCTCAAAGCTGTGACCGTTCACTGTTATGATCCCGTTTGTATTCTCATTGACTACGATCCCCTTTGGATTCATGCAGAACGTCCGGACACTGTCTTCGTATTTATCCGTCCGGTAAACGATCTTGCTTTCGTAAAGTTCATCCGTGATATGGGAAAAGATCGGAGCAGGAAGTTCAACGCGTACGCCGATATCGACCCGGTTTCTTGTTGTCGGGATATCAAGATCCGTACAGACTTCCTGTAGCCAATGGCTTCCGCTTCGGCCGACAGAAATAATGCATTTGTCACAGGTATAGTCTTTTTCTTCCGTGCAGACCCGGAATCCGTTTTCGATCTTCTCGATCCTTACCACCGGAGTATAGAAAAAGAACTCGATCTTATCTTTCAACTCGTTATAGATATTGTCAAGAACGATATAGTTGATATCCGTTCCGAGATGGCGGACGGAAGCCTCAAGAAGCGTCAGTTTATTCTGCATGCAGACTTTCTTGAGCGCTGTCCCTGCAGTTGAAAACATGGTTGTATTTTCCCCGCCATGGGAAACATTGATCGAATCGACATAATACATCAGCTCCAGAGCTTTTTCCCGTCCGAGATACTCATGGAGCGTTCCGCCAAAATCATTTGTGATATTATACTTACCATCGGAAAAAGCACCTGCGCCTCCGAACCCGTTCATGATCGAGCAGGTCTTGCAGTTAATACAGGACTTTACTTTTTTTCCATCGATCGGGCAATGCCGCTTTTCCAAAGGTCCGCCCTCTTCAAAGACCGCGACCTTAAGATCCGATTTTTTTGCAAATTCATAAGCGGAAAAGATTCCGCCGGGACCTGCACCGATGATAATCACATCATACTTCATTTTCTGTTTGTCTCCTTTGACTTCAATTTTGATTACCGGTTCCGAAGCTCTTCGACTTTCTTCGCGATCATCGGCTGGGCAAATTCCATATCTTCCTTCCAGCCGTCCTCATAGTCAAAGCAGATATCGTACTCATCTTCGGCCTTACCAATCCGTTTTACATAACCTTGCAGCATATCAAAGTCTTTTTCATAGCAGTGGAAGCTGCTTGCTCTATGGGTATAGGTTCCCATGTCCACGCCGAGTGCATCCGCAAACCGTTTCTGGAGCATGATCAGCGCGAACGCATTCATAAACGTTGCCTTACATGCATCATTTGAGCGGAAAAGGACTTTGCAATGGAGCTGGTTGTCACGAATAAAGTACTGGATGTGCTGAAGGCATGCCGGATCTTCGCTCTCTGAATCCACTTCCCAATCGCGAACAACGATAACCGCTCTTCTGCTTGAAGGGTTCCGGTTCAATTCCGAAATAATAAACGGAAACTGTTTTTCCATCCTCTGGTGGTATGTATAGGCCCAATTGCCCTTCTCTACTTCAAAATCAAGAATTCCGTCGAGCATTTCCTGGCGATATTGTTCCAGCTCTTCCGGTCCTCCGATAAACAGCTTGCTGATCATCGGCTCCGCGAGGGGCTCAAGAACACACATCGTCATAGATATTTCTTTCTGAGTCGTATCCCAGTCATCGCAAGGATAGATATTCTCGTTTGATTCCAGTGCCATAAGCGCTTTGTGGTATGTTTCCGGAAGTGTTTTTCCTTCTACCAGATACTCTTTTACTGCATTCATGTTTGTACCCCTCCATTCAATCACTTATCAATCAGTTTCCTTATGATTTACGAACTCTGCCAGTTCATCTCCTTCATATCTGCAAGTCATCTCCAGATCCGTCTCTCCCCGGAGAAGCGGTCTAAGAAAAAACGGATCGCCTTCCCAGAGGTTCAGGGAAAGGACCTCGCTTTCCGGGATCCACTTCAGTGTTCCTTCATTACAGGACTCAATCTCTCCTTCCCATTCGTCTGCGGTAAACAGGAACATTTCCTCATTTTCCAGACGATCGGAAATAAAGTGGACAACCCCATGATACTGAAAGCGGGTCAGTGTCAGTCCGGTCTCTTCTTTCACTTCCCTGACCAGACATTCCTCTTTCGTTTCTCCGGGTTCAAACTTTCCGCCGATTCCGACCCATTTTCCTTCACAGGGGTCGTTCTCTTTTTTGTTCCGGAACAGCATCAGGTAACAGCCGTTCCTTTTCAAATAGCAAAGTGTCGTATTAAGCATTATTACTGTGTCCTAAAAAGAAAAGGCGCAGACTTCTGCGCCTTAATTCCATCGTTTGCTAATTTAAAAGCGCCAAGACTTTTTCTTTGTCCATAAATCCGATTCCCTGGTTCGCGATTTTTCCGTCTTTGAAAACGATCAGGGTCGGAATGCTCATGATCCCGAATTTCTGTGCCAGAACCGGCTGCTCATCAACGTCAACTTTTCCGACTTTGATCACGCCTTCCTGTTCTTTCGCGATCTCTTCGATCGTCGGCGCAAGCATCTTGCACGGACCGCACCAGGTTGCCCAAAAATCGACCAGGACCGGCTTGTCCGCTTTTAAAACTTCCTCTTCAAAATTGTCTTTTGTTAAAATGATCTCAGCCATAGAATCAATCTCCTTATTCCATATGATCTGCTGTGTTTTTATTGTACCACAAAATCTCTTCTATTCCACGCTTTTTCTGATAAGATCCGCGGCCTGTCCGAGACTTATATTCTTTTCTTTTGCGATCCTTGCAAGATCGTCATATTCATACTTTTCCCGTTCTGTTCCATAGCCCGACGACTTCTTGATCCGGACCTCTCCGTAAGGAGTCTTTACCGTTTCGTTCTTCCGGTCAAGGACATAACGGGCAAAGCGGTTTTCCCGGACTCCCAGTGTTGTCGTATACCGGAACAAAAGGGATAACAGTTCCTCTTTTTGCTTTTCCCTGCACATAACGTGGATCAGCGTTCCCGGACGGTTTTTCTTCATCCCGATCGGGATCGTATAAACATCCAGCGCTCCTGCCTCTAAAAGCCGCTCCATCGCAAAACCGATCGCTTCTGCGGTCATATCATCCACATTACAGGAAAGCTCAAGAACTTCTTCGTTCTCTGCCCCGAACTCTCCGAAGACCGCCCTGACACAGTTTGCTGCCGGAAAGTCTTTCTTTCCCATTCCGTAACCGATCTGTTTTGTTTGCATGACCGGCATACCGGAAAACGAATCCACAAAATATTTCAGCAGCGCTGCTCCGGTCGGTGTGCAAAGTTCGCCCTCCACAGCTCCGCCGTAGATCGGGACATCTTTTAAAAGGAACGCCGCAGCCGGAGCCGGGACCGGAAGGATCCCATGGGCACAACGGACCTGTCCGCAGCCGACATGAACCGGGGAAGCAAAGATCCTCTCAGGTTTCAGCTCATCAATCAGGAGACAGACAGCCGAAATATCCATGATCGCATCCATCATTCCTACTTCGTGGAAATGGATTTTTGAAACTTCCGTACCATGTGCAGCACCTTCCGCCTCCGCTAAGAGCCGGTAAACAGCAATTGCATCTTTCTTGACCTTTTCCGGAAGATCAAGGCCTTTTATGATCAGCTCAATATCGGCAAGCGTGCTGTGGTGATGTTCATGCTCATGCGTATGGTCGTGACCATGGTCATGGCTGTGGCCGTGCGCATGGTCCTGATCATGGTCATGGCTGTGACCGTGCGTATGCTCCTGCGTTTTAACCGGCCAGTCAACGCTCTCCTCTTCTTCTCCATTCACACAGACCCTGAAATGCGTGCCTCTGATCCCGCATTTTTCCGAAGCCTCTGTCTTTACTGTAATCCCTGTGAGTCCGGCACGGTTTAACCGGTCAAGCACGCGGTCCGGGTCCGGAAGAAGTTCCAGAAGCGCTGCCGCAAGCATATCCCCGGCTGCCCCCATCTGTAGATCCAGATACAACGTTTTCATTTGTTATCGTTTCCTTTCTCTTTCTTCCAGATCCAACGAAACCGTTTTAAAATCGTTCCGCAGTGTTTCCGTGATCAGCTTCCTGTTTTCAACTGCCCTGACTATCTCCCGTTCCGGTACTTCGATCCTTGCATGACCGTTCATTGAACGAACACGAATATCCGTAAATCCAAGGCCGAATAAAAACATTTCTGCCCTCTCTGTTGCCGCAAGAGACTCTTCCGTTATTGTCTCATTCGCTGCGATCCTTGTCGCAAGGCAGGCGTAGGCAGGCTTATTCCATGTAAACAGGCCTGCTTCCTTAGAACGCATCCTGATCTCCTCTTTTGTAAGGCCGGCTTCCCGTAACGGAGAAAGGACTGAAAGCTCCTTTAGCGCCCGGAAGCCCGGACGGTCCGCTTCCTGGTCCGAAGCATTCGTCCCGTCTAAAAGGACCGGAAAGCCGTCTTCTTTTGCCGCCGCTAAGATCGTTCCGAATATTTTTTGTTTACAGTAGTAACAGCGGTCCGGCGGATTACTCCTGACGACCGGATCATCCAGAACAGAAACGTTTAATATCTTAAGTTCTGCTCCAATCTCCTCTGCAAGACGGGTCGCGTCTTCCAGTTCAAACTCCGGCTGAAAACAGCTTTTGACGTAATAGGCTTTTACCTCTTTCGCATACTGTTTTGCCATATACAAAAGATAGGCGGAATCCACACCTCCGGAAAAGCCGACGGCCACCTTCGGGTTTGCCGCAAAAAACTCCTGTAAAGTCATAAATCACTCAATTCCCAATACTTGATAATCCTGGTCTTCGACCGCCTTTTTCAGGACGTCATTGTCGATTTCCCCATTCAGCTTCACAACAGCGGTTCCGCTTTCATGGCTTACGAGGGCTTCCTCTACCTGCTCAAGAGCTTCCAGCGTCTTCTTGACCCTTGCTTCGCAGTGACCGCACATCATTCCTTCGATCTTCATAGTTTTTTCCATCATAGTACCTCTTTCTGTCTCATTCATTTCAGTCGAAACGATTTTCGGAACCTGAATGGTGTTCCGTCTCTTTTTATCTCTTTTTGTATCATATACTTTGACGAGATTCAGCCTCAGAGCATTCATGCAGACGCAGAAGCTGGACAGACTCATCGCAGCGGCTCCGAGCATCGGATTCATTGTGATCCCGAGTCCGGAATAAACACCGGCTGCTGCCGGGATCAGAAGCACATTATAGATCAATGCCCAGAACAGGTTCTCCACAATATTCCGGTAGGTCCTCCGGCTGAGCCGGATCGATGCCGCAACATCTAAAAGAGAGCTTTTCATCAAAACTACATCTGCCGCGTCAATTGCGACATCCGTTCCTGCGCCGATCGCGATTCCGATATCAGCCCGTGTAAGCGCCGGTGCATCATTGATCCCGTCACCGACCATCGCAACTTTCCCGAATTCCGAAAGCTTCCGGATCACACTCTCTTTCCCGTCGGGACGGACGCCGGCAATCACTTCATTTACGCCGGCTGCTCTTCCGACCGCCTGTGCAGTCCGTTCGTTGTCGCCTGTTAGCATTACAACATGAATACCCATATTTTGCAATTGCTTTATCGCCTCCGCGCTGTCTTCTTTCATCGTATCCGCAACGGCGATAATTCCGAGCAGTTTTTTATCTTTTGCAAAGAATAACGGAGTCTTTCCTTCTTCCGCGAGTTTTTGTCCCTGAGCATGGATCTTTTCCGGAACATCCGCTTTGGTCCGTATAAAGGACTCATTCCCGCCGCTTAAAACAGAACCGTTCCGCGTCGCGGTAAGACCGTTCCCCGGAAGCGCCTGAAAATCCGAAATGTCCGCTCCGGAAAGACCGTTTTCTCCGGCATATTGCAGGATCGCCCCGGCCAGAGGATGTTCGCTCTTTTGTTCCAAAGAGGCTGCAAGTTCCAGGAGCTCCGTTTCGGAGACCCCTTCTACGGGAACAAGATCTGTAACTCTCGGTTCTCCGGCAGTGATCGTTCCGGTCTTATCGAGCGCAACGATCCGGACATTTCCTGTTTCCTGAAGGGCCTCGGCATTTTTAAAGAGTATCCCGTTCCTCGCGCCGACTCCGTTCCCGACCATGATCGCGACCGGCGTTGCAAGTCCCAACGCGCAGGGACAACTGACAACGAGAACGCAGATGCCTCTCGCGAGGGCAAACCCGGCGGTTCGTCCGATCAAAAGCCAGACAATGATCGTAACAACTGCGATTCCGATCACGACAGGAACAAATACACCTGAGATCTTATCCGCCAGTCTTGCCACCGGGGCTTTCGTCGCTGCTGCGTCACTGACCATCTGGATGATCTGGGAAAGCGTCGTATCCTCCCCGACTCTTGTCGCCTCACATTTCAGAAAACCAGATTGATTCAGCGTTCCTGAAGAGACTTCGTCACCCGTTGCCTTATCGACCGGAAGGCTCTCTCCGGTCAAAGCAGCCTCATTGACTGCACTCATTCCCTCCATGACTCTTCCGTCAACCGGGATCGTCTCGCCCGGACGGACAACAAATACATCGCCTTTTGACACATCATCGACCGAGACCGTGATTTCTTCTCCGTCCCGGATCACATTCGCTGTTTTCGGAGCCATCCGCATCAGACTCTTTAATGCATTGGTTGTCTTCCCCTTTGAATAAGCCTCCAGC
Organism: Parasporobacterium sp.; assembly: GCA_017515535.1. Taxonomy (GTDB): domain Bacteria; phylum Bacillota; class Clostridia; order Lachnospirales; family Lachnospiraceae; genus RGIG5612. Next base: position 12,683 of record JAFWFQ010000056.1, on the reverse strand, counting down.
ATCTTCCCGACTGTGATCAAAGTCAGTATCATGGCTGCCGATTCAAAGTAAAACTCCATCATGTATTGATGTACCAGTTCCGGATCACCGGAAAGCTGAGCCCCCGTCATCGCAAAAAGCATGACGGTCGAATATCCGAACGCAGCGGAAGATCCAAGCGCGATCAGCGTGTCCATGTTCGGGGAACCGTGGAAAAGGCTCTTATATCCGCTGATGAAAAACTTCTGGTTGATCACCATAACAATTGCGGCAAGAAGAAGCTGAAGAAGCCCGAGCGCAATCGGATTCTCATGAAAAAACGAAGGGACCGGAAGATGAAGCATCATATGCCCCATCGAAAAATACATCAGGATCAGAAGAAAGATAAGCGAGACGATCAGTCGTTTTCTGAGTTTCGGGGTTTCATGATCTTTTAATGCTTCTTCCTGTTCGGCAAGCCTTGAAAGTGAACTGTTCCGCCTTCCGGAATCTTTCCCGCCGCCTTTCAGGGATGCCCCGTAGCCGGCATCGGTCACTGCTTTAATGATCTCCGCAGCGGAAGCCGTTCCGGTAACACCCATGGAGTTCGTAAGCAGAGAAACGCTGCAGCTTTCCACGCCCGCAACCTTTCCAACCGCTTTCTCCACTCTTGCCTGACATGCCGCGCAGGTCATTCCGGTCACTGTATATTGTTCCATTTTGTTTTGTCCTTTTTCTGTCATGTCTGTTTCGTGTTATTTCATCAATTTCTGGAGTGTTTTAACCAGCTCATCAAGCTTCTCTTCATTTCCTTCCCGGATATCATCCGCAACGCAGCTTTTCATATGATTGCTGAGAAGGATCTTTGTAAAACTGTTCAGCGCACAGCTTACCGCGGAGACCTGATTCAGAATATCAATACAATAGGCATCCTTCTCCACCATCCCGCGGACGCCGCGGACCTGTCCCTCGATCCGGTTCAGCCGGTGAATCAGGTCTTTGTATTCTTCTTCCGAACGCTGTTTGATCCGGCAAGCCGGACATCCTGCTTCTTCTTTTTTCTTTACCATTTTGCTTTCCTCTCTTTTCAGATACCCTCCGGGGGTATATTTCAGGTTAAGCCCAATATACCCCTAAGGGGTATATTTGTCAAGCGGACAAACGAACCGGAAGTTTTCGTTTTTGCATCAAAAAAGCAGGACCGTTATTCCGGTCCCGCTCTCTTTTCCAATTTATGATTTAAAAACTCTTAGAACTTTCCTGCCTTTGCCGCTTCCTCAACGGAGACCGCAACCGATACGGTCATTCCGACCATCGGGTTATTTCCTGCTCCGATCAGTCCCATCATTTCAACATGGGCCGGTACGGAAGAAGAACCTGCAAACTGGGCATCGGAATGCATCCTTCCCATTGTATCAGTCATTCCGTAAGAAGCCGGTCCTGCTGCCATATTATCCGGATGGAGCGTACGTCCTGTTCCGCCGCCGGATGCTACAGAAAAATACTTCTTTCCTGCTTCGACACGCTCTTTTTTATACGTACCTGCAACCGGATGCTGGAATCTTGTCGGGTTCGTGGAATTTCCGGTGATGGAAACGTCGACGTTTTCATGCCACATGATCGCAACACCTTCCTGAACGTCGTTTGCTCCATAGCAGTTGACCTTTGCTCTTGAGCTCTCCGGATCCTTGGAGTAGCATTTCCGGAACACTTCTTTCAGCTCGCCCGTAAAATAGTCATACTCTGTTTCCACATACGTAAATCCGTTGATCCGGGAAATGATCTGGGCCGCATCCTTTCCTAATCCGTTCAGAATTACCCGGAGCGGTTTCTGGCGGACTTTATTCGCTTTTTCTGCAATTCCGATCGCGCCTTCCGCAGCCGCAAAGGATTCATGTCCTGCAAGGAAAGCAAAGCACTCGGTATCTTCTTCTAACAGCATTTTTCCGAGATTTCCATGTCCTAAGCCGACCTTTCTGCGGTCCGCGACGGAACCCGGGATACAGAAAGCCTGAAGGCCTTCCCCGATCGCTGCTGCTGCTTCAGAAGCTTTGCGGCAGTTCTTTTTGATCGCGATTGCTGCACCTACGGTATAAGCCCACTTTGCATTTTCAAAACAGATCGGCTGAATTGCTTCCACTGCCTTATAAACGTCAAGGCCTGCATCTTTTGTGATCTTTTCCGCTTCTTCGATGGATCCGATCCCATACTCGGCAAGTTTGGAAAGGATCTGTTTTTCTCTTCTCTCATAAGATTCAAATGTAATCATCGTTCTTTCCTCCCTTGAATTATTCTTTTCTCGGATCGATCATCTTGACTGCGTCAGCGACCCGTCCATACTGCCCGGAAGCCTTTTCAAATGCGGTATTCGCATCGTCACCGGCTTTGATAAAGTCCATCATTTTCCCAAAATTCAGATACTTATATCCGATGATCTCGTCATCTTCATCCAGAGCAAGCTCTGTGATATAGCCTTCTGTTAATTCCAGATAACGGGGGCCTTTTTCCAATGTTCCATAGGTCGTTCCGACCATGGAGCGGTTTCCTTTTCCAAGATCTTCAAGTCCGGCTCCGATCTGAAGACCGCCTTCTGAGAATGCGCTCTGGGTACGGCCGTAAACGATCTGAAGGAACAGCTCTCTCATTGCGGTGTTGATCGCGTCACACACAAGATCTGTATTTAATGCTTCCAGAAGGGTAAGTCCCGGAAGGATCTCGGAAGCCATTGCCGCAGAATGCGTCATTCCGGAACATCCGATCGTTTCAACGAGAGCTTCCTGAATGATCCCTTTTTTTACGTTCAGGGAAAGTTTGCAGCCGCCCTGCTGCGGAGCACACCAGCCTATTCCATGAGTATATCCGGAGATATCTTTGACTCCCCGGGCCTTAACCCATTGTGCTTCCTCCGGTATCGGAGCAGCCCCATGGTGTACACCTTGATGTACGGGGCACATCCCCTTTACTTCTGTTGAATAAATCATGAAATTAACCTCCTCCGATATTTCATTTTCAGTATAAAAAGTGTACTCTTATTTTCTTTCTTTGTAAAGAAAAAGCCCTTTCCGTGTATTTCCGGTTTAAAAATTCCCTACAATATGGTATATTTTCAGCGATTGGACTTAGAAAGGATGCAACAATGAATAAATACCGGGATTTTGATAATTACTTGAAAGAACAACCAAGCCAGGACGGCTATTTCGGAAAATACGGAGGAAACTATCTGGAAGATCCGGAACTGATCAAGGCCGTCAACGAATATGCGGAAGCGTACCATACGATTGCCCAGTCTGCACAGTTCATCGCGGAACTTCGGCGGATCCGCCGGGATTTCCAGGGACGGCCGACTCCTGTCTACCATTGCCAGAATCTTTCCAACCTGCTCGGGCGGACCCAGATCTACCTGAAAAGGGAAGACCTGAACCATACCGGGGCGCATAAGCTCAACCATTGTATGGGAGAGGGACTGCTGGCAAAATATATGGGAAAGAAAAAACTGATCGCGGAGACCGGCGCCGGCCAGCACGGCGTTGCGCTTGCGACGGCTGCCGCTTATTTCGGACTGGAATGCGATATCTATATGGGTGAAGTCGATATCGAGAAGCAGGCTCCGAATGTGACCCGGATGAAGATCCTCGGCGCAAGGGTCATCCCCGTCTCTTTTGGTCTTAAAACATTAAAAGAAGCCGTTGATGCCGCATTTATGGCATACGCGAAGGAATATAAAGATGCGGTCTATTGTATCGGGACCGCTGCCGGTCCCCATCCGTTCCCGCTTATGGTAAGGGATTTCCAGTACTGTATCGGCGAGGAAGCAAGGGCTCAGTTCCTTGAGCAGACCGGTCACCTTCCGGATCAGGTCACAGCCTGCGTCGGCGGCGGATCGAATTCTATCGGTATGTTTACCCCGTTTCTGGCGGACCCGGTTGAACTGGTCGGTGTTGAACCTCTTGGCCGCGGGCCGGAGCTTGGAAATCATGCAGCTTCGATCACCTACGGAAGTGAAGGGATCATGCACGGTTTCAACAGCATCATGCTTGCGGACGAAAACGGAGACCCTGCACCGGTTTATTCCAATGCCAGCGGTCTCGACTATCCGGCTGCCGGACCGGAACATGCTCTGCTTCATGACATGGGCCGGATCAAATATACGACCGCCAGCGACGAAGAGGCAATCGAAGCGTTATTCCTGTTATCAAGAAATGAAGGAATCATCCCGGCTATTGAAAGTTCTCATGCCCTTGCGTATGCGATCCGGATTGCAAGAACGGGAATGACCGGTTCGATCCTGGTCAACCTTTCCGGTCGCGGAGACAAGGATCTTGATTTTGTAGTGGAACATTACGGTTACGGCTCGGAGGTCGTTACCAGGTAACCCGGATGCCGAAGCACGGAGAAGGATATATCATGGCAGAAATTAGGACGCAGATTAAAAAAATACTGATCATTGCTTTTGTATTTCTTTTTACCCTGCTCTGTTTTGTTCCCCGCAGCATCTTTGCAGAAGAGGAAACATCAAAGTCTGTAACTCTTACCTTCCTGGATATGGATAAAACGATCCACGAATGGGATTTTCCTTATTCTGATGACTTTTTCAGACAACCATCTGATTCATTCAGCCTTGAGCTTGCGAGGTCCTCTTTAGGGCTTGCGATCTGCTCGGCCAGAAACAACGGTGAAGTGATCGACAACCAGTTCGAACCGTTTCTTACAGAACTTGGTTTTTCCGACATCGTGTCATTTGGCTATGAGGCACCCACTTCAGAAAACACCTTATCCGGCGTGATCGCAAGTAAAAAGATTGATGACTTCACGCTGATCGCGGTTTCACCCTGCGGGCTGAATTACAAGAAAGAATGGATCGGAAATCTAATGGTCGGTGACGGAGAGCGCCATGAAGGCTTTTCGGTCGCTGCAGATATTTTAAAAACACAGATCGCGGAATATATTGAAGGACAGAATCTCACCGGTGAGATCAAGTTCTGGTTTGCAGGCTTTTCCAGAGCTGCTGCAGTTTCAAACCTGACCGCCGGCGATCTTCTGGAAAGCGGAGTCACAGACTCTGTTTATGCCTATTTATTCGGAGTTCCAAGGACAACAAAGGTTCCGAAAGAATATCCCGGAATCTTTAACCTCTGTGGAGCTTTTGATCCGGTCCCCTGGATTCCGTTAGAGACCTGGGGTTACTACCGAAACGGCACAGACTATTTTATGCCGGCTCAGGAAACAGATGCGGATTATACAAAAATGCTTCCTCAGGTAGACAATGTGAGCAGGAAGGTTGTCGAAAGACCATTTGTCCATAATCCGCTGACAAATTACCGTCTCCATCTGATTTGTGAATTCCTTGGTGAATTGTTTCCGACAGATACCGACTATAAAAAGACGCTCCAGCCTGAGCTTATGGAAGCGATGCGTAACCGGACATCCGAATCTATGTTTTCCATTCTCCAGACTGTCTTTCTCCAATTAGATGATCTGGACCAGCGCGAGCAGGCAAGCAGCTCGATCTTTATTGATTATCTTTCCCTGGTCGGATCTGAGCAGCTGCGAAATAATGAGAAAGAAATCAAGCTCAACCATTGGGATCCGGCATTAAGTCTGTTCTTGAATTATATGACAGAGCATCGCCCGATAACCTATATTGACTGGCTCTTTTCAGGGGTCAGCCCCGACAAATTATTTGTCCGGAAAAATAAAACCCGACATTTTGTGATAGAGGGAAAAGTTGACGTTATGGTTTTCCACGACTATCAATTTGCCGGTATGGCTTTACAAAACGGAGAACTCATTTACCCCAACGAGCTTTCCGACGATAAAATACAAGATTTTTTGGAAGTCTTTCTTACCAGAAACGGTTCCCTTACAACGGTTATTATGCCGGAAGGAGAAGAATACGAAGTAGATGTCGTATTGCATAAGAACGATGGCTTCAGCTACTATATGGTTGATTATGTTTCGGAAAAACTGGCCGGAGAAGGCCTCCAGATCGGTGCGGGTCTCTTCCAAAAGGGATACTATAGTTTCAAGATCGGACCAGGAATAGCGCTTCCTGCTCCACTTGAGCTGGACCCGCAGACAAATGAATTAAACGAAGTGGACGATAACCGGTATAGTGTTTTAAGTTTTGATTATTCCCCGACTATGATCATGTCGGCTGAGACAGTTGCGACCGGACATCCAACGCTTTCAAAGACATTTTTGGCGCTTATTATTGTATTCTTCGGACTGATTCTTTTCGGATTGATCTGTCTTGTAATTGCAATCGTTCACAAAGTAAGGAAAAAGAAACGAACCCGTCCGTTCTCAAACCTTTATGTTATCGTGCCTCATCTGATCCTGATTGCGTTCTTTGGATTCCTGACACAGTACTTTACATTAAACTTCTTTGTAATTGGAGTTCTGAAACAGTCTGTTGCTGCTTTCAATATCTTTCTGATCTTCCTATTGGCACTTCGGGGGTTGTTGCGCTGCCTGCGGGCAAAAGAATCAAAAGGCTATAAGGAGCAGCCCGGAAAAAAGAAAGTGCTCGGGGCGATCTACTGTGTCGTTCTTCTTGGACTTTCGGTTCTGACCTGGTTCTTCTTTAAACAAAGTATTTTTGCAACCTATACAGCCGGCCGCTGCATCGCATACTTTGCCATCATTACCGCTCTCAGCGTCCTGGCCTTTTTGCTTTTCCCGATTAGAAAGAAGAAAGAAACTTCTCAATAGTCTTTTTATCCGCATGGACGTTTCCCTGCGCAAATCCGTTCCTTCCTCCGCCCTTCCCTGAAAGGGCGGAATTCATTTCCTGAATCAATCCGGTGACATCCTGTTCCCGGTTCACACAGGCATAGCGGTAGACAGGGCCATCCTCCGTCTGATCATTTACTTTAGTAAAAACAAGGGCAGTTCCTGATATGTTATTCGCGATCAGGTCAGCAAGCTGTCTGCCCTCCTCCGGCTCAAGCCGGTCACTGATAACCAGCGCGTTCTCTCTTCCCTGGAAATGATCCGCCCAAAGAGTAAAATAATCCTCCTTAATCTGGGAGAGCCGCGCCTTCAGGCTGACAAGCTCCTCAATCTGTTTCTTAACGAGTTCCGGTGTTTTCTCCTCTCTCGTACTTAACATTACAGCTGTTTTTTTATTGGCATGATAATTCATGCTGAGAAAATCCATTGCGCGCCGCCCGCAAAGGAGCGTTAATCTCGTTCCTTCATGAAACTTATGGGCAGAAGTAATCTTTAATAGTCCGACTTCCGCACTTGCCTTTACATGGGTCCCGCAGCAGGCACAAGTATCCGCGCCCGGAAAACTTGTAAGCCGGACATTTCCTTCCAGTTCTTTTTTGCTGCGATACTCTATCGTTTTCAGTTCTTCCGGATCCGGCCATAGTTCCACCAACGGATGATTCTCCCAAATGTAACGGTTAGCTTCATCTTCCGCTTTCAGAGCTTCTTCAAACGTGAACGCTGCGTTGTAATCGATCGTGACGTCATCTTCGCCCAAATGAAAACCGATATTATCGCAATGGAACATACGGCAGAGGATCCCGCTAATAATGTGTTCTCCGGAATGCTGCTGCATATGGTCAAATCTTCTCTCCCAATCGATCGTTCCGGATACTTTCTGTCCGATTTCAAATCCGGACAGATCCTTTGTTTCCGGAAAATGCCAGATTTCCTCCTGCTCTTCCTGAACATCAGCAATGGAGATTTCTTCTCCGCCGTCTAAAAGTCTGATGATTCCATGATCCGCTCCCTGACCGCCGCCTTCCGGATATAAAGCAGTCCGGTCAAGCACGATCGCTGTCCGGTCCTCAATTTCCCGGATGTCCGTTATTTCTGCGGTAAATTCTTTCAGATACGCATCCTGATAATATAGTTTTTCTGTCATGTCCTAAGCTCCGGTTTTCTTTTTTCGCCGATATTGTGCGTGATCAATTACCGGCCGATTTTTATTTCTACTTGTACTGGCGGTTTTACTTTCGATGCAAACAGATCCGCATCCGCCATTTTTCCTACGATGCTCCCGTAATGGGTCGGGATCGCAATCTCCGGGGAAATGATATTGATCAGTTCTGCAGCTTTTGCCGCATCCATTGTAAACGTTCCCCCGATCGGCACCATTGCAATATCACATTGAACTTCTTTCGTTTCTTTGGTTACATCCGTATCTCCGGCGATATAGATCCGTTTTTCGTTCACGGACAAAATATACCCGACCCAGCCGGATCTTTTCGGATGAAACGGCTTGATATTATTATAGGCTGCAACAGTTCGAAATGCCAGACCGCTGACCATATAATCTTCACCGGGAACGACCGTGATCAAACGATCCGGCCGTCTTTGCAGTTTTTCTGCCTTTTCCCGCATCTTTTCCGGTACAACGAAGAAAGTCTCCGGGGTAATGATCTTTTCGATATCCTCCGGTGAAAAATGGTCACCATGATCATGTGTAATAAAAATATAATCCGCATCATGCGGCGCATCCGGGATCTGAAGAGGATCGATATAAATCATGCCCTGCTAACTTTCGATCCGGATGCTGCTCTGCGAAAATACTTTAATGCGTTCCATCCTGAGTCCTCCTTTAAAAAACAGGGACAGCCTGTCTATATGCTGTCCCTGAATTGTTATTTCGAAATATGGTTCACCAGACGTTCTCTTACCGTTCTCTTACTTTGCGAACAATGAAATAGATGATGCATCCGCAAAGGATAAAGAGATTAACAGCTCCAACAAGGACCCACATAGATAATCCGGAATGATCACCCGTACTCGGACCTGGTTTTGGAGGATCTTTTGGAGTATGTGAATTCTTGATCGTGAATCCATCCTCCACAGAACCGGTGATCGTGGTTGTATATCCTTCTACAGAATCTTCCTTGACCGTATACTGAACCTTGCTGCCTTTCTCATAAACCGGAAGATCCTTAAAGACAGTTGTCCAATTATCGGATTTTGTGATTTCTCCTGCCTTTACTTCCTTCCCATTAGCCAGAATGCGAGCATTGATCTTCTGCGGGCGGATCTTATCTTTATCGTCCTGGTCATCCCATGTCTTAGTTACTTTGACCTCGGTCTTCTCCGGGGTATGCGTATTCGTGATGACGAAAGTATTGTCTTCGCCTTCTTTTGCGATGTCAATTGCGTAGGTTCCCGGTCCGTCTGTTCCCGTGATCACGTCAGTTTTCACTTCGTCGACAGTGTATTCGATTTCTACGCCTGCTTTATACTTGTCCAGTCCGGTCCAGCTTCCGCTCCACTGACTTCCTGCATCAAGGACGACCGGATCACCGACTTCCTGCCCATCTGCCAACAGGACTGCTGTGACGGATTCCGGCTGACATCCATCCTGATTATCCTTATCATCCCAGACCTTGGAGACCTGGACATCGGTCTTCTCCGGGGTATGCGTATTCGTGATGACGAACGTATTGTCTTCGCCTTCTTTTACGATGTCAATTGCGTAGGTTCCCGGTCCGTCTGTTCCCGTGATCACATCGGTTTTCACTTCATCGACAGTGTATTCGATTTCTACGCCTGCTTTATACTTGTCCAGTTCGGTCCAGCCTCCGCTCCACTGATTTCCTTCATCAAGGACGAGCGGATCACCGACTTCCTGCCCGTCAGCCAACAGGACTGCTGTGACGGATTCCGGCTGACATCCATCCTGATTATCATTATCGTCCCAGACCTTGGAGACCTGGACTTCGGTCTTCTCCGGTGTATGTTTATTCGTGATGACGAAACTAAAGGTCCCGTCTGGTTTTTTGGTTACTATATATGCATAAGTCCCAGGTCCGTCTGTTCCCGTGATCACATCGGTTGTCACTTCCCCGACCGTATACTCGTTCGTCCTGCCTTGCTCGTCGTATTTATCCTGTCCGGTCCAGGTTCCGCTCCAATTATTTGATTCATCAAGAACAAGCGGTCCCGGAGGGTCGATTATGTGGTCTCCTATCATCAGGAACGCTGTCACATGATCCGGCTGACATCCATCCTGATTCTCCTCATCATCCCAGACCTTAGAGACATTGATATCTACGGTCGGATTATGCTTGTTGGTGATTGCAGCAGAATTCTCGAGTTCCGTACTTCTGTCATACTTTCCTGCAGCCCACATCGCCCAATTGGAATGTCTGTCAAACGTGATCCGGTTCTCGGTAACGTTAAATCCTATTTCACTATGATATCCGAATCCGGTCAAAAACGCCGTATTGCCCCAGTCCTCTCCTCCGTAACCTGCCTGTTTCTCACAAAAAGCTTCCAGAATATGCTGCTCTACAAGACTCAGGACCTCGGGAGTCCAGATATAGTATTTATATTCTGCCTGACCTGTCGCTTTGATCGCGATAAAATGCTTCGGATAAGTACCGGTCTCAATCTCCATTGTCAGTTCGTTATTCGGGGTATGGCGATCCCAATAGTCTTCTACAGCGCCCATCTTGATTGACGGATCCTTATGTTCGGTCTCTGTATAAAGAGGAATCTCCTCTTCCTCTACCGCGAAGTTATATACATGGTATTCTCCATCTTCAATGTAAAACAGCGACTCAGCAGGGTCCGTCGTATCCTGAAGAACAAAATCATACTTCCAGTCGTTATCTCGGGTAACCTTGGCAGTCCGAAACAGATCGCTATCAGAATAAGTATCGCCCTTATAACGATACAAATTGATCGTGATCTCGTCAGGACGTTTTCCGTCTTCATCATCATAATCGTCCCATGATTTCGTAAACGGAACAACAACTGTGCCCGGATCATATGTAATAACATCATCCGCTGCAAAGGCGGTACCAAAAATACCACTGAGTACCGTAATCATAAGACCAGTCAGCAAAACAGAAATAATCTTCCCTAATTTCTTTTTCACAACATTATCCTCCCTGGTCCGGATTTTCCAAAACCAAAAATATCCTTATATTTACCTATCCTATTCAAATAATTCTATCACAGCAGGAATCCTCTTTACAACAAACATATTCCGTATATACCGGCGGAATCAGCTGTCTCTATCCGCCTCATTTTTGCCACTCATACCACGGATAACCGTCGAGGTCCTTCAGGTAGAGCGGACAAAAATCAGATTCTTTCGTGTTTCCGAAAAAATCGTAGTCATAATGAAAAGCCTCACGCATATGCGCATAGTATTCAAACGTGGTTCCATAGTTATACCGCCATCCGTAACCATAAGGATTCTCATCCCAGTCAAAAATCGCGATACAATCCGGATGAAGCTGGCGGAAGTGTTCCTGAACATCAGCAGGGATTTCTCGTTTTACGGCACCGAACCGTTCCAGTTTCAGAAGATTGTCCGTGGCAGAGATATCGCTTACTTCGGTTTCGCTGACACTCAGATACCGGATGGAAGGAATATCTTTCAGCGGGGTAATATCGGTAAGCTCATAACAATCAATCAGCTCTACCCAGATCAGTTTCTGACAGTTTCTAAGAGGCGACAGATCAGTTACAGACGCCAAGGAAGCAACCAGACACTCCAGTTTCGGCATATATCCGATAAAGGTAAAATCAGTCAGCGCCTCATTATGGCCTACATCCAGATAGACCACATCGGTACAATATTTCAATACCTGACAGTTTTCATCATTCAGACCAAACGTGATCCGGAGGATCTCTTCATCTGTCAGGAAGTCGAACGGATATCCGGTGTCCAGATAAATACGCCAGACGATTTTTTTGTCCGGAAACTCATCCCGGATCTCAGCCATAACTTCATTATCGATCCCACAGGTATCCAGTAAAAGATATTTGCATCCCGACATAATTGACAGCGCTTCGCGAAGTTCGTCCGCACCTTCATTTCCGATCTGCACATCGGTATACTCTACCCGCTCGTCCTGCGTGGAAATGTGTTTTCCGAAAAGATCGAACTCATAATGGATCTTCGCATCCGGAACTGCATCCACCAATTGTTTTACTGCCGCTTTGCTAAAGGTACTGCTCCCATCGGACGACATAAGCTCCACTTGAGAAAGAGAAGGAAGCAAAGATAATTTCGGTGTGATTTCTGACATCAGGTCCGAAGATATGCCGGAAAGGTCCAGGCTTTGCGTCCCCTGATCACAGGTCTGCCCGTTGATATCCACCGTAAAGGTCACATCCACGCCTTCTGCCGCATTCCGGATCCGTTCCAGTTCTTCCGCCGTAAGGTCGGTATCCGGAAAAGAAAGCTTCGACAGTTTCGGAAGCTTCGGAAGTGCCGCAATCAGCATCTCCGGATCGTATTCTCCGGAAGAAAGCGTCAACTCCTCTGTATTTCTGTTGACAGACTGGCTCCCGATCGATACTTTCCCGTTTCTTATAAGTAGAAAAATAACGACCGCGACCGCAATGACTACCACAATAGCCAGAATCCACAATATTGTACTTTTGCCCTTTTGTTTTTTCATCCTCTTACCCTCTTTGCTGATAAATCTGATTATTGATCTGAAAAACTAACTATTTATTTTAGCAATTCACCGGTCAGATATCCATAGAAATAATCATTGATTCATTTTCGGATCAGGATCCATAAATACTCCGTTTAAAGTTTAGAAAGAAGTACAACCGTCTCGACTGTAGACAACTTTTCCAAGGGATATTCTTTTATCTCCTTCCCGTTCACAGTGACTGGAATCCACCACATAATCATATTGAGAAAAATCAAACTCCGCCCGTGTTTCGGGCATGAAAAAGGTTTTATGGCTTACAACCCGACAGTCCGGATTGATCTCGTGCAC
>JAFWFQ010000008.1 GCA_017515535.1 Parasporobacterium sp. | reverse complement strand
TCTCTGATTCCGATTTCACCCCTCAGATACTGTTCAACCAACTGCACCTTTAGGGCTGGATCGATCTTACTTTTTCTGGACATAGAAATACCCCCAAGTAGGTTTTATATTTCAGTGTCCTACTTGGGGGTAGCATATCATGATACGGTATGGCAGCCGTTTTTATGTTATAATACCTGCCATGGAAACTGCAGCTATCACCAGACAGAACAGAAGAAAGCTTTTAGCCAAATATCTGATCCCTACCATCCTTGGTAACCTGAGTGTCTTTTTGTTTACGATCGTGGACGGTATTTTTGTCGGGCAGGGTGCCGGAGTTGACGCGCTTGGAGCGATCAACCTGGTATTTCCGTTTGTCATGTTTTTCAACGCCGTTTCCATGCTGACAACGATCGGCGGCCTTACGATCTGCGCGATCCGTTTCGGCCGTGGGGATAAGGATGGCGCGAATGAAGTGTTTATTCATTCGGTTGTTATGACTTTGGCAATCAGTATTTTGTTCAGTTTTCTTGCGCTCGTATTCCCTGAGCCGCTTTGCAGGATGATGGGGGCCAATGACACGTTCCTTGAAATGGCAAGGGATTATATCTTTTGGTACGGTGTTTTCATGATCCCGTGCGGTATGCTGATCTCCTTACACGGGTTCGTCCGGAATGACGGACGCCCGGGTCTGGCCAGCGTCAGCACCATTATTGCTACCCTGATCAATGTCTTTGGTGACTGGCTTTTTATTTTTCCTTTACATATGGGATTGAAAGGAGCAGCGATTGCAACCGGAATTGCCCAGACGATCGAATTACTGATCCTGCTGTCTCATTTCGTGCTGAAAAAAGGGGTCCTGCGTTTTCACAAAAGAAAATGGAGATGGAACCTGACCGGCAGGATCCTTGTCCGGGGTCTGCCTGAATGTATTTCACAGTTCTGTGTTCCGATCACGACGATCCTGACTAACTGGGTCCTGGTCTCCATGCTGGGGGACAGCGCAGTCAATTCGTATTCGATCATCTGTTATGTTTCCTGCTTTTCCGTTGCGATCTTTGCCGGCTGCGCCGAAGGTCTACAGCCGTTGTTCGGACAGTGTTACGGCTCCGGCAACGAGACGGAACTGAAGTTTTACAAGAGGGCCGGGATCATTATCGGCGGCGGAGGATCGGCGGTAATTACCGGGATCATTGTCGCGCTGACAGTCCCGATCTGTCATCTCTATGCGGCAGATGCTGCAACCATGGCTGTAACGGTTCCGGCGCTTCCGGAATATGCCTGGGGATTTATCATGCAGGCCTTTAACGTTGTGATCAGCGCCTACTTATATTCCACGACCCGCACAAAGCAGGCTGTCATCATCAACTGTCTGCGAACATTCGTTGTCAATGTGCTGGTCGTGCTTTTGCTGCCACGGATCTTTCCTCCGCAGATCATCTGGTTTACTTTCGGAATCTATGAGGCGATCGTTCTGGTAATTGCCGTGATTTTAATGCAGACTTCCGACAAAAAGGGCGTTGTCGGAAGAGCCCTGGAGTAAAGAAAAGCGTTCCGGATATCTTTAGGGAGCACAAGTCAACAGAAACCCCATCATTGTTGTTTGAAAAATCGTCTGAAAATCGGTATAGTAATAAATGGTGTATTTCTTTTTATACATGTATTTATAAAGTAGCTAATAATTATTAAAGAAAGGATAAAACGAACATGAATCCAATGAATCAAACGACGCTTCATCCGTACTCAAGAAGCGTATCCATTATCGGCGTGGGATGCACACCGTTTATGTATACGCTGGACAATCCTGAAACTGCAGGTCTTACAGAAGGCGAGCTTTTCGGATATGCCGCTTACAAGGCAATGGAAGATGCAGGCCTTAGACCGAAGGATGTAGATTATTTCTTCCATGGACAGGCAACTCCGTTCAACGGATCAAACTACATCACTCCGAATATGCAGGTATCTGAGTGGTTCGGCATGAGAGGAAAAGGCTCTATCCACCATTCCGAAGCTTGCTGTACAGGTTATCTGGCTCTTGAGCAGGCAGTCAATGCCGTCGCTTCCGGAAAATACAATGTTGTTCTTTCCGGCTGCGTGGAGTTTGGTGATGCGATTGCAGATCCTGACAAACCGGCTCATTTCAGAAAGAAATTCGATGACCAGCTGTTCCAGGAATCTTTGAAATGGATCTATGACAGAGCTTATACAAGAGCGATGATGTGCGGACCGAACCTTCATCAGGACGACGGTGCTGCATGGTATCAGGCAGAATATGGCCTGACTGATGAGCAAATGGATGAAACACTGATCTCCATCGGACTCAACAGCAGAAAGAGCGCTTCCAAGAACCCGCTCGCACTTGCCCGCAAGACCTATGAAGAACTCGCAAAAGAAAACGGATATGATGATGTCATGGAATACATGAAATCTTTCTTCAATCCGAAGATGACCGGCTACTTAAGAGCTTCCGGCCTTGAGCTGAAATGCGACGGGGCAGCAGCCCTGATCGTTTGCCCGACAGAGATGGCTTCCCAGTTTACCGATAAGAAACCGATCGAAGTCTTAGGAATCGGTAATGCGACCCGTGAAGCAAACCAGCCGCACGTTGAGCTCCTCGG
Organism: Parasporobacterium sp.; assembly: GCA_017515535.1. Lineage (GTDB taxonomy): Bacteria > Bacillota > Clostridia > Lachnospirales > Lachnospiraceae > RGIG5612. The sequence continues at coordinate 42,014 of JAFWFQ010000008.1, read as the reverse complement.
AACACGCGAGGCAGTTCGCCAGGTCTATGAACTTACCGGTGTTAAGCCGGAAGAAATCGACCTTCTCATGGCGAATGACTTCTTTATCACATCTCAGCTTATTGCAGCAGAGGAGACCGGCTACCTTCCGAGAGGTGAGGGATGGAAATATTTCATCGAAGGCAGAACCTCCTATGATGGAGACAAACCGATCAATACCAACGGCGGAAGATGCTCCTTTGGTCATGCGCATGCAGCCAGCGGCTTAGCTGATATCTACGAAGCAGTCATGCAGATGCGTGGTGCCTGCGGAGAGAGAAACGTTAAGAAACTTCCGAAGACAAGTATGATCAGAGGTTTCGGCGGTGCGCAGAACCTGGCAGCTATCATCTTACGTACAAAGGAATAAGGAGGTCCGTCATGGGTGTTAAATTAGAGAAAATCGTTAAAACATATTATGATAAACTTGCGGAAGGCAAGATCATGGCACGTAAGTGCAAGGAATGTGGCGCTGTGGAATGGCCTCCGCTTCTGGGATGCAATACATGCGGAAGCCCGGAGATGGAATGGATCGAGATCAGCGGCAAGGCAACTCTGGTTCAGTTTGTAATGCCGTCTCCGATCACCAGAAAACCGGAAATGGATTTCATCAAGCCGTACGCACTTGGTGTTGTTGATCTTCCGGAAGGTCCTTCTGTCAATGTCATGGTTCGTGGAATTGACCGGAAAAACAAGGACATCGTCCGTGAGCAGATGCCGGTAGCCTGCCATGCAACCATCGTTGAAAAAGAAGATTATCATACCGTTATCTTCGATCTGGACGTTGTTCCGGAAGGAAAGAAGAGAGAAAGAAAGCCGAAGACTGAATAAGTGTAACTCAGCCATTTGATGTAAACAAAAATAAGGTTTATACTGAACCGGTCGGAAGAGAGATCTTCCGGCCGGTTTTTCAGAACAGTCCTTTTTTGATCCCGGAACAATCGCTGACCGCTTCCGGAATCTGTTCCGGAGATCTTTTTCACATACCGAAATATTGATATGGAAATACAACTTATCAGAAACATCTTGTTTACCGGATGTCTTTTTCTGGCGGCATTCCATGACTTGAAAGAGCGGAAGGTTCCGAACAGACTGATCGGAACAATGATTTTTCTATGGATCTCGGAGAGGATCCTGTCGATCCTTTTTCTTAAGGTGCATTTTACCGGCCCGGCGAGGGGGCTTCTTTGCGGCCTTGCTCTTTTTGCCCCGGTCTTTCTTATTTCCTTTCTTTTCCGCATCCTTTCCGGAAAACAGGGAATCGGCAACGGAGATCTTAAACTATTCTTTGCATCAGGGCTTTATCTAGACTCCGAAATGATCCTTTTCGTGCTTTTTCTCTCCTGCCTTTTCGGACTTTTATTCTTTTTCCTTTTCGGAAATGACAAAAAGAAGGACCGGACGATCCCTTTTGCACCGGCAATTGCTTTCTCTGTGTTTCTTGTCATGAACCGCGGAATGTGATATTCTTCTTTTGCAATGGGAAAGAAAGAACCGGAAGAAGATAAACTGAAGAGCGTAAAGAAAAAAGTCGCCGGAGGAGCTACTGCCGCAGGTATTGGGATCAGCGTACTTCTCGGCGGGCTGTTCCAGTCGCCTGCTGAACTGACCCAGAAGAACATGGAAACCATTAACCGACAGGAGAATACTCCGGTTGTTATGATGGTCGACATGGATTCAGAAGATCAGGACGGCGAAGAGGACAACGGGGAAGAGAATCAGGAAGAGGAAGAGACAGGACTGTTTGCCAGGATCAAAAAGAAGATCCTCCGGATCCCAGCAGGAGTCCGCGCTGTCGTCGGAGTTCCTCTCTGGGCAATCGGCTGGGTCATTATCCATCTGCTTTCTCTTGCCTGGGAGGCTGTTCTTGCCCCGGTCTTAGGGATCGTTATCAAATGGATCCTTGGAGCGCTTGCCCTTCTTGGCGTCTTTGCAGTTGCCATGAAATGTGCTTTCCCGCATTTGCCGCTAAGGAAGATCCTGCGCCCAAAGAATATTCTCGGTATTCTGATCGGGACTGTTATTTTGGGGATCGCTGACCGCGTAGTCCCCCTTTTCTGGAACGGATATACCGGTGTCCGGTTCTGGATCATGCTCGGAGGAGGGCTTCTTGTCCTGTTTGCAGTCGGAATTCCGTTTATTATTAAGCAGAACAGGGTGGAAAAAGAGCAGAAAAGACTGATCACTTCGACTGAAAGCGGGAAAAAGACCGGAAAAATATCTGATTCCTTCCTGGATAATACCCTGGAACTGGTAAAAAAGACCGAGGAAAGGCTCCGGCTGGAGGATAAAGCCGTAAAAACAAAGGAAAAGTGACGGGTAATTCGCCCTGAAATTCACAATTTGAATAAAAAAGCACAATAAACCCCCAATTGTCGTCATTCTGTTGATAGACTTTGGGGGTTTTTCATGGTAAAATCAACATAACCATGAGTTACTTTTTCAGGAGGAAGTTAAAATGGAAATTAACAAAATTAAAAAAGTCCTGGTCGCAAACCGGGGCGAGATTGCAACAAGAGTCCTTCGGGCCTGCTATGATCTTGGGCTGAATACCGTTGCAATCTATTCAAAGGAGGACATCTACAGCGAGCATCGTATCAAAGCTGATGAAGCCTATATGATCGGCGAAAGCTTAAGTCCGCTTGGTGCGTATCTTGCAATTGATGAAATTGTTGACCTTGCAAAGAGAAAAAATGTGGATGCGATCCATCCGGGATATGGATTCCTTGCAGAAAACGCAGACTTTGCGAAAGCCTGTGAAGATGCGGGAATTATTTTTATCGGACCGAATTCAAAAGTTCTCGGTCAGATGGGTGATAAGCTTTCCGCGAAGGAAATGGCACTTCGCTGCAATGTTCCTACGATCCCGGGAAGCACAGAACCGTTAAAAGATGCGGAGGAAGCCCTCGAGAAAGCAAAATCTTACGGATTCCCGATCATCTTAAAAGCAGCAGCCGGCGGCGGCGGACGCGGTATGCGTTCCTGCTATACCGAAGAAGAAGTTGCCCCTGCATTTGAACTGGTTCGTTCAGAAGCCAAGAAAGCATTCGGAAATGACAATATCTTTATTGAGAAATTCCTTGTTGAGCCGAAACATATCGAGGTTCAGATCCTTGCAGATAAATACGGCAACACGGTCCATCTGTTTGAACGTGACTGCTCCCTGCAGAGACGTTACCAGAAAGTCGTAGAGTTTACTCCGGCGTTCTCACTTCCGGAGGATCTCCGCAAGAAGATCTGCGATGATGCAGTAAAGATCGCGAAAGAAGTCGGCTATGAAAATGCCGGTACCGTCGAGTTCCTGGTAGATAAGAGAGGAGAGCATTTCTTTATTGAGATGAACCCTCGTATCCAGGTTGAGCACACCGTAACAGAAATGGTGACCGGAATCGACCTTGTCCGTGCCCAGATCCTTGTCGCAGCCGGAGAGAAACTTTCCGATCCGTTTATCGGGATCAAGAGCCAGGAAGATGTCACGATGCGCGGATATGCGATCCAGTGTCGTATCACGACTGAGGATCCGGCAAACAACTTTGCACCGGATACCGGTAAGATCACCGCTTACAGATCCGCAGGCGGAAACGGAATCCGTCTTGACGGTGCAAATACTTATGTTGGCTCCGTTATTTCTCCGTATTATGACAGCCTGCTTGTCAAAGTAACCTGTATTGATAATACGTTTGAAGGAGCAGCAAGAAAAGCACTCCGTGCGATCACAGAGACAACGATCCGTGGCGTGAAGACAAATGTTGGATTCTTGAGTAATATCTTAACTGATCCGACGTTCATTGAAGGTCATTGCTATACCAAATATATTGACGATACCCCGGCACTGTTTGACCTTCCGGGAAGCAAGGACAGAGCAACGAGAATGCTGAAATATATCGGTAATATCGTTGTCAACGATCCGACTGCAGGCAAGAAACTTTATGACACTCCGCGGTTTGTTAAGACCAGCGGCGAGCCTCCGAAGGCCGGCTTAAAACAGCTCCTTGATGAAAAAGGACCGAAAGCTGTTTCAGACTGGGTACTGGCTCAGAAAAAGCTTCTTGTTACAGACACTACAATGCGTGATGCGCATCAGTCTCTGCTTGCGACCCGAGTCCGTACCCGTGATATGGTAAAGGGTGCAGATGCTATGGCAGAAATCTTAGGCGACTGCTTCTCCTTCGAGATGTGGGGTGGAGCTACCTTTGATACCGCATTAAGATTCCTGTATGAAGATCCGTGGGAGAGAGTCGAAATGCTGCGCAAGTCCATTCCGAACGTTCCGTTCCAGATGCTTCTGCGTGGTTCGAACCTGCTTGGTTATTCAAGCTATCCGGATAATCAGGTCCGTAAGTTCATCGAAGAGTCCGCAAAGGTCGGAATCGATGTCTTCCGTGTCTTTGACTCCCTGAACTGGATCCCGAACATGGAAGTTGCCATGGATGAAGTTTTGAAACAGGGCAAACTCTTAGAAGCAACGATGTGCTACACCGGTGATATTCTGGATCCGAGCCGCGACAAGTATACGACTCAGTACTATGTCAACATGGCAAAAGAACTGGAAAAACGCGGTGCGCATACTCTGGCGATCAAGGATATGTCCGGTCTGTTAAAGCCGTATGCAGCAAAAGAACTTGTTCATGCACTGAAGCAGGAAATCGGAATTCCGATCCATCTGCATACACACGATACTTCCGGAAACCAGGTGGCAGCAGTCCTGATGGCAGCAGAGGCAGGCGTCGACATTGTCGATCTTGCAATCTCCTCTATGTCTTCAATTACAAGCCAGCCGTCCCTGAACTCCGTCGTATCTGCTCTTCAGGGCAACGAAAGAGATACCGGATTGAATCTTCAGCAGCTTGAAAAACTCAGCGAGTACTGGGAAGACATCCGTCTTCGTTATGACTCCTTTGAGTCTGACCTTAAGACACCGATCACAGATATTTATCGTTACGAAATCCCCGGCGGACAGTACACCAACCTTCGTCCGCAGGTTCAGAGCTTAGGTCTTGGACATAGATTCGATGAAGTACGTGAAATGTTCGTAACCGTAAACCAGATGCTTGGCGATATCGTAAAAGTTACCCCGTCTTCCAAGATGGTCGGCGACCTTGCGATCTTTATGGTACAGAATGATTTAACTCCTGAAAACATCGTTGAAAAGGGTGAAGCACTTGCGTTCCCGGACAGCGTTGTAAGCTACTTCAAGGGTCTTATGGGCCAGCCTGCATGGGGATTCCCGGAGGATATCCAGAAAGTCGTCTTAAAGGGCGAAGAGCCGATTAACTGCCGTCCGGGCGATCTTCTTGATCCGATCAACTTCGATGAGGTCAGAGAACACCTTAAAGAATTCAAGGATGAAGATCAGATCACAGACCGCGACCTTGTAAGCTGGGTCATGTTCCCGAAGGTTGTTGAAGACTTCTACAAGATCCGTAAAGAGTATGGCTATATCACAAGACTCGGAAGCCATGTATTCTTCCACGGTCTTGCAGTTGGAGAGACGAACAAAGTCAATATCGAAGATGGTAAGACCCTCGTCATCAAATACCTTGGCAAGGGCGATCTGGATCAGGATGGATACAGAACAGTCCATTACGAGCTGAACGGATCTCTGCGTGATGTCAAAGTTCTTGATAAGAACGCTTCCGCTACTGTTGTTCAGGTTGAAATGGCAGATCCGAATGATAAGAGCCATGTAGGCGCTTCCATTCCGGGTGCGGTATCCAAGGTCAACGTCAAAGTCGGCGATAAAGTCAAAGAGAATGACGTTCTTGCAGTTGTCGAGGCAATGAAGATGGAAACCTCCGTAACCGCCCGTATGGCCGGTGAAGTAGAGGAAGTCCTCGTGAAAGCAAACGATACCGTTAAAGCAGGACAGCTCCTGATCAAACTGAAAAGCTGAGGCTTGCGTTGTTATTAATCAGGCATGCTCTTTAAGAGCAGTAACAACAGAATAGTCTAACTACAGGCACCTCCCGGGAGACCGGGAGGTGTTTCTTTGTTTTCCTTGTTGATACATAAAAATTTCATTTTTTTATAGAAAAGATTGTTATATAATATTTAAGTTAAGGTTATTGTTAATAAAACAGGCAGATGATCCTTGTTTCAATCTGACCTGATGGGAAGTAATAGATGAAAAAAACAGTCAGAGAACTGAAGAGCTTTGCAAAGATCCACTATTCCCTCGGAGGGAAGCTGTTCCGGACGGTATTGCTTATGGCTCTGATCATAGGCATTGCAGCAATTGCCTTTGGGTTTTTCCTGTATAGTTCTGCTGTAAACCGGGAATTCCGGACAAAGACTTATAATCTGGCAAAAACAGCAGCGCTGGAACTGGATCTGGTAAAGATCCGGAGCAAGGCGACGGATGTGATCGGAATCTATGATTCTCTTTCCGACGAAGAACAACTGGATTGTAACAGTGCGGAATACCGGAGCAGATTCATCGGAATCGAAGATATGGCCCATAATAAACTTCGATGGGATATCCATTCCCTTCAGCTGGTCAATGACGCGATTGCCGGCTATGTTGCGTTTCTGGATCTGGACAAGAACCGGATGGTCTTCATTGCGGACGGAGACCAGGCTGCAAGTTATTGTCCGCCGGGTTACTGGGATGCAATGAAACCCAAGGATCTGGAAGTCCTGATGAACGGAAATAAGGTCAGTCTTTTAGATCGGATGAACGGGGTTGGATCCATGAATTCGATCATTACAACGATGGACAGATACGGATACCGTTGTACCGCAGGAAGCAGGCTCTTTAAAATAAACGATTATCCGGTCTTTATCTTTTACGATACGGATATGACGCAGGCAGCGCATGCTTCAAGACTCTTCCTCCTGCAGTATTTCGGAATACTGCTTATTATCGCAGTCATAGCGGCACTGCTGATCATCCTCTGGATGAGGAGAAAGATCGTCGCTCCGATCAATCAGCTTGCAGATGCAGCACAGAGCTATGCACAGGACAGTAAGAGTGATCATCGCAGCGGAAGCTACTTTGATAAACTGAATATCCATACCGGAGATGAAATAGAAAACCTGAGCCTGACCATGAAAGACATGGAACAGGAGATGGCTGATTATGTGGATCACCTGACCCGTATGACAGCGGAAAAAGAGAGGATCGAAACAGAGCTTGATCTTGCGAGCCGGATTCAGGAAGGAATGATCCCGCATATCTATCCGGCGTTTCCGGAACGGAGCGAGTTTGATATCTATGCGACGATGAATACGGCGAAGGAAGTCGGCGGAGACTTTTATGATTTCTTCCTGCTGGATGAGGACCATTTGGGAATCGTGATGGCAGATGTTTCGGGCAAAGGAATTCCGGCAGCGCTGTTTATGATGGCCTCTAAGATCATGATCAGCAATTATTCGCATATTGACTTTGTGTCACCGGCAAAGATCTTAGAGCGCGTGAACCATCAGATCTGTCAGAATAACAGCATGGAGATGTTCGTTACTGTATGGCTCGGCATTGTGGAACTTTCCACCGGAAAAGTCACGGCGGCAAACGCAGGCCATGAGTATCCGGCGATCCGGCGCTCTGACGGGAAGTTTGAACTGTACAAGGATCCTCATGGGTTTGTGATCGGCGGAATGGACAATCTGCGATATAAGGATTATACGATTGAGTTATCTCCGGGAGACTGGATCTTCCAGTACACGGACGGAGTAACAGAAGCAGCAAATTCCGAAGGGGAACTGTTCGGGACAGACCGCATGATCGAAGCCTTGAATCAGAAACCGATAACAGATCCGAAAGAGCTTCTGCCTTATATCAAAGAAGCAATTGATGAATTCTCAGGTGACGCAGAGCAGTTTGACGATATTACGATGCTGGCGTTTCAATATTGCGGACCGCAAAAATAACGGGAGTACAAGGGACAAGATGAAATTACCGGAAATGATTGACTTACATATGCATACGACCGCTTCTGACGGAACGGATACACCGGCCGAGATCCTTGATCATGTCAGGGAACAGGGTCTTGAACTGTTTGCCGTAACGGACCATGACGGGATCGCGGGGGTTGAGGAGATTCGGAAGATCCGGGAAGAAGATCCGGAGAAGAGCAAAGGACTGTTGTTCTTAAACGGCATCGAGTTTTCCTGCAGAGATGACGAAGGCAAGTATCATATCCTTGGATATGGCTATGATGAGAATGCCAAGGTAATGATCGATACGGTCTCGATCGCGCATGAAAACCGTCTTAAAAAAGTGGAAGAGCGGCTGAAGTTCCTGAAAGAAGACTTTGGATTTACCTTTGCCGAGGAAGATATCCGTGCGCTTTACCGGAACCATAATCCGGGCAAACCGCATATCGCGAACCTGATGATCAAATACGGATACGCGCAGTCGATCGAGCAGGCGATGAAAGAGTTCCTGAATAAGAAAAAATTTCCGAATGTCTATATTCGTCCGGATGTCGCGATCCAAACGATCCTGGAAAGTGACGGGATTCCCGTCCTTGCCCATCCATCCTATGGGGACGGCGATCAGCTGATCGTCGGAGATGAAATGGATCAGCGCCTGTCCAGACTGGTCGGCTTTGGCCTTCGTGGTGTAGAGGCCTATTATTCCGGCTTTACGCCGAAACTATGCAGCCAGATGCTTCAGTTTGCGGATCAATATGATCTCTTTGTTACAGCCGGAAGCGACTACCACGGAAAAAACAAGCTGATCGAGATCGGGGAAACGACCCTTGATTCCGTTTCCGAAGGGTCAGAGAAACTGCATGCTTTTCTGGAATATGTGATAGAATCGGGAAAGGCATATTAAATCTAAGGAGCCAGAGAAAACATGATCAAAAATGGAGACCTTTTGCCTTGGAAAAAATAAAAAGTCTCTGGAATAAATATAAGGAGATCCTGCTGTATTTGTTTTTCGGCGGGATCACAACGGTCGTCAATTACGGAGTCTATGCCCTTTGCGGACATGTCTTCCATTTTGACGTCGTTGTCTCTAATATTATCGCGTGGATCCTTGCGGTGATCGTTGCTTTTGTGACGAATAAGCTCTGGGTATTTGAAAGCAAAAGCTGGAAGTCGAACATTGTATGGAGAGAATTTGGCGAGTTTGTTGCAGCCAGACTTTCCACGCTGGTGATCGAGACAGTCCTGCTCTGGATCTTCGTGGATAAACTGCATGTGAATGATCTGATCATGAAGATCATAACGAACGTGATCGTAGTCATACTGAATTATGTATTCAGCAAGTTTATTATTTTCAAGAAGAAAAACAAGGCGCCGGAGCCAAAGAGGCAGGAAGATAAGTAAAACGGTTTCTACTTTCCGGAAAGATATGGTAAACTATGGACTAATGTTTTCCGTTTCGCGAAAAAAGGGTACAAAAAAAGCTACTGATCGGAATCGAACCGACGACCTCGTCATTACCAATGACGCGCTCATACCGACTGAGCTACAGTAGCCTGATGCTTAACAAGACAGCCCTGCTGTCATGCAGCAAAAAAGATAATACACTAAAACAAAGAATTTTTCAATATAAATTTATGAATCATTTCAGGACCGGAAAAAGAATACAAAACATGAAAAGAGGCCTTCTTTTGATTCTGAGTCTGCTTCTTTGCGGATGCCTTTGCGCATGCTCAGAGGTAAAGCTCGGATCTTTAGGAAAAAATACGTTTCTCCAGATCGAAGAAGCCAGCTGCAGTAAAGCAGAGGCGATCTTTCTTCTCATGGAAGAGAAAGCTTATTTTGAAGGAGGGCAGACCGCTTCCGATATCTGGCTCCGCCCGGTAGGAAACGAAACCATGGGCGAGTATATAAAGGATGTCGTACTTGATCAGGCGACCCGGTATACAGCCGCGATGGTCATGTCGGACCGGCTTGCAGTTTATCCGACGGAAGAAGCAGTCAATCTTGCCGGCGAGCAGGCCGTTGCAGCGTGGTCGAAGATCTCAAGCCTTTACAATACTGCGGAATATGAGCTTACAGCTTCGGATGTAAATGACCTATATAACAAGAAAGCAGTCTATGAGGCTGTCTATGATAGCATTACGCAGGAAGCGACGCAGGATATAACAGAAGAGTCGACCCGGGTCATGCTTGCGGATTATGTTGTTGTCCCGGTCGAAGCCGGAGAGGAGCTTGCTCAGCAGCTCTGGTCCAGCGTAAAAGAAGGGGCTGACTTTTCCCATGCCTGTGATATCGCGGGATATCCGCTGAAGACCGGTCAGGTGATCAAACGCGGAGAACTGAATCCGACCGTAGATACGATCGCGTTTGCGTTGATCGACGGAGAACTCAGCGAGGTGATCGAAAGCAAGGACGGATATTATGTGATCCACTGCCTTGATGATAATCTGATCCTGGAATCCGCGGCGAATTATAACGAGGTTTTATCCAATGCGAAAGAGGAGGCGTTTAAGAATGCTTACTATGAATTCTCCAAAGGCGCCAAGCTTTATATTGATAATAAGTTTTGGGATAAAATAGAGATAGGATCCATTCAATGAAACAGGTTACGATTCTTGTTCCGGTTTATAATGAAGCAGAAAATCTTGCGCCGTTCTTAGAGGAAACGTCGCAGGCTGTTTCTACGCTTTCAGAATTTTCGTTTTCATCTTTTTGTAAATGACGGAAGCAGCGACGATACACTTTTAAAACTCCGGAAGTATGCAGAAGACAAGGAAAATATCTCTTACCTTTCTTTTTCTCGCAATTTCGGAAAAGAAGCGGCAATCTATGCAGGGCTTCAGCATGCGGAAGGGGACTATGTGATCCTGATGGATGGAGATCTCCAACATCCTCCGGCGCTGATTGCGGACATGCTTCGTGCGGTGACAGAAGAAGGGTTTCAGGCAGCAGGGGCAAAACGGGCTCCGGGCTTCCTGTCACGTGTTTTTACCAGTGTAAACAACCGGGTCTCAAGCGTCAGATTAGAAAAAGGCGCAACGGATTATATGTGTATGACGCGCCAGTTTGTTGATGCTGTCCTTCTTCTTTCCGAAAGCCAGCGTTTTTCCAAAGGACTGTTTGCCTGGGTCGGATTTGATGTGAAATGGTTTGATTATAAACAGGATCCGAGAAGAAACGGAAAGAGCAAATGGAGTTTCGGAAAGCTGTTTTCTTATGCCGGAGACGGAATTACTTCCTTCAGTATCCTGCCGCTTCGGATCGTAACGATCGTCGGTGCGGTCATTTGTTTCCTTGCTTTTATTTATATTCTGATCACGCTGATCCAGACGCTGATCTTCGGAATTGATGTTCCCGGCTATGTTACGACATTGATCGTGATCCTCTTCCTGGGAGGAATGGTCATGCTTGCAATCGGGATCCTTGGCGCATATATCGGCCGGATCTACCTTGAATCAAAGGACCGTCCGCTTTATATCATGCAGGAGAGTCATCTGAAAAAAGAAGAGAAGAGGACAGAGAAAGAAACCAATGATAAGTAATCCGGAAAAACCAAGCTTTATAAGAAAATACTATCCGGTCCTGGTCGCGTTTCTTGTTCTGATCCTGATCCTTTTATTAATCTATATTACCCGTGAAATTTATCCGTTCGGAGACCAGATGTATCTGCGGAGCGATATGTACCACCAGTACGCGCCGTTTCTTAAGTTATTCCAGTCAACGCTGAAAAACGGCGGAAGTCTTTCGTATACCTGGAATATCGGACTCGGAACGAATTTCTTAAGTACCTATGCTTACTATCTCGCATCTCCGCTGAACTGGATCACTGTGATCCTTCCCACCAACTATATACCGGAGATCATGAGTATCTTTATTATCCTTAAATCCGGATTGATGGCGGCAACCTGTACGATCTATCTTTTAAACCGTTTTCAAAGATACAACGTTGTGTCATCCTGCTTCGGAATCTTCTACGCGCTGTCCGGATATATGGCTGCTTATAGCTGGAATGTGATGTGGCTGGATTGTCTGATCCTTCTTCCATTGATCGTTCTCGGACTCGAACGGCTTGTGAAGGAAAGGAAGTTCCTGCTTTATACGATCTGCTTCGCTCTTTCCGTTATATCAAATTACTATATAGCGATCATGATCTGCATCTTTACGCTGATCTATTTTATTTATCTTATGATCGCAGAGACAACGCATTCGGGTGCGCGGGATGTTTTCCGGAAGATCGGAAGATACTTGTTGTTTTCTCTGATCGGCGGCTGTCTCGGAGCCCTGATCTTTCTTCCGGCACTTCTGACCCTGTTCGGAACTGCTTCGGCAGATTCCTCCTTCCCGACGCATCTAACGGCTTATTACAATCTTCTTGAGCTGTTTGCTCACGGGATGATGAATACGAAGATCACGATGATGAAAGGGTATGTACCGAATATTTATGCCGGAATCTCAGCCTTTGCACTGATCCCGCTTTTCTGGCTGAACAAGAAGATCCCCATAAAAGAGAAAGCAGGGAAGAGCGTCCTTATGGGAATCCTGCTGTTTAGTTTTACGTTTAATATTCCGGCGTTTATCTGGCATGGCTTCCATTTTCCGAACAGCCTGCCGTCAAGACAGTCCTTTATTTATATCTTCCTGATCCTTGTTATGGGATATGAAGCCCTGATCAAGATCAAAAAGCTGGAATACAGGAGGATACTGATCTGCTTCGGAATTGCGATCCTTTCGGTCTTTCTTCTACAGGTCCTTTATGACGGGGAAGATTATCCGATGTCTGTCGCATATGCGAGTGCGGGATTTCTGATCGTCTACGGGGTCATTGTTCTTTTGATGAAACAGAAAAAGAAGATGCTTTGCTTTGTGGCGGTCCTTGCGCTTCTGGTCGCGTCTATTTCAGAAGCAACGGTCAATATGGATACGGCCGGGTACGGGACAACAAACCGCTTTCAATATACACTGGATAACGATACGATCACCTATCTGCTGAATGAGATACCGGATACGGACTTCTACCGGGTCGAAAAGCTTCAGAGACGAACGAAGAACGACGGATCCTGGTCCGGGTACCGGTCGGCTTCAATCTTTTCTTCTGTCACGAGCGAAGCTCTCTCGGATTATTACGAATCCTTCGGTCTCCAGTATGGGACAAACTCGTTCTCATATTATGGGAATACGCCGTTTACTTCAGCACTTCTGGGCGTCCGGTATAAACTGAGCCAGGAAGAGATCAGGGACCCGTATCTGACATTAGAGGCAGATCGGGAGGGAATGTACCTTTACCGCAGTAAGTATTCACTTCCGCTTGGGTTTATGGTCAATGAAACGACACAGGCGGAAGTCAATTTGAGCTCCACAGATCCGTTCACGGTCCAGAATGATTTTATCGACGCTGCGAAGGATGCAGCTCCTGTTTTTGAGACCGAAACAAAACTTGAGGGAGAATCCGTTTCATATGCCGCAAGCAAAGACGGCAGACTATTCTTCTATATGGATCCGGGGGTCAAGAACCTGACAGTCACGTTTTCTTCCGGAGAGCGGACCGGTCAGAGCAAGACTTATACGAATCTGGAGTGCCCGATGATCATTGATGCCGGAATGGTTGAACGCGGAGATGAGATGGTACTGACGATCTCGGACGAGGAAGTAACAACATTCAGTGTGATCCCGGCGATGATGGACGAGGCCGCATTGAATTCGGCGCTTGAACGATTCGGCGAGAATCCGCTTGAGATCTCGGAGTTCGGAGATACCTATATTAAGGGAACGGTTTCCGCTGATAAAGAAGGGATGCTGTTTACGACGATTCCGTACGACAAAGGGTGGAGCGTTTCTGTTGACGGACATTGGGAAAGGATTCATGATTTCTATGGTGCCTTTATCCAGGTCCGGCTCCCGGAAGGAACGCATACCGTTGAATTCCGTTATCAGGTTCCGGGGTTCCTTGCAGGGCTCATCATTTCAATTCTTGCCCTGTTCGCGCTTGTTATGCTTACGATTATTTTCCGGTTCAGAAACCGAAGAAAGGTAACTCTTTCCGACGTGCCGGAAGAACCTGAAAAAACGGACCAAATAATGTAAAAAAATGCTTGCGGAACAAGCTTTTTTAGGCTACAATAGCCGAGTTGCATGACTATTCACTTCTGCCGATTTCGGAGCGTGTGCCCTTTGTAACTGGAGGGTGGCTTTCGAGAGAAGACAGCAGAAGGACGAAAAACACTTACAGATTCTTTATTTGCGCTGTTCTGCGCATTGTTTTCCTGTGAGTGTAAAAACAAGAAAAGGAGGAAATAGACATGAGCGTTATTTCAATGAAACAGTTACTTGAAGCAGGTGTTCATTTTGGACATCAGACCAGAAGATGGAACCCGAAAATGGCTCCGTACATCTACACCGAAAGAAACGGTATCTACATTATCGACCTTCAGAAAACCGTTGGTATGATCGACGATGCATTTGATGCAGTTTCTGATATCGCTGCACAGGGCGGTACGATCCTCTTCGTTGGAACAAAGAAGCAGGCACAGGAAGCAATCCGTGTGGAAGCTGAGCGCTGCGGAATGTTCTATGTAAACGAAAGATGGCTTGGCGGAATGCTTACCAACTTTAAGACAATCCAGAGCAGAATCAAGAGATTAAAAGACATCGAGAAAATGGAAGAAGACGGAACTTTCGATGTCCTGCCGAAGAAAGAAGTTATCGCGCTTAAGAAAGAGCTTGAGAAACTTGAGAAGAACCTTGGCGGAATCAAGGAAATGAGAAAACTTCCGGATGCTGTCTTCGTAGTTGACCCGAAGAAAGAAAAGATCTGTATCCAGGAAGCTCAGAAACTCCATATCCCGATCATCGGAATCTGCGATACAAACTGTGATCCGGACGACCTTGACTATATTATCCCGGGCAACGATGACGCGATCCGTGCGGTCAAACTGATCGTTTCCAAGATGGCTGACGCTATCGTTGAAGCAAACCAGGGTGAAGAATACGAAGTTCCGGAAGAGGAAGTACAGGAAGAAGCAGTAGCAGAAGCTGAGTAATCTTCGGTTTAACAGGAAAAGATAATTATCACAGAGGAGGAAAAGAACATGGCACAAGTTACGACAGTTATGGTCAAAGAATTAAGAGAGCTTACAGGCGCCGGCGTACTGAACTGCAAGAACGCGCTTGTTGAAACAGATGGAGATATGGACGCTGCTGTAGAGATCCTTCGTAAAAAGGGTGAGGCACAGGCTGTTAAGAAAGCAAGCCGGATCGCTGCGGAAGGTATCGTTAAAGTCGTTGTGAAAGACAACACAGCAGTTATGGTTGAAGTAAACTCCGAAACTGACTTTGTTGCAAAGAATGATAAATTCCAGAATTTTGTTTCTGATGTTATCGAAAGCATCTTCGCTTGCGACGCAGCAGATGTTGATGCTCTTATGGATGCGAAGTTTGCAGGTGATGAGTCCAAGACCGTTGCGGAAGCACTTGTAAGCATTATTGCTACGATCGGTGAGAAGATCACGATCAGAAGATTTGTAAAGATCAATACAGACGGCATCGTTGTTCCTTATATCCACGGCGGCGGACGTATCGGCGTTTTAGTTGAAGCAAATGCAGCTGACGGCGCTGACGAAGCAATGAAGAATATTGCAATGCAGGTTGCAGCTATGAACCCGCAGTATATCAGCCGTTATGATATGTCTGAAGAAGAAGTTGAGAAATTAAGAGAGATCACGATCGACAGCGCTCTGAATACTCCGGAATCTCTTCCGGCACCGATCCTTAAGAACCTTCTGAATACAGCTTCTGAAGGAAATAAGTTTACGGAAGCAGATGCAGCAGCTTACGAAGAGCAGAAGAACAACCTGAAGTATTTGTTCAACTTCCTTTCTGCTGAAGCTAAGACACTGATCGCAGGTCTTGCTATGGACGTTAAGGACGCGATCGCTGAAAACAAGATCTTCAACGGACTTGTTGAGGGACGTGTTTCCAAACAGCTCAAAGAGATGTGCCTTCTTGATCAGACCTATGTTAAAGCGGAAGACGGAAAGCAGACAGTTGCACAGTATCTGAAGTCTGTAAATCCGGATCTTGCGATCAAGAAGATCGTTCGCTTCGAAGTCGGCGAAGGAATTGAGAAGAGACAGGAGAATTTTGCTGAGGAAGTTGCAAAACAGATGCAGTAATCGCTCCGGCTTTTTGAAACAACGGCTCCGGTCAGTCAATGACCGGGGCCTTTTTTCTCTCTGTTTTATGTTCACATATAAAAAACGCTATCTTAATCTTTGGACATTTTTATATGTATTGTTTATAATGAATATGATTAAATTAACTTGAAGAATTATGAAAAAAGAAAAGAAAGTCGTTGATTTTACAAATGGTCCGATCCTGGGCCCCATGATGAAATTTATGCTCCCGGTTCTGGCCGCGCTTGCGATCCAGTCTCTTTATGGTGCGGTGGATCTTCTTATTGTTGGTCAGTTCGGCGAGGCGCTCCACGTTTCCGGAGTTGCAATGGGGAGCCAGCCGGTCTTTTCTCTTACGGCAATCGTTACGGCGATCGCGATGGGCACAACGATCATGCTGGGCCAGTATATCGGCGAAGGCAAAAGGAAGCACGCAGGAGATGTGATCGGAACCAGTATCATAACCTTCGCTGTCCTTGCCGTAATTCTTACGGTGATCCTTTTTACTTGTGCGAAGCCGCTCCTTATGCTGCTTCAAACACCGGAGGAGGCACTTGCACAGGGAACGATCTATGTACGGATCTGTTCCATCGGAATGATCTTTACCGTTGCTTACAATATCATCGGCAGTGTCTTCCGTGGAATCGGTGATTCCAAGACGCCGCTGATCACGGTCTCCATTGCTTGTATCGTAAATATCGCGGGAGATCTGCTTCTTGTCGGCGTTTTTGGAATGGCGGCAGCAGGCGCTGCGATCGCAACGATCTTTGCCCAGGCAGTCAGCGTCGTGGTCTCGCTTCTGATCGTAAAAAAACGAGGGCTTCCGTTTTCCTTTGATAAATCCAATCTGAAATTCCAGGGGGCGATCTGCAAGAGGATCTTCCGGCTGGGGCTTCCGCTCGCAGCACAGGAACTTGTTGTTACAGCATCCTTTATGATCCTGGCAGCTGTCGCGAATACCCTGGGACTGATCGAGTCCGCCGCTGTCGGCGTCGGGGGAAGACTGATCTTATTTATCATGCTTGTTCCGAGTGCTTTTCTGCAATCACTGTCGGCGATCGTTGCCCATAATGTCGGAGCACGGAAACTCAAAAGAGCAAAGAAGGCACTATTTCATGCGATCTGGACCTCACTGGCTTTTGCTACGATCATGTATTTTATCGCTGGACTGCACGGAACCTGGATCACGCGGTTCTTTACAACCGATCCGGAGGTTATGGAAGCTGCGGCTCTTTATTTAAGATCCTACGCGATCGATACATTCCTGACTTCCTTCCTGTTCTGTTTCATCGGATATTTTAACGGCTGCGGACGGACCGGTATTACAATGATCCAGGGTTTTCTCGGAGTAGCGATAAGAGTTCCGGTAGCCTTCCTTATGCGCTCGCTTCCAAATACAAATCTGTTCTTTATCGGACTTGCAACGCCGATCTCCACAGTCTTTCAGATCGCGCTTTGCGTTATTTACTTCCTTGTCACGAACAAGAAACTGAAAGAGCAATATGACAGCGAGTTTAATCCGGAACTTCTAAAAGAAATCGAGATCGAGGACTAGAGGAGCAGAGGAATGGCAAACAACCCGTTATTAGGGCAGCTGCAGAAACGATATGGGACGAAAGAGGGAACAAGGATCTATCTTACCATTGTTCCCGGGATCCTTTCGGATTTCAAAAAAGAATTACAAGGAAAACCGGAGGGAGAAGAGATCACAGAGACCTATCGTTTCGAAGACGGGGGCGGAGGGGTTGTTGTTAAAGGATCCAGAACCGCAGATGGACAATATAAGATCGAAGCCCATTTAGAATAAAAGAAAACCAAAAGATTACGCCGGATCCGGATCCGGCGTTTTTTATTATGGCCGGGAGATAACACCATATTTTTTTCGTTCTATTGTTTTCACAAAGAATTCACAAAAATATTAGCACTCAACACTTGACAGTGCTAACAATTATGTTATAATCCAGCTATAACAAATATAAATGATATAGCAATCTCATTAAAAAAACAAAACCAGGAGGGTTATAACAATGTATTTAACAAAAAGAGAAAACAAATTTTTTGATGACTTTTTTAAAGCTCCGTTTTGGTCAAACTCCGAAGTCGGAACAAATACGAAGATCATGAAGACGGACGTACAGGAAACAGATACGGAGTATATTATCAGCATGGATCTTCCGGGATTCAATAAAGAGAATATCCAGGTAGACTTAAAAGATGGATATTTGACTGTTTCCGCAAGTAAGACTGTTTCTGATGAAGAGCAGTATGAGAACGGGAAATACATCCGCAAAGAGCGGTTTGAAGGTTCCTGTAAAAGAAGCTTCTTTATCGGAGAATATGCAAACGAAGAGAATATCAAAGCTTCTTACAACAATGGCGTACTGAAACTGGAAGTTCCGAAGGAGCCGGAAGTTGTTCCGGAACCACCAAAGAGGATCACAATACAGTAATCATACTTTCCTTTCCTTACTGAAAGAAGACCCCGCGGATTGCGGGGTCTTCTTGTTATAGTTGCTTTTTATAGGTCTGAAATAGTATAATTCTAATGTTATACAGAAATGACTTCAGGGAGCTTCGTTTTCTTCATGAAAGCAATCAATTCCGGTAAAAATTATTATATTGAGCTGGAGTGGTTTATTGCCTGCTTCTGTATCGTTCTTTTTCATGCGGATATTATGCCGCTTGGATGGACATTTGTAGAGTTCTTTTATATCCTGACCGGAGTTTTTACGATGCAGCACATGCAGAAGATCCGTTACCGGAATCCTGTTGAAGAACGATGGTATCCCTTTTCTTATGTCTGGTCAAAGATCAAACGGCTTCTTCCGTATACAACGCTTGGGATCATGATGATCTGGGTCAACACTGCGTTTGCATGGAAACTGACAGGGACCGCCCTTTTAAAATGGATCCTGTATCTTCCCGCAAATCTCCTTTTGCTTTCCGGATTCGGTGTTGTTCCTTTTGAAATCGAGCTTAGGGACGGTTTGATGACTCCGCCTTATATAAATCCCCAGCTCTGGTATATTGCATGTATGATTCCTGCCTTGATCATCCTGGTCCTTTTGCTTCAGCATATGAAAAAGAGCAAAGTCTTTGTCTTAACGATCCTGCCGCTTATTCTGTTTGGACTTCTGATTGCAGTAGACGGAACGGTTGCAGGCTGGCATAAGGGGACTTTCGGAATCTTTGGATTGGATATGCGGGCACTGGGAGGAATGCTGATCGGTGTTGATGTCTGGTATCTGAAGGAGTGGCTGAAGAAGAAATCCTTCAGCAGCAAAATAAAACTTCTGTTTACGATCGTCGAAGTAGTCAGTTTCTTCGGAGTTTTTGCTTATGCATGGTTCCTGGAACAGCCGTTCGACATCGTGTCGACCCTTCTTTTCGTGCTGTCAACAACATTGACACTCTCAGGACAGACCTATACAGCGAAACTGAACTTCCGCATTTTCGGCTTTCTGGGCAGACTCAGTATCCCGATTTACTGTCTCCAGCTTGGTTTTGCTGAGATCGTCGGAAACAGGTTTTCCGGTATTGCCGGAACCCTTGTGAAAGGCGTCGGCCTCTTTGTTTTCTGCGTTATCTGCTATTTGGTAATTGAAGGGATCAGAAAGAAGATTCACAGAAAGGATAAGGCTATTTGAGAACGGAGACAGTCCCTACAACGAAAGAGAGAGAAGGGTGGATCGACGCTGCGAAAGCAATTGCGATGCTCTTTATTATTCTGGGACATGTCGGAATTCCGGAAGGCGACGGATTCAGTTTCCAGTTTGTTCACGGCTTTCATCTTGTTGTCTTCTTCCTTTTAAGCGGCTATACCTTCCGGACCGGACCATTATCGAATGAATATCTTTCGCAGAAATTCCGCCGTCTGATGACGCCGTATTTTATTACCTGCGTTTTTGTTCTGATCCTTGATGTTTTTTATGAGCTGTTTCTTAACGGAAACCATTCGATCCAAGCGGTTACGGCATCGATCGGTGCGGATCTGCTTCGGACTTTTTATGGATCCGGTTCCTTTACGGAAATTGTGACAGGTCTGGATACGGGAGCACGGATCGGTGCGATCTGGTTCCTTCCGGCTCTGTTTTTTGCACTGTTGATTTTCCGGTTTCTATCCTCGAAGATCCGGGATAATAAGATCCTCGGGATCGTTTCCGCAATCGTCGCGCTTGCGGGGAATATCACGGCCCGTTTTATCTGGCTTCCGTTCAGCGTACAATCCGGTCTGTTTGCTGTATTCTTTCTTTGGCTCGGATTTACGATCAAAAAGAACGATCTTCTCAAGAAACTGAAATGGTACCATTATCTGATCGCTCTGATCATTTTCCTGGGAGGGATCTATCTGGACTTCAGCGCGGTCTATTTTGTTTCCGCGAATGCAACGGATCTTTTGATCTCTACACTTGTCGGAATCTGCGGAGCAGTCCTGGTTTATTTTCTTGCAAAGCTTCTTAGCAAGGCAAAGATCGTCTGCTGGTACGGCATTCATTCTCTGACCTTCCTGTGTGTCCATCTTGTTGTTTTGGAGACGTTCCCGCTCGGACGGATCATGAGAGCAGCCGGATTATCCGGAAGAGCTTCGTTCTGGGGAATCATTGTTTTACATCTAATTCTTGTTCTCATTCTGACGCCGCTGGTGGAATTGTTTCAAACAAAGGCCTATCGGCCGGTGCAGGAGAGACTTCTGGAAAGAACTCAAAATCCGTCTGAGACAGAAGAGGAGAGGATCCGTCTTATCGAATGGGGACTTTTAGTCCTTGCGATGATCGTCGGACTTTTTGATATTGATCCGGTCCTTCGTTCGATCATTTATTCCTGTTATATTGCAGGTTTTCTGTTTCTTTCGGGAAGTGCTTATCAAAAGCCGGAGAGCCTTCCAAAGGCGATTCTCGGGCTTGTAAAAAAATATTTGGGAACCTATCTGTTCTGTCTGATCGTCCATCTGCTATTGAATATTCCGAGCTGGTCCGGACCATATTTTGCTTCGACCCTGGGACAATATGCAGCAGGAATGTCCTTTTCGAGGCTGGTCCTTCCGGATGTTGCTTCTGTCGGACCGTTATATCTCCTTTTATTGATGTTCCTGGTCCAGGTATTCTATCTTCTGATCGATCACTGGGTCCGGAATGAGATCGGGAAATGGATCGTCGTTCTTCTTTGCACGATAGCGGGGATCGTTCTTGGCTATTTCTGGATCTGGCTTCCATGGGGAATCGATATCGCGCTCTATGGACTTCTGTTCTATCAGTTTGGCGTTTCTTTCCACAAGTACGGAATCCTTGAAATTGTCCGAAAGACCCACTGGCTGTACTTTGTCCTTTCCGCAATCTGGACCTTTATGATCTTTAAGAACGGAATGGAGCCGGCGATCCGGGATTATGGGACCCGTAATTATTATGGTGTTGTGATCGTCGGGGCGCTTTCCGGAATCCTTGTGATCTACCGGCTTTCCTGCTATATTCTTCAGTCGATGCCGATCATGACCAAGGTTCTCTCGCTGATCGGAAAGGCCGGAATCGTATTCCTTATCATTCATGTTTTCTTCAGCTATCGTTTGCAGGCGTGGATCACTCCTCTGACAGAGGAGGACTCGTTCTATCTAATGCTGCTTATTATTCTGATCGAGGCGGTGGCTGCTGTTCTGATCCGTTTTGGAATCGACCGGATTCCGTGGAAGAAAAAGAAAGCTTTATGTTGACATAGAATTTTTCGTGAGATATAATAACGCTTGCGTCTGCAAGAAACAGACGCATTCGATATAACGGTGTGTGGCTCAGTTTGGTAGAGCGCTGCGTTCGGGACGCAGAGGTCGCAGGTTCAAATCCTGTCACACCGATAAAAAACAGACACGATCCGGTGTCTGTTTTTTGTTATTACAGAAAAGGACGATGCGGTCCTGGACTTTTCGACTTCACCGTCAGCCTTCTCTTGTCAGTTTTTTCATCCATTTATACTTCCGGAAATGGAGCCAGGTCGGAAGGCATTTAAAGATCTGGTCGGACTGGACAACAACAACGACCCATTCCACCGGCCATTTCCACCAGAATGCGGCCATAAAGGAAAGCGGCATAACGATACACCAGGTTGAGATCAGGTTCATTGCCATCGTAAATTTCGCGTCGCCTCCGCCCTGGATGATACCGAAACTGACCGGCATCTGGTAGCTCATTCCGACCATGATAACTGCCATGATAAGGATCAGGTTTCCGGCAAGTCTCATCGCGTTCGGATTCAGATCATAAAGGGAGAGCAGAGGATTCTTTAATACGACAAGAAGGATCCCTAAGATCAGGCCGATCACAACATCAATGACTGAAAGCGTCCTTCCGTCGGACTTGATCCGTTTCATGTCTCCGCGGCCGATACTCTGACCGATCATGACCGCACTCGTAGAACTCATGGCGACAACGATGACCTTGAGGTACTGATAGAATGTCGTCGCAACGGAGTTCGCCGCGATCGCATCCGCAGACATATGCCCTAAGATCGCCGTCTGCATCGGTACTGAGATCCCCCAGAGGACAGTTGCGCAGAAGATTGGAAAATATACTTTAAGAAAATCGCTCCAAAGATTTTTGTTGTTGTTCGTAAGCCAGGAAAGCGCGGAATTTCCGGCAGAAAACTCCATATCTACAGAATCCTTCGGAACCTTCCGGAAGAGATGGAGCTTCTTGTCGAATTTCGCCAGAAAGACAAGAACGATCAGGAGTTCCAGTATTCGAGCGATAAGAGTTCCGATCGCGGCGCCGCGGATCCCCATCTCCGGGAATCCGAATTTACCGAAGATCAGGACATAGTTGATCCCGACGTTTACAACAAGCGAAACAATGGAGATATAAAACGAGATATTGACAGTTCCGACTGCTCTCAAAGCAGCCATCAGGATATTTGTGATGATGTAGAGCAGGAAAGTCCACATGATCAGGAGCAGATATTTTGTGCCTTCGGAAATGATCGCCGCATCATTTGTAAAGATCCGGACGATCCCGGACGGGATCAGGGCACAGACCAGGATCAGAAGGATACTGATCGCGGCTCCGACTTTCAGTGTGATCCCGGTCAGGATCCGGATCGGCCGGACCCGGTTCTGGCCCCAGTATTGGGCTGCCAGCGCAACGAGCGCGTTTCCGAAAGAAATCGCAAACTGCTGGATAATGAAAAAGACCTGGTTTACGGTCGCTGCTCCGGAAAGGGCTGCCTGGGAATATGTCCCGAGCATGATATTGTCCGCCATATTGACCGAATAAGCGACAATGTTCTGGAGCGCGACAAAAGCAAGCATGCTGAACATGCTTTTATAAAAAAATTTATCTTTTGTGAAAAAGGACTCTTTCATGCTGCGTCTCTTAAGCTGATGACCAAAGATCAATATGACGAAAAAACTACAAAAAAACAATAAAATGTTGATTCAATACTATCACATTTTACAAAAAGATGATATTATAATATCGGTGAATATGTGGTTTATCCAACAAATTGTCTTTTTTGTTCTTTTGGGGGAAAGAACGGATAATGAGTTGTATTTAAAGGGTAGGTATGGATTATGGCAAAGGAAGATCTTCGTGTAATTAAAACTCTGGAAAGTATTGACATGGCGCTTCTTGAAAGCCTTAAGAAAACGCCGTTCAATAAGATCACTGTCGGGATGCTTTGTACCAAAGCAAGGATCAACCGGACAACGTTTTACAAGCATTACCGGGATAAATTTGACCTGCTGGACGATTATATCGCCCGGACAATGGAAGAATTCCGGAGAGAGAATGATGTTGTTTTTGTTGACGCTGACCCGGATACGATCAATGAAGACAAGTATAAGATGCCGTTCAGGAAGACCGTGGATTTCATTATTTCCAAAAAAGATATCTACGAGATCCTCTGGACAGCCCAGATCGACCGGAATATTTTTGATGAAATGATCGAAGCAATCGCGGAAAATATCATCAAACGGAATATTATTCACCATCCGGATATCAAAACAGATCAGGAAAAATTCTTTAAGGCATCTCTTTTTGCCAATCTTTTTGCATATAACCATTTGGTCTCGGTCCGCTGGTGGCTTGCGAATGATTATATCGTTTCCAAGAAAGATTTTTATGAGTTATTTGATGATATGATGCGGGAGGGCCTTTTCAAGGTCTTTAAGGAGCAGTTATAGGTTTCCTTAGCATACAGAATATGATAAAATATGGGTCGGCCTATGAGCTGGAAAAAGGAGAAAAGAATGGCCAAATTAATTCAGAAAGGCAGCAAAAAGCCAACAGTCAGAACGGGGGCAGTAAAAGTGACAAAAGCAAAAAAAAGTGAAACCGTAAAGAAATATAAAAGAATCCTTCTTAAGCTGAGCGGAGAGGCGCTCGCGGGAGAAGGCGGAGGATATAACGAGGAAGAAATCGCAAGGATCGCCGCACAGGTCAAAAAGATCATTCAGGGCGGAACGGATGTCGGAATCGTGATCGGCGGGGGAAATATCTGGAGAGGGAAAAGCAACCTCCAGATCGACCGTCCGAAATCGGACTCGATCGGAATGCTTGCAACGGTTATGAACTGTATCTATGTTTCAGAGCATTTCCGCGCGGCGGGGATCAAGACAGCGATCTTTACCCCATGGCCGGTCAGTACCTTTACGGAGGTCTTCAGCAAAGACAAGGCGAATGAATACTTTGCGGAAGGAAGAGCTGTCTTCTTTGCAGGAGGAACCGGACATCCGTATTTCTCGACCGATACCGGTGTCGTCCTTCGGGCAATGGAAATGGATGCGGACGTGATCCTTGCAGCGAAGAATATTGACGGCGTATATGACAGCGATCCGGGAAAGAATCCGGATGCTAAGAAGTTTAAGAAGATTTCGATCCATGAAGTCGTTGAACGGAAGCTGGGAGTCATTGACCTTACCGCATCCGCCCTTTTGGATGAACATCAGATCCCGATGCGGATCTTTGCATTGAAAGAAAAGAATTCAATCGTGAAAGCACTTGGAACCCGGTTTAACGGAACGGATGTTACGGTGAATAAATAACAAAGGAAGGATCAGTTATGAGCGAGAGAACAGAAAAATACGAAGAGAAGATGGGAAAAACGTTAGACAGTCTGGAGAGAGATTTTGTCGGGATCCGCGCGGGAAGGGCAAATCCCCATATCCTTGACAAGATCACCGTTGATTATTACGGAACCCCGACTCCGCTTCAGCAGGTCGGTAATATTTCCGTTCCGGAGCCGAAGTGTATTGTGATCGCACCGTGGGAGCCGAGAATGGTCAAGGAGATCGAGCGTGCGATCAATGCTTCTGATATCGGGATCAATCCGACAAACGACGGAAAGAATATTCGTCTTGTTTTCCCGGAGCTGACAGAAGAACGAAGAAAAGAGCTTGCAAAAGACGTTAAGAAACGCGGGGAAGACGCAAAAGTCGCGATCCGGAATATCCGGAGAGACGGAATTGAATCGTTCAAGAAGACAACGAAGGCCGGCGAGATTTCAGAAGATGAAGGCAAGGATCTTGAAGATGAGATGCAGAAGCTGACGAATAAATATATCGATGAGATCGACAAGGCAGTTTCTAAGAAGACCGACGAGATCATGACCGTCTAACCGTCGTAAGAAGCGGTTTCGGGCGTGCGTCCTGACAGGAGACAGATGGATAACGAACTGAAGATTCCAAGACATATCGCGATCATTATGGACGGAAACGGAAGGTGGGCAAAAAAGCGCCACCGTCCGAGGACGTACGGCCATGCGAAAGGCGCAAAGGTCTTAGAGCAGATCTTAGAAGATGCGGATGATCTTGGAGTAAAGTATTTTACCGTTTATGCTTTTTCTACAGAGAACTGGGCGAGACCTTATGAAGAGGTGAAAGTGATCATGAACCTCTTCCGGGAGTATCTCGTCAGTTCCCTTGCGAAATGTATGAAAAATAATGTCCGGGCGAGGATCATCGGTGACCGGACCAAGCTAAGTCCGGATATAATTGATGCGATCCGGAATCTGGAGGAAACAACAAAAAACAATACCGGGATCTCGTTCCAGATCGCGATGAATTACGGATCGAGGGATGAGATCATCCGTGCAGTCCGAAAGCTTGTCCGTGAGGAAAGGGAAGGGAAAATCGACGCTTCGGAAATCAGTGAAGAAATGCTGGAGCAATATCTTGATACTGCAGATATTCCGGATCCGGACCTTCTGATCCGGACGAGCGGAGAAGAGCGGCTTTCGAATTTTTTGATGTGGCAGCTGGCTTATGCGGAGTTCTATTTTACGGATGTCCTTTGGCCGGATTTCAACAAGGAAGAACTGATCAAGGCAATTGAAAAATACTCTTCCAGAGACAGAAGATACGGAAAACTGAAATAAGGAAACATGACGGATAAAAGACCAAGAAGACAAAAAGAAGAACTGACGGATGACCGGAGCAAGGGCCTGTTGAAAAACAAGAGCTTTTGGGTAAGGACGATCAGCGGCTTGATCATGACAGCGATCCTGGTCACAGTATTCGTTGTCGGGGGATATGTTATGTGGGGATTTCTCCTACTTCTTTCCCTGCTGGGTCAGTATGAGTTTTACAAAGCTCTGAAGCTTTATTGGGGCGTTTTTGCATGGGTCGGATATCTTGCGACGATCGCCTATTATATTGTTCTGCTTATCTTTGGTTCCATCGAATATACACTGCTTATTTTCGCAATCCTTCTGGTTGCGGACCTTGCTGTTTTTGTTCTTACTTATCCGAGGTATTCACTGGAGCAGACCTTCGCCGGTTTCTTCAGTGTTTTTTATGTCGGAGTTGCTTTATCCTTCCTGTTTATTGTACGTATCCATCCGCCTTCCGGCGCTTACCTCGTATGGCTGGTTGTTCTTTCTAGCTGGGGCTGTGATATCTTTGCATATCTCGTCGGTATGCTTTTCGGAAAGCATCCGTTTGTACCGAAACTGAGCCCGAAGAAGAGCGTCGAAGGAGCCATCGGAGGAGTTGTTGGAGCTATCGTCCTTGGCGTTGTTTACGGACTGATCGTCCAGAAATACATCCCGGATGTTCCGCATGCGCCGTTGATCTTCGGGATAATCTGTATGTTTGCTGCGGCTGCAGGACAGGTTGGAGATCTCGCTGCTTCTGCGATCAAGCGGAAAGTCGGGATCAAAGATTATAGTAAACTGATTCCGGGGCATGGAGGGATCCTGGACCGGTTTGACAGTGTGATCATGGTTGCGCCGATTATCTTCCTGATCACGATCTATATGAATATTGTGAATTAGAGGAATCAAGATGAAACGTCTTTCAATACTGGGCGCTACCGGATCGATCGGAACACAGACGCTGGAAGTTGTCCGTGCAAATCCGGATCTTTCCGTAGAAGCAATCAGTGGAAATCAGAATATTGAATTATTAGCAGAACAGATTTTGGAGTTTTCTCCAAAACTTGTTTGCGTTTATGACGAAAAAAAGATCGCGCCGCTTTCGGATCTTTTGATAGAAAAGGACCCTTCCGGACAGGTTTTAAACCGGATCCGGCTCGTTTCGGGAATGGAGGGACTTTGTGAGACTGCCGCGTATGAAAGTACGGACATTACCGTAGGAGCTGTCGTCGGAATGGTCGGGATCCGGCCTGCGATGGCGGCGATCAAGGCAGGAAAAGATCTGGCTCTGGCTAATAAGGAGACTCTGGTCTGCGCCGGGGCATTGATCATGTCTGAAGCAAAAACACAGGGCGTTAACATTTATCCTGTAGACTCTGAGCACAGTGCGATTTTCCAGAGCCTGAACGGAGAGCGCGGAAATGAGATCGACAAGATCCTTCTGACAGCTTCCGGAGGTCCGTTCCGCGGAAGGACAAAAGAAGAACTCCGGAATGTAACGCTCGCAGATGCCCTGAAGCATCCGAACTGGACAATGGGAAGAAAAGTTACGATCGATTCTTCCACGCTTGCCAATAAAGGACTTGAAGTCATCGAGGCAAAATGGCTTTTCGACGTGGAACCGCAACAGATCCAGGTCGTGATCCAGCCGCAGAGTATTATCCACTCAGCGGTTCAGTTTAAGGACGGAGCGATCATAGCGCAGCTTGGAACACCGGATATGAAGATCCCGATCCAATACGCGATCCTTTATCCGGAGAGACGGTTCCTGGAAGGAAAACGGGTGGATCTTTTTGAGCTTGGAAATCTGACTTTTGAAAAACCGGACCTTGATACGTTTAAGGCACTTGCGCTTGCTTACCGGGCAATCGAGACCGGAGGATCTCTTCCGACCGTCTTTAATGCCGCGAACGAGAGGGCTGTTGCGGACTTTATTGACGGAAAGATCGGATATCTGGAAATCGCGGATTCGATCGAGGCGGAAATGGATCACCATGAAGTCATCGCGGATCCGACACTGGAAGAAATCATTACGATTGGAGAGCAGATTATTTCCGGATGAGTTTTATCAGTATTATTTTAGCAATTGTTATATTAGGGATTTTGATCATTGTCCACGAATTTGGACATTATATCCTTGCGGTCAAAAACGGGGTCTTTGTCAAAGAGTTTTCCATCGGTTTCGGCCCCCGGATCGTTTCTCATGTCAGCAAAAAAACAGGAACGAGATTTTCACTGAAAGCGATCCCGTTCGGCGGTTCCTGTCAGATGCTGGGTATGTTGGAAGATGAGGACGACGGGACGGATGACGAACGATCCTACGATAAAAAGTCGGTCTGGGCACGCATGAGCATTACGCTTGCCGGACCGTTCTTCAATTTTCTTCTCGCATTTGTTCTGGCGGTTATAGTCGTCGGGACGTCCGGATATGATCCGCCGACAGTAACGGCGGTGGTAGAGGATTCTCCTGCGTATGAAGCCGGACTGCGGGAAGGCGACCTTATTAAAAAGTTCAACGGAACAAAAGTTGATTTCGGAAGGGAAATCGTCTTAGAGTCCTATCTTCACCCGCTGGAGTCGGACAGCAAACCGGTCGAGATCGTTTATGAGCGGGACGGGGAAACTTATAAGGCGAATATCCTGCCAAAAGAATTTGAATACTATGTGATTGGACTTTCCTACTATGCGAATGATGCACCGGCTGAGATCGCGGAAGTCACGGAAGGAAGTCCGATGGAGAAGGCCGGGATCATCAAAGGCGATGTGATCACGGAAATCAACGGCGTTAAGATCGAGACCGGTGCGGACCTCGGAACCTATTTTGATGAGCATGAAATTACTTCGGAGCCGGTTTCTCTGACGATCCTCCATCACGGAGGGGAAAAGAAAGTCACGGTTACACCGGACAAGGAAAGCGCATATCGTCTCGGATTCCAGTATAACCGGGAGAATGTGAAGGCAAATACGCTCGGAACGCTGAAGTATAGTTTTGCGGAAATGAAATATGAGATTGTATCCGTCTTTAAGAGCCTCGGGATCCTGTTTTCCGGAAGGGGTTCTCTGGATATGCTTTCCGGACCGGTCGGAATCGTTGAAGTTATCGGTACGACCTATGACGCTTCCGCACCTTCCGGCTTCCTTGTGACGCTGATGAATATGCTGAGTATTGTGATCCTCTTAAGTACAAACCTGGGTGTTCTGAACCTTCTTCCGCTTCCTGCACTTGACGGAGGAAGATTCATCCTCTTGATCATTGAAGCAATCCGGCGGAAACCGATCAAGAAAAAGTACGAAGGAATCATTACCATGGTTGGTGCGGTCCTGATCATGATCCTTGCAGTCGTTGTTCTGGTAAACGATGTACTGAAATTCTTCTGACAGAAGAGAAGGAAAACAGAAAGATAATAATACAATACAAAAAGGAATAGTATGAACCACAGAGAAACAACAAAACAGGTAAAAATCGGAAATGTTACGATCGGGGGCGGTGCTCCGATCGCGATCCAGTCGATGACCAATACGAAGACCTGGGATGTCAAGGCAACGGTTGAACAGATCCACCGGCTTGAAGAAGCTGGCTGTGAGATCATCCGTGCAACGGCGAATACGGAAGAAGCTGCCAAGGCATTTCGGGAGATCCGGAAAGAGATTCAGATCCCTTTGGTTGCAGATATCCACTTTGACCATAAGCTGGCGATCCTTGCGATGGAAAACGGAGCGGACAAGATCCGGATCAACCCCGGAAATATCGGAGGCATCGATAATATCAAGGCCGTTGTTTCCTGTGCGAAAGAGCGGAATATTCCGATCCGGGTCGGCGTTAACTCCGGTTCTTTGGAGAAAGAACTTGTGGAAAAATATAAGGGCGTTACGGCGGAAGGAATTGTGGAAAGCGCGCTGGATAAGGCAAAAATAATCGAAGATCTCGGATATGATAATCTTGTGATCAGTATTAAAAGCAGTGATGTCGTTATGTGTGCGAAGGCTCACGAGCTGATTGCGCAAAAGACGCTTCATCCGCTTCATGTCGGGATCACGGAATCCGGAACCGTCACGTCCGGTAATATCAAGAGCGCGATGGGATTAGGAATCATTCTTTATCAGGGAATCGGTGATACGATCCGTGTTTCGCTGACCGGCGATCCGGTCGAGGAGATCAAGAGTGCAAAGGCGATCCTTCGGAATCTGGGCCTTCGGAAAGAAGGAATCACGGTGATATCCTGTCCAACCTGTGGAAGGACGGAAATTGATCTGGTCTCTCTTGCAAATGCAGTGGAGACCATGGTCGTCGGATATGATCTTTCCATCAAAGTCGCTGTTATGGGCTGCGTTGTCAACGGTCCGGGGGAAGCGAAAGAGGCAGATCTCGGAATCGCAGGCGGAAAAGGCTGCGGACTCCTGATCAAACACGGAGAGATCATACGGAAGCTGGATGAAAAAGAGCTCCTTGGAGCATTAAAAGAGGAACTGGATCACTGGGAAGAAAAATAACAGGAGGCGGATGAAAATGGGGAAACAGGAAATAACGATTATAATCGCGGCGCATAAATCCTATCAGATGCCAAAGGATCCGATGTATCTTCCGCTGCATGTCGGTGCGGAAGGAAAAACGGATGCCGAGGGAAATCCACTTGATCTCGGCTATACAAAAGATAATACCGGGGACAATATTTCTATCCTGAACCCAAGCTTTTGTGAGCTGACAGGACTTTACTGGGCGTGGAAAAACCTTGAAGCAGATTACATCGGTCTTGCCCATTACCGGCGTCATTTTGGTTACAAAAAAACAAAGGATCTTTTCGACAGTGTCCTGACATTTGAACAGATTCAGCCGTACCTCGGGAAGATCAAGGTCTTTACTCCGAATAAGCGGAAGTATTATATTGAGTCCCTCTACGACCATTATAAGCATACTCATTATATTGAGCAGCTGGATGTTACGAGAGAGATCATTTCGGAATTATATCCGGAGTATGTTCCTGCCTATGATAAAGTCGTAAAGAGGACTTACGGATATATGTTCAATATGATGATCCTGAAAAAAGAATATCTGGATCAGTACTGCAAATGGCTTTTCGATATCCTCTTTGAATTGAAAGAGCGGATGGAGAAGAATGAAAAGATGCAGAACCTTTCTGTTTTTCAAAGCCGTTTCTACGGAAGGGTAAGCGAGATCATCTTTAATGTCTGGCTGGAGAGACAGCTCGAAACAGGAGAAATCAAAAAAGAAGAGACAAAAGAGATCCCGGTGATCCATATGGATGACATCAACTGGTGGAAAAAAGGGACCGCATTCTTAAAGGCTAAGTTTATCGGAAAAAAATACGAAGGAAGTTTCTGACACAGGGAGCATTTTATCCGCCTTTATGGTATAATACATTAGTTAAGAATGTATTTCATGGACGGGAAGGTTGCGTGAGCGCGGAAACAGTCACAACAACAACTAAAAGAGAACATTGGATCGATACCGCAAAAGCGATCGCGATGATCTGTATCATTCTCGGACACACCGGCGCAAAGCTGGAAGGATGGTTCAATTTTGAGTTTGTATACGGATTTCATCTGGTCGTCTTTTTTATGCTCAGCGGTTATACGATGAAAGCCGGTCCTTTAACAAAAGACTTCATAAACAAGAAGTTTTCGCGTCTTATGCCGGCTTATTTCATTACCTGTTTTGCGGTCATGATCATGGATGTTCTGGAGTACTTCTTCGTTTTTCATTACCGTTCGATTGAAACGATTACAGAACTGATCGGAAAGGACCTGATCCGTACCTTTTTTGCATCCGGTACCTACAGTGAAGTCGTCTCCGGGGTTAATCCGGGCGTCCGGATCGGCGCGATCTGGTTTCTTCCCGCACTTTTCTTTGCCCTGGTCCTGTTCCGGTTTCTTGCAGGCAAAATCAGCAACAACAAACTGCTGGGGATCGCTTCCGCTCTGATTTCTTTATTTGGTTACATCTCGGCAAGATTTATCTGGCTTCCGTTCAGTATTCAGTCCGGAATGCTTGCGGTCTTCTTCCTTTGGGCCGGATATACCGTGAAAAAGAATCAGCTTCTGGATAAAGTAAAATGGTATCATTATCTGATCGCTCTTGCGCTCCTGCTGATCGGGATCTGGCTCAGGTTCTGCAGCATCGGCTTTGTGACCGCGGATATGGTGGATCTTCTGTTTTCCCCGATTGTCGGATTCAGCGGATCCCTCCTCGTTTATTTCCTTGCGAAGCTTTTGGAAAAAAGCCGATTCCTTCAGTGGCTTGGGATATCTTCCCTGACGGTTCTCGGGGTCCATCTTTTTTCACTGGAGACGATCCATTTTCATATCGCACTGGAATACCTTGGCCTGCACGGACAGATCGTTGTCTGGATCCGGATCGTTTTAGAACTGATCTTTGCGATTGCCGGAGCCTGGTTCATAGAATTCCTGCGCAAGAAACTCTATCAGCCGTTAAAATCGAAAGCAGAAAACAGGAGCAGAAAGGCAGAGAAGAAGCGCGATCCGGTCATTGATATTGAACGGGGGCTCCTGATCCTGGCAATGCTGGTTGGACACTTCGATATTGATTCGACGCTCTGGTGGATCATTTACTCCTGCCATATGGTTGCTTTTGTATTCCTTTCCGGATACTTTTACAAAAAGCAGGAAAGAATCCTTCCGGCATTGAAACATCTTGTGAAAGCTTTTTTAGGACCTTATCTTGTCTGCTTTATTCTGAATATTCTGATCGATATTCCGAACTGGTCCGGTCCGTATTTTATTCAGATCCTGAAAAAATATGTACTTGGGATTTCCTATGCGAGTCGGGTATTCCCGGATGCGGATTCCATTGGACCGGTTTATTTTATTCTTTTATTGTTCGTAACCCGGGTGATCTATCTCCTGATCGACCACTTTGTAAAAACAGAAGTCGGAAAATGGGTCTGCGTATTTCTGTGCACGGCAGCCGGGCTTGGACTCGGACGTTTCGGACTCTGGCTTCCGTGGAGTATCGACGTTGCGCTTTACTGTATGGTCTTTTATCAGCTGGGCATTGCATTCCGCAAATACGGTTTTCTTGAAATGGTCCGGGATACTCATTGGCTGTATTTTTTCCTTTCCACAGTTTGGGCGTACATGATTTACAAAAGTTCGATGGAGATCGCGGTAAGGAATTACGGGAATCATAATCACTTTGGGCTTGTGATCCTTGGCGCACTGGCAGGAATCCTTGTGATCTTCCGTCTTTCCGCGTATCTTGCAAGATCGACATTTTTGCTTAGTAGAGCACTGAAATTGATAGGGGAAGCTTCCTTGATCCTGCTTGTTATCCATACCTTGCTGAGCAGCCGGCTGAATGGATGGCTGGGGGAAGTATTTGGATATGACAATCTGCTGAGGATGGTGTTCAGTATTCTGATTCAGATTATCGTGGCGGTGCTTCTCAATCTGGCTTGGGGGATGCTGAAAAAGAAAAGAAAAGCTCTAAAGCAATCTTAAAGAAAAAGGTGTCTATTACAAGAAGTTTGTAGTATAATAGATGGACTAAATTACCAGAAAGGAACCATAACGTATTTCATTATGGAACTTCGAGAATTACAACTAACAGAATTAAATATGCTGAAAGCTTTTGTCGCCTTCTGCAAAGAGCATGATCTTCGTTACTTCCTTTTGGAAGGAACCCTGCTTGGAGCAGTCCGCCATAAAGGCTTTATTCCGTGGGATGACGATATTGATATCGTAATGCCGAGAAGTGATTATAATAAACTCTTGGAGCTTGGAAGGGACGCCTTTGAGGAACCCTTAGAGCTCTGTCATTATTCGTTTACCCCAGGCTATTATTATTCCTTCGCCAGACTGAATAATAATAAGATCCATATCATGAATCATTCTGCAAATATTCCGAGAAAAGAGGCCATTGCGGTCGATATTATTCCGCTTGACGGATTCCCGGATCCCGGGATCAAGCGCTTTTTCCATAAACTGCGGATCACCTGGTGGTGGGATCTCAATAACCTGGCACAGTTTGATGAACTGGTAGACCAGAAGAGAAAAAGAAAGCCGCTCCAGAAGGTGCTGCTTTCGATTGCGTCCGCCTTTAAATGGGCATTCCGGAAAATCGATACGAACAAATGCCTCAAGAATGTTAATAAGGCACTTGCAGCCTATGACTACGATTCTGACACAAATTATGTGATCAACTATCTTGGAACATGGGGGTTTCATGAGATCATTCCCCGCGAGTATATGGGCGAAGGGAAAGAAGTCGAATTCGAAGGCGAAATGTTTATGGGACCTGCGGATGCTGACGCCATGCTGAAGATGATCTACGGGGACTATATGCAGCTTCCTCCGGAGGGCGAGCGCAACTGGCATAATGCAGAGATTATTGAGGAATAAAGGATACCGGAAATGGAAACAGACAACAACTTGCGGAAAATGCAGCTTGCGGAACTTCAGATGCTGAAGGAGACCATTGCATTTTTCAAAGAAAACGGATTGAAATATTATGCAATTGGCGGAACCCTTCTCGGAGCGGTCCGGCATAAAGGCTTTATCCCGTGGGATGATGATATCGATCTCGGTCTTCCGAGAGAGGACTATGACCGTCTCGTTGAGATGGCAAAGAGCGGGCAGTGTCCGCTGAAGGTGACCGGTCCCTGGATGGCGGATGAATCTGTTTACTGGTATCCGCTTCGTATTGAGTCGGAGAATACGCTGGTCAGACGTTATGTCCATGAAAAAGAAGTGGAGCAGTATATCTGGATCGACCTCTTTCCGTTAGACGGACTTCCGGCGGATGAAGCAGTTCAGAAGAATTATTGGAAAAAAGTCTCTTTCCACCGGCTCCGTTTCAATCTTTCCAGACTTCGCAAATATGAGCCGAGTCCGAACAAGTTAAAGAACGCCGTGAAAAGAGTTCTCGTCTTTTTCCTGAATCCGAAGAAGATGGATCGGGAAAAGGAGTACAGGGATTATGAAAATATAATGAAACAATACGGCTTTCAAGGTCAGGCCTGCTTTCTGAATGCGGAAGGACGCTGTGAGATGCGGGAGATCGCACCGCAGGAGTGGCTCGGAAATGATTTTGAGCTTCCGTTTGAGGATATTCAGATCAGCTGTATTGAAGAGTATGATAAGTACCTGACCCAGATCTATGGCGATTATATGCAGCCGCCAAAGAATCCGAACGTTTACGAACATAATATAAAAGAATTGATCATTAAGGAACGATAGATGAACCGGCAGGTAACAATAGAAGAACAACAGGAGATCCTCCTGAATATTATGCAGAAGACCCATGAGTACTGCGAGCAGAACGGACTTCGTTATACTCTTGCATATGGGACGTTGATCGGAGCGATCCGGCACAAAGGATTTATTCCCTGGGACAATGATGCGGATATTTTCATGCCGAGACCGGATTTTGAATGGATGCTGAAAGACCTTCGGAGTAAAGAAAACCGGATGTGCGGGGATCTTAAGATCATCCACTATACGACCGATCCGAAATACCATTATTCGGTCTCCCGGATCTATGATGACCGGACAAGAGTCAAGTCTACAGCGCTCAGGGAACCTCCGGAAGAAATGGGGATCTATATGGATATCTTTCCGGTCGACGGACTTTGGGAGAATCCGGAAAAACATAAATTCAATCACTTCCTGCTTCGCTTTAACCAGAGACTCCAGAGTGCGGATATTTATTCAATGAAAGAACGCTCCGGCCTGAAACAGAAATTAAAATATCTTACCCATTTTCTGTTTCCCGGGAAAAACAATAAGCATTGTTATAAAATAGACCATTACTGTATGCAGTGTGATTATGACTCTCATGAAAGGGTCCTCGATACTGCAGAATATCTGCATTTTGATTCGTACTTTACACATGCGGATTTTGATGAACCGATTTTAACCGATTTTGAACAGTACAAGTTTTATATCCCACAGCGGTATCATGAATTCCTGACGGATGGTTACGGCGATTATATGACGATGCCTCCGGAAGAGAAACAGGAAATCCATGATTTTGACGCAGTCTGGATCAGATAAAACGGAAGGGGACAGAATGGAAAAGATTCTTTCAATCTCAGTTGCAGCTTATAATGTGGAACAATATATTGAACAACTTCTGGATTCGATCATTGCGGCAAACGTCAATGATAAGGTTGAAGTTCTTGTTGTCAATGACGGAGGAACGGACCGGACTCTTGAGATCGCAAAGGAGTATGAGAAAAAATATCCCGGGACTGTGATTCCGGTCGATAAGCCGAACGGAGGACACGGTTCAACGATCAATAAGGGAATCGAACTGGCAACCGGAAAATATTTCCGCGCTCTTGACGGAGATGACTGGCTCGAGAGTGAAGCACTTACGGAGCTGATCGGAATCCTGGAAAAGACAGATGTTGATATCGTGATCTCCAATTATTCTGACAAATATGAGGACGGAAGAGAAATCTACTGGCCGATGAAGAACCTTGAACATGGAAAGGTCTATCAGTTCGATGAGATCGTCGACTCCATAGAATGGATCACATACCATTACCTGATCTATAAGACCTCGATCCTGAAGGAACACAATATCCGTCTTACAGAGCATTGTTTCTATGTTGATTATGAATTCTGCCTGTATCCGATCATCTATGTTCAGGATTGCCTGTATCTTGATACGCCGCTTTATTGTTACCGGAGAGGGCTTGATGAACAGTCGGTCAGCTCCAAGGGAAGAAAGAAACATTGTGATAACAGCGAGACTGTCGCGAAAAATCTTCTGGCTTTCCTGAATCAGCATCAGGACGATCCGACTCCGGCCAAGAAAAAATACGTTGAGCGTGTTACCTGCAGCCAGTGTCACAAGCATTACAATACGATCATGTTATTTGATGCATCGGAAGAAAAGAAAAACGAGATCCTCGAGTATGACCGCTATGTCAAAGAGCAGAGCCCGGTCGTATATAACATGATCGGAGATCTTTCAAGCACGATCCGTTTTATCCGGAGACATAAAGGAAAATTCTATTCTGCGGTGATCGCTTACAGAAAAAAGAAATATAAGGAAATGTATCAATAAAAGACAGATTTATGAATTACGCAATTATTCTTTCCGGCGGGACCGGAACAAGACTCGGGAGCGAGATCCCGAAACAATATATCGAAGTCGGGAACAAGCCGATCATCCTCTATTGCGCTGAGACAATGGAAAAAGCGGAATGTATCGATCAGATCTGCATCGTAGCCGCAAAAGAATGGCAGGATACGGTCCGGGAATGGATGAAAAAGGCAAAAATCTCAAAATTTAAAGGATTTGCGGAAGCAGGAAAATCCAGACAGCATTCCCTGATCAACGGGCTGGAATTCTTCGCGGAAAGAAATCCGGAAGAAGGAAGTAAAGTCCTGATCCATGATGCGGCAAGACCGAATGTCAGTATCGAACTCCTTACAAGATGTATGGAGGGATTAGAATCGGCGGACGGAGTCCTTCCGGTTATTCCGGTAAAGGATACGATGTATTTAAGTGAAGATAAGAAAAAGATTTCAGGTCTTTTAAACCGGGACCAGATCTTTTCAGGACAGGCACCGGAAAGCTTTGATTTTGCGAAATATTATAAGATCAACTTGGAACTTTCGGATGAAGAGATCAGTCTTGTCCGCGGGACGGCGGAGATCGCGTACCGGAAAGGACTGGAAGTCGCTCTGACGGAAGGCGAAGAAATAAACTATAAAATCACGACAACGGCAGATCTTGAGAAGTTTAAAGATCAGATCGAAAGGAACGACGGATAACAGATGAAAGCATACGTTTTAGAAGGGGTCAATGACCTCCAATATAAAGAAACAGATCTCCCGGAGATCAAAGAAGGCTGGGCACTTGTTCAGGTAAAAGCTTCCGGGATCTGCAGTTCTGATATTCCACGTATCTTTACCAAGGGGACCTACCATTTTCCGACGATCCCCGGACATGAGTTTTCCGGTGTTGTAACAGAAGTCGGATCAGAAACTGACCGGAAATGGGTAGGAAAACGGGCAGGAATCTTTCCGCTGATCCCATGCAGGGAATGTGAACAGTGCGGGAAGAAAAAATATGAGCTTTGTTCCAATTATGATTATACCGGATCAAGAAGAGACGGCGGATTTGCTGAATATGTTGCGGTACCGGTATGGAATCTTGTTGAGATCCCGGAAAACGTCAGCTTTGCGGAAGCAGCGATGTTTGAACCTTTAGCGGTTGCCCTTCATGCGCTGAAACGTTCCGGATTAAAAGAAGGAGATTCGCTTGCCGTGATCGGAACCGGAATGATCGGGCTTGCGATTGCCCAGTGGGCGGTCTCGTTCGGAGCTTCTCAGGTCACAGTCATCGGAAGAAGTGAGAAGAAGAGGGGGCTTGTCGAGAATCTTTCCGGCGTAAGCTACCTTGCGGGAACAGAGGATGCGAAAAAGTATGACCGGGTGATCGAGGCGGTTGGAACTCCGGATGCGATCGCGATCTCGCTTGAGATCACAAAACCGGAAGGGACGGTCGTATTTATGGGAAATCCGTCCGGAGATATTCTCCTTTCCCAGGCAGATTACTGGAAGATCCTGAGAAAGCAGCTGACCGTAATCGGAACGTGGAACTCTTCGTATGACGGGGAAAATCCGTCAGATTGGACGGAGGTGACGGATGCATTGAAGTCCAGAAACCTGAAAGCAGAAAACCTGATCTCCCATCGTTTTCCGAAAGAAAACATGATGGAAGGACTTTTGCTTATGAAAGAACATAAAGAACCTTATTGTAAAGTAATGATAGAGTGGGAATAGTATGAAGAAAAAGAAAATCTCCGCCTCCATGATGTGCTCCGATCTTGCACACCTGAAAGAGACGCTGGCAATCTTTGAAAAGAATAAAATCGATTATCTGCATATCGATGTCATGGACGGAATCTTTGTTCCGAACCTCGGCCTTGGGGTCGATTATATCCGCTGTCTCCGCGATGTTACGGATATCCCGCTGGACCTTCATCTTATGATCCGGGAGCCGGAATACAAATTATCCTGGCTGGATATCAAAGAAACGGATATCGTATCGCTCCACTATGAAAGTACCGGTCAGATACAGAGGGCACTTGATGTTCTTGAGCCATATGGTTGTAAAAGCTTTATCGCGATCAACCCGGGAACACCGATCTATAGTATCGAAGAGGTTTTAGATGATATCGACGGGATCAATATGCTTATGGTAAACCCGGGATTTGCCGGTCAGAAGATGGTTCCGAGTACGATGCGGAAAATGGAGAAAATGCATAAATATCTTCTCGAAATCGGAAAAGAAGATCTTGAAATCGAAGTCGACGGAAATATTACACTCGAAAAAGCCGGTATTTTAAGCGGCTACGGTGCCAACCTTTTTGTTGCAGGAACCTCCTGCCTTTTCCATGGATCTCTGGAAGGTTATGATGAAAGTATCCGGCTTATCAGAGACACGATCAATCAGTAAAAGAGAGAATGAAAAACTATAAAGTCGCGGAAAGTCATATATTGTTTTATATCTCATTCGGCATCTTCCTTACGATGACCCTCCTTCGGAATACCTTCTTTTATCAGTATTTCATGGGAATCACGTACAAAGCCGGGCTTGCGGTCTGCGTCCTTTTGCTCCTTGTCAATGAGCTGATCTTCGGACGAATGACGAAGCGGGGATATATCAGTATTATTGTCTGTACAGTTCTTTGCGGACTGTTTTTCCTGATCCCTGTGACCCAGTATAAAGTTATGGCGGCTACGGTGCTTTATATTATCGCTGCCAGAAAGATTCCGTTTACAAATATCGCACGTTTTGCAGCGATATTGAGCGCTGTTTTTCTTGTGATCGTTGTCCTGTCTTCCTACGTTGGGATCATTGAAAATTATGTAGGTACAAGGACAGATGGAACGACCCGCCGTTATATTGGTTTCCTTTATTCACTTTATCCGGCGACGATCATTATGAATATCACTCTCCTGGTCATGTACTGGAGAAAAAATAAGATTTTATGGCGTGAGATTTTGATCCTGCTTTTTGCAAATGTCTGGATCTATATTGAAACCGGAGCAAGGCTTTCATTTATTATTTCAGTAGTTGCTCTGGCGTTGAGTGCGCTTTTGAAATGGAAACCGGATTTCTTTGTCCGGAAAAAGAATCTTACCTTTATCCTTGCGCTTGCGTTTATTATCTGCGCAATTATCAGTGTTCTTGTTACAGTTTACTATAACGGGTATATCTATTGGCATTGGAAGATCAATAAGATCTTAAGTTCTCGTTTAATGTTACAACAGGAAGCGCTTTTTAAGTACGGGGTTTCGATCTTCGGACAGGATATCGGATCAAACGGAAACGGTCTGGATCCGTTTGGCGAAAATCCTGCCTTGCTGACCGAGCGGTATTTCTATGTTGATAATGAGTATATCCGATGGATGACGAGTTACGGGATCATATTCTTTGTAGTGGTCATGGGAATTTTGACCTGGTTCTGTATTAAATGCAGAAAATATGACAAGCAAGGATATCTTCTTATTATCTTTGTTCTCCTGGCGATACATTGCACGATTCAGGATTCTTTCTTATATGTCTATTTCAATACTTTCCTCCTTGCGATCGGAAGTGTTCTGATCTCAAACCGGTCGGAAGAGCGGCTTCGTGCGCGAAGTCCGGGGATAGGATTGTCTTCATGAGACCTGAAAAGAAAAAATCAGTTTTATATCCGATTGGAACGGTTCTGTTAGGAATCTTTGTTTTTGTTGTTTCCCTGATTGGTTTTGCTGCTGTATGGTGTTTCAATACCTGGGGCGATCTCGATATGGACGAGATCATTTTCCAGCTTCAATCTCCGCTTCAGGGTGCAGGGAACGGGATGATCGGAGATTATCTTTTAAAAGGACTTCTCCCGGTTATTGTGATCCTTGTCGCTTATATTATTTTCGCTATAGTAATAAAGTCAAAAATAGGCAGACGGATCTTTGTTCTTACGGTACTTGTCTTACTGATCGCAGGCGGAATCACGATCCAGCAGGCGACTTGGAAACGGCTTGATATGGGGCAGTGGCTGAAGGGACAGTTTTCAGGTTCTGCATTCATAGAAGAAAACTATGTTGATCCGAAAACGACGTCGATCCGGTTTCCGGAGAAGAAACGGAATCTGATCTATATTTATCTGGAATCGATGGAAGTCTCTTATACGGACCCGGAAGCGGGCGGAGCATTTCCGGAGAACCTGATACCGGAACTGACAGATATTGCACTCCGTGAGGAGGATTTTTCAGGAAACAGCGGTGTCTTAAACGGAGGTGTCGTTTATCCGGGGACCGGATTTACGACTGGAGCTTTATTTGCCCAGAGCGCCGGGCTTCCGCTTAAAGTTTCGATTGGCGGAAACAGTATGGAAGCGCAATCTTCTTTCTTCTCCAATATTGAAACAATGGGAGATATTCTGGAAAAGGAAGGGTACCGCCAGTGCTTTCTTATCGGGTCGGATGCGACCTTCGGAGGACGAAGACAGCTTTACAAGGATCACGGAGATTTTGAGATCCGCGACTATCTTTATGCAAAAGAGCAGGGATGGATCGAACCGGATTATGAAGTCTTCTGGGGTTATGAAGATGAAAAGCTTT
>JAFWFQ010000007.1 GCA_017515535.1 Parasporobacterium sp. | reverse complement strand
TGGTATTATCTGACTCCTTCCGGAGCGATGGCGGCGAGCGAGTGGTATGGCGGTTACTGGCTCAGCGCAAACGGCGCATGGACTTATCAGCCGATTGGTTCCTGGAAACAAGACCGAGTTGGCTGGTGGTTCGGAGATACCTCCGGCTGGTATGCAAAGAATGAGACGGTAAGGATCAACGGAACTGTATACAGTTTTAATGCGAACGGCTATTGGATCCAATAGGATTTAAGCAAAAGGCTAAGGGCACCCGGAAGCGTATTCCGGGTGCTTTTTACAGACTTGTTAAATTTTTATTAAATTCATTTCAAATGCAAGATAAGAATAGAAGTCTATAGTATAATATTTTGGTAATATGTTGTTAGAACAGCAATGCAAAAAGAATCTTTAAAAGAAAGGAAGAGAATATGATTTTAACGAAAAAAAGAAGTATCCTCGCTTTCCTGTTAGTCGTTGCGGTTTTATTTGCCTCACTGTTACCAACAGGTATCCTTGCAAAAGCAGAACCGGATACGGTTACGATTGAAGTCGGAAATGTTGCGATTCCGGAAGCAAAGGACGATATCTTAACTCGAGTGAATGAGATTCGTCAAGATGCTTACAATAAAGGAATCGTTCCGGAATACGTTGAAATAAAG
Source organism: Parasporobacterium sp. (assembly GCA_017515535.1). Lineage (GTDB taxonomy): Bacteria > Bacillota > Clostridia > Lachnospirales > Lachnospiraceae > RGIG5612. Next base: position 33,983 of record JAFWFQ010000007.1, on the reverse strand, counting down.
TGGTCTTCCGATATGGAAGAAATCGCTTTCCTGCGTGTCCTCGAAGCAAACATGATCCCGGGAAAGACCCGCCCAAACGGAACAGCTTGGGATACGGTAACTTCTTCCGGTGGTGCGAAAAGCGCAGAAGAAATCCAGGCAGCCACAGACGAAATTATGGCTGCGATCGAAATCTGGTTTGATGCAAAGGGGACGGAATATAATGCATTGATCAATCCGGATTACAAATATCTCGGATTCGCGGCAACCGATGTCGTAGTTGCTGAATTCACGGATCAGGAAATGACGGATGAAACTCAGTTGCATGAGTCTGTTTTCTGGTATGCTCAGGAGGTGGAGATCACAAAAACAAATCTGAAGCTTCAGCCGATGGGAGATACAAAACTTAACATCGGTGATATTGGGTATGCATATCTTTTGGCAAACGGACTCTGGATCGATGAGACGTATACCTATGAGTCTGATAAACCCAGTGTTGTTTCTATCGATGAAGATGGAATTATGACACCAAATAATAGTGGTACAGCAAAGATCACAATGACTGTCCAGGGACAATCCGCCTCCCTTACAGTTACAGTTACGAAAAATTCCCCACATTGGGTATATGATAGTGCCAAAGGCAAGTGGTGGTATGACTACGGTGACGGAACTTATCCATACAGCCAGTTCCTGGAGATCCAGGGTCAGACTTATTATTTCGACGCGGACGGATGGATGGTGACCGGCTGGCAGAAGATCGACAACCACTGGTACTATTTCCAGCCGCAGGGACCGATGATGAAAGGCTGGGTCAAGGATGGAAATACCTGGTATTACATGAATGAGGCAACCGGAATCATGCAGACCGGTTGGATTCAGGTCAACGGCAAATGGTATTTCCTGTATGACAATGGTGCAATGGCGACCGGTTGGGCGAAATCCGGACAGTACTGGTATTATTTAGATCCGACCTCAGGCGTCATGCAGACCGGTTGGAAGTATCTGAACGGCAACTGGTATTATCTGGCAAAGTCAGGCCCGATGTGCTACGGATGGATCCCGGTCGACGGAAAATGGTATTATCTGAAAGATTCCGGAGAAATGGTTTCCAAGCAGTGGGTGACCCAGAATAATAAGAAATACTATCTGACCGACTCCGGCGCAATGGCTCAGGGATGGGTCAAGGTGAATAATAGATGGTATTATACCGATCCGAAATCCGGAGAGATGAAGACCGGCTGGCAGAAGATCAAAGATTTCTGGTATTACTTAGATCCGACGACCGGAGAGATGAAGACCGGCTGGCTTACCCTCAATAATAAAAAGTATTTCCTTCATAAGGATACCGGATTAATGCATACCGGCTGGCTTAAGGATAATAACAACTGGTATTATATGGATCAGACCTCCGGAGAAATGAAAAAAGGATGGGTAGATGTTAAAGGCATCTGGTTCTATTTAGACCCGACGACCGGTGTGATGCAGACTGGATGGATTAACCTTAATAATAACCGTTATTTCCTCCATGAGGATAATGGTATGATGCATACCGGCTGGCTCCAGTATAAGAATAACTGGTACTTTATGGATAAGAATAACGGAGCAATGCAGAAAGGGCTTATTGAAGACAAAGGAAAACTGTTCTTCCTTGGAACGACCGGAATCATGGAGTACGGATGGAAGACGATTAATTCGAGGAATTATTACTTTGGTCCAACAGATGGAGCTGCATACGAGAACGGTATTTATACGATCAATGGTGTCAAATATGCATTCTGTAAGGATGCTGTTCTCGCAACCTATGTTCTTGATAATGAGAATATGACGTTCCATAAAGCATCCTGCAGTCACGTTGCTCAAATTATACCGAAGTACATTGAATTCACAGCAGATTCAAGAAGCGTCGTTAGAAGCAAAGGCTATGAACCTTGCACATACTGCAAACCGTGATGAAAGAAGTACGGAATAAGAACAAATAATAAGGCGCCCGGAACGATTTGTTCCGGGCGTTTTCTTTGGCTCCCTATATTCCATTGACATTGACGGAGTGCTCCGCAGCAGGTAAAATATATTATCAGTTTTTAAAAAGGATCATGAATATGAAAAGAAGATTAAAAAAAGGAATCGCGATTGTTTTCGGGCTTATTGTCCTCCTTGCGGCGCTGCCTCTTTCTGTTCAGGCTGCGGACAATCAGCCGCCGAAGGTCACCGGACTCAGTCTCGATAAAACGAATGTATCTCCCGGCAGCACGATCACCTTTACTTGCAATGTATCGGACGCGAGCGGGGTTGCCGAGGTTGTTCTTTACATGAAAAATAATGACTATTACACGGACGCGATCGTGTTTTCCAAGAAGTCGGAAGGTGTCTATACGGCTTCTTATAAAGTACCTTCCACGCTGGTCAACGGATGGTATTATCTGAGCTATTTTGCGGCGAAGGACACAGCCGGAAATACATATGAAACCTATGATCCGAATGTCTTTCCGGGAATCCGTTTTCAGGTCTCGGGCGGAACGACGGATGACGATCCGCCGGAGGTTATTGATACGTTCGTTTCTATGGAGACAGTCCATCCGGGTGACAAGGTCAAGATCACGCTCCAGATCCAGGATTCACATGAACTGAATATGGATAATGATTATTTTTATCTCTATTTGAAAAACGGGGAGCATCTTAGCCTGCCGTTCCATTTTCAAAAAGAAGGTGATATGCTTTACTCCTCGTATCAGATCATTCCGGATACCTATGTTAACGGAGATTATGTGTTTGAAAAGCTCCATATCGAAGATACTGTCGGAAACCTTGCGGAATGGTCAGGGGCTTCCTTTTTCCCGAAACTGAAGTTCCACGTTGAAGGTGCTTCCGGGGATATTGACGATCCGGTAATTACCGGCTTATCTATTGACCAAACTTCAGCGACCGTGGGCGATACCGTTAACGTGACTCTTACGGTGAACGATGAAAATGATCTCGCAAGCGGACCGCTCAGCACATATATGACCTTCCGTAACGGCAGCTTCTACAGCGGATTGAACTATTTTACGAAGACCGGTGACGGAGTTTATACCGCTTCGATCCCGATCACGAATTCCTTTGTAGACGGAACCTATTATTTTGAATACCTGAAGTGCACAGACGTGATCGGAAACTATACGGTCGCCGGACCGAAGGATTATCCGCAGGTCAAATTCAGGATCAGCGGAAATCCGGCGACAGGCGTCTATACGAAGTCCGGCTGGTACGCGGCGAATGATGAATGGTACTACAATGACATCAACGGAAAATTTGTGACCGGTTGGCTGAAATATAAAAACAAATGGTATTATATGGACGCTTCCGGAGCAATGCAGACCGGCTGGGTCAATGACGGTTCAGACTGGTATTATATCTGTGCGGACGGGATCATGATGACCGGCTGGGTCATTTCCAGCGGCAACTGGTATTATATGGATGCCAAGGGAAGGATGACAAAAGGCTGGCAGAAAGTCGGAACGAGCTGGTATTATATGGATTCAGAAGGAATCATGCAGATCGGCTGGGTCAAAGTGAACGGGAAATGGTACTGCATGGACTGGGAAGGAAGGATGATGACCGGATGGGCCGCGGGAAGCGGACACTGGTATTTCTTTGATCCGGACGGCGCAATGCATACCGGATGGCTCAAGAATAATAACAGCTGGTATTATATGGATTCGGAAGGAATCATGCAGACCGGCTGGGTCAAGTCAGGAGGCTCCTGGTTCTATCTGGACACAAACGGAAAGATGAAGACCGGATGGCTTGCAACCGGATCCGGATGGTATTATCTCCAGGCGAACGGTGCAATGGTGACCGGCTGGAAATCGATCGGCGGAAAATGGTATTACTTTAAGTCGACCGGTGCGATGGCGGCGAATGAATGGTACGGCGGTTACTGGTTCTCAAAGAGCGGAGCATGGACCTATAAGCCAATCGGCTCCTGGAAGAAGGATAATGCCGGATGGTGGTTCGGCGATACGTCCGGCTGGTACGCGAAAAACCAGACCACAAAAATAAATGACCACTATTACAAGTTCAATGCCAGAGGATACTGGGAACAGTAGATGATTAGATAAGAAACAAGATGTCGGCGCAGCTGCGCCGGCATTTTTTTGCCATAATATCGTCTGATCAAACGAGATAACCCTTGACAAAACCGGCTGTTTGTAGGAAAATATGTTCATGAACATTCGATAGGAGTATGTACATGAACAAACAAGAAGCGGATATTCTGAACGAATTATGCAGAGAAGTCTCTACGAACCAGAGAAAGATCGCGGAACTGATCGGTCATTCCCTTGGTATCGTGAATAAGTCTATTGCCTCTTTAAAGCGCGAAGGCTATGTTGATGATTCTCTGAAAGTAACAAAAAAAGCAAAACAGGAGATCAAGCAGCATAAACCGAAAAATGCGATCATCCTGGCTGCCGGATTCGGAATGCGGATGGTTCCGATCAATCTTGAAGTTCCGAAGGCTTTTATAGAAGTGAAGGGCGAGATCCTGATCGAACGTCTGATCCGCCAGCTGAAAGAAGCCGGGGTCAGGGATATTACGGTCGTTGTCGGATTTATGAAAGAGCAGTTTGATTATCTGATCGATGAATTCGGGGTTGAACTGGTCGTAAATCCGTCTTACGCTTCCTATAACAATCTCCATTCTCTCGCACTTGTTTCCGAAATAATCGACAATACCTATATTCTTCCTTGTGATATCTGGTGCAGGGATAATCCGTTCCGTGAGAGGGAACTGTATTCCTGGTATTCGGTCAGCAGTCAGCCGGATCCTTCGAGCGATGTCCGGGTCAACCGGAAGATGGAACTGGTAAGACGAAACCAGAAAGATTCCGGAAACGAGATGGTCGGGATCGCTTATCTGACCGGCGGGGAAGCAGAGGCGGTAAAGCGGACCGTTCAGAAGTACTCCAAAGAATCCTTTTATGATGAGTCGTTCTGGGAGGAAGTCCTTTATGAGAAAGACCGGATGATCGTAGAAGCAAGGGTCTTCGATCCGGAAGAGGCGATCATGATCGATACTTACGAACAGCTCCGTGAGATCGACAGCGACTCGAACCACTTAAAATCTGACGCGATCGAAACAGCGGCAAAGGCACTTTCGGTTTCCGTGGATGAGATCCGGGATATCACCGTTTTAAAGAAAGGAATGACGAATCGTTCCTTCCTGTTCCGCTGTGGAGAAAAACGATACATTATGCGGATTCCGGGAGAGGGGACCGATAAGCTGATCAACCGGAAGGAAGAAGCCGGTGTTTACGAACTGGTAAAGAAAACCGGGATCTGCGATCCGATCGTTTATATCGATCCGGAAAGCGGGTATAAGATCACGGAGTTTGTAGAGAATTCAAGGGTCTGTGATTCGCTTGATCCGGAAGATGTCCGGAAAACGATGGCGAAGGTTCGCAGTCTTCATGAACTGAAACTCAGTGCCGACCACAGCTTTGATATCTATCACCTGATTCAGTTTTATGAGGATTTACGGGGAAAGACCCCGTCGATGTACCGGGATTACGAGAAAACAAAGCAGAAGATCGAGTCATTAAAAGACTATATCGATGCACATAAAAAAAGCGAGGTTTTATGTCATATCGATGCAAACCAGGATAATGTTCTTTTCTATAAGAATGAAAAGGGAGAAGAGCAGATCATCCTGATCGACTGGGAATATGCAGGAATGCAGGATCCGGACGTCGATATCGCGATGTTCGGGATCTATGCCCTTTATGACAGAAAACAAATGGATGCACTGATTGACGCGTATTATACGGAAGGGTGTCCGGAGGGAGTCCGGACGATGATCTACTGCTATATCGCAATCTGCGGATTCCTGTGGAGCAACTGGTGTGAATACAAAAAGACCATGGGCGTGGAATTCGGAGAATATTCGTTAAGACAATACCGTTACGCAAAAGACTTTTATAAGCTTGCTGCAGAACGGATCGAGGAAGAAAAAAAGGAGGAAAGAAAAGCATGAATACAACAAGTAAGGGAAGGATCGACTGGTTATTGACCTTAACACCGTTTATCCTGATCATGGCTCTTGCAGTTCTCTTATTTATCTTTCCGGATGGCTCAAACAATATTATCAGTAAAGTCCGGTTTTTCTTCGGAGATACGATGGGGATCTATTATCTGATCATCGGTGCCGGAGTCCTTATAGTATCCTTATTCCTGGCCCTTTCCAAATACGGAAACATCGTACTCGGAGAGCCGGGCGAAAAGCCGAAATACTCGTTCTTTACCTGGGGATGCATGATGTTTACCTGCGGTCTTGCCGCGGATATCCTTTTCTATTCGTTCTCTGAGTGGGTCATGTATGCGGACAACCCGCATATCGCGGAACTCGGAGGAAGCGTAGAGGAGTGGGCCGGCGTTTTCCCGCTTTTCCACTGGAGCTTTATCCCCTGGGCCTTTTATCTTGTTTTAGCAGTCGCCTTTGGCTTTATGCTTCATGTCAGAAAGCGGAACCGACAGAGGTATTCCGAAGCCTGCAGACCGGTCATCGGAAAACATGCGGATGGACTGCTCGGAAGAATTATCGACCTGTTCGCGCTCTTTGCACTTCTCGCCGGAACAGCAACGACCTTCAGTGTCGCGACTCCGCTCATGGCCGGAATTATTGTAAAACTGTTCGGGATCTCTTTAAGCCGTACCGTCGTTACGATCATTATACTTCTGATCACTTGTGCGGTTTATACTTATGCGGTCCTTCACGGATTTAAAGGGATCAGCTTTCTTGCAAAGCTTTGTATTTACCTGTTCTTCGGACTTCTGATCATAGTTCTTCTGATCGGCGGACAGGGACGGTTTATTATTGAAAACGGATTCCAGTCTCTGGGCAAGATGTTCCAAAACTTTGTCGGACTATCAACGTATGCCGATCCGATGAGGACGAACAACTTCCCGCAGGATTGGACGATCTATTATTGGGCATACTGGATGGTCTGGTGTATTGCGGCTCCGTTCTTTATCGGAAATATCTCCAAGGGAAGAACGATCCGTCAGACAGTCCTCGGCGGTTATATCTTTGGTGTTGGCTCAACGATCGTAAGCTTTATCATCCTCGGGAACTATTCCCTCGGACTTCAGTCGGCACATGCAGCGGATTTTATCGCGCAGTACCAGGCGAACGGAGACCTATATGGCCTGATATTGAATATTATTGATACGATGCCGATCGCACCGGTGATCCTTGTACTGGTTCTGCTTACGATGATCGCCTTCTATGCGACAAGTTTCGACTCCATTGCCTATACGGCCGCTTCTTACAGCTATAAGAGGCTTGGAGAAGAGGAGAAGCCGGCAAAACCGATCACCTTCCTTTGGTGTATCCTTCTGATCGTACTTCCGATCGCACTGGTCTTCTCGGAAAGCTCGATGAACAATATCCAGTCGGTCAGTATTATATCGGCCTTCCCGATAGGACTGATCATGATCCTGATGATATGGGCGTTCCTGAAAGACGCGAAGAAGTATATGAAAGAGCTGAAAGGCAAGAAGCTGAAGGAATGCGCGGAAAGTACAGAAAGCGTGGAAGCGGAAGCATAAACAGGTGATTCAGAACCGACTTACTTAGATGAAACAGGAGGCAGCTTTTTGAAAGTAGATAATGCGGTGATCATGGCGGCGGGAACTTCCAGCCGCTTCGCACCCCTTTCATATGAGACTCATAAAGCTCTGATCGAGGTCAGGGGGGAAATCCTGATCGAGCGTCAGATCCGCCAGCTGAAAGAAGCCGGGGTCCCGGTGATCTATATCGTAACGGGATACAAGGCGGAGCAATTTGAATACTTGAAGGATAAATTCGGTATTGTGCTGATCCATAATCCGGAGTTTCAGGTAAGGAATAACAACAGTTCCATCTTTGCGGCAAAAGATGTGATTTGCAATACATTCCTTTGCTCATCGGACAACTATTTTGCGAGGAATCCGTTCGAAAAGGAGGTCCCTGAGGCTTATTATGCGGCGGTCTATTCCGATGGCCCGACTTCAGAATGGTGTATGGAGGCAGATGAGGAAGGATATATCCGCTCTGTTACCATCGGAGGGGAGAACGCATGGTATATGCTTGGTCATACCTTCTGGAGCGGGGAATTCAGCCGGGAATTCCTGAAGATCCTTGATCGGGATTATGATCTTCCGGCTACAAAAGGAAAACTCTGGGAATCTATCTTTCTGGATCATCTTGATACATTGAAGATGAAGATCCGGAAGTATGAACCGGATATGATCTTTGAGTTTGATACATTGGATGAACTCCGTCTCTTTGATCCGAGCTACAAGGACGATACAAGATCCCGGCTGCTCAAACAGTGCGCAAAAGAACTGAATGCAGGGGAGGCGGATCTTGTCTGTGTCAGGGCTTTGAAAAATAAAGAGGGTATTTCGGAAGGCTTTACGTTTACCTGTAAGGGGATTCCGTACCGTTTTCTTTACAGGGAAGGAAAGGCCATGTGTCTTTCCTGAAATCAGGCACTTGAAAGAAACACCATTTTCCGATAAACTATAGAGGTCCCCGGAGGACAAATTCCGGGGGCTTTTATTGTGATTAAGCTTGATTGAGGATGAATACTAATTGAAAACGTTTTTTGAAACATTCCCGACTCTTCGGGTTCATAGTGATATCCGCTTTTTGTTTGAGGAGGTACAGGTCGAGGCTGTCTCCTTAGTAAAAAGCGGTAATTTTATGCGTATTAAAGTCCGTGGCGCGGAGTCTGTCGCACCGGCCTTTCTTGAAAAAATGCAGGAGGAGATCTCTTCGCAGGTCTTAAACCATGCACTCCCGGTCCGTTTTGTTTTGTCAGCACCGGAACCTGTTCCGGCGGCGGAAACGCAGGTAATGCCTGCTTCGGAAATTGTAGCGGAACCGGCTCAGGAAGCCTTTGATGAGCCTGTTCCGGAAGTCTCTGCGGAACCGGCTCCTGAACCGCCGGAAGCCTTTTATTCTGATGATTACGAGTATGAATATGTTTCCGTCCCGGAGATTTCTTCCGGGAGTTCTTCTGCTGCAAAAAAATCCGCTTATGCTCCGGGAGGAGGCGGAAAAGGCAATCGGAAAAAGAGATATACCGCGAAAAAGAAAGGACCGGATCCGGGAATGCTTTACGGACGGACTTTTAGCGGCACGGCGACAGAACTCCGGGATATTATTGGAGAAATGAAGGATTGTATTATCCGGGGTGAGATCTTCGATACAGAACTGACGGAGACAAAGACGGGTTTTAAGATCTTTAAAATCTCGATTACTGACAACAAAGACAGTATTTCCCTGAAAATGTTCCTGAAAGAAGGGGATGAGGAGCTTCCGGACCAACTGAAAAAAGGTCTGGTGATCGAAGCCCACGGAAAAATCGAATATGACAACTTTGAAGGAGAAGTCATGATGACCCGGGTCGGATGGATCCGGATCATCAAAGAACCGCTTTCCTCCAGGATGGATCATGCAGAGAAAAAACGTGTCGAACTCCATCTCCATACCCGTTATTCTGACATGGACGCGACGACCAACATCGAGAAATTGATTGACAGAGCGTCAAAATGGGGACACACAGCACTTGCGATCACAGACCATGGTGTTGTTCAGGGATTTATTGATGCGTTTCATAAAGTCCAGGGAATGGGAGAAAATGCTCCGAAGATCATCTACGGTGTAGAGGGGTATGTTGTTGATGATCTTGATTTTCCTGTGGATCGGAATCCGGAGAGCAAGGAGGATATCGAGCTTCGCAGGGAAAGCGCGATCCCGGATGAACATCCGCGTCTTCCTGACCCGGATGAAGAAGAGGCGATTACCCGGGTCAAAAAGAAAAAGTACCACCACATTATCATTTTAGCGAAAAACGAGGTCGGAAGACAGAATCTCTACCGTCTGATCTCTTATTCTCATATCAATTATTTCAGCCGCCGCCCAAGGATCCCGAAGAGCGTCCTGAACCGCTACCGGGAAGGGTTGATCTTAGGAAGTGCCTGTGTTATGGGCGAGCTCTATGATGCGCTCCTTGCGGGGGAGAGTGAGGCAAGGATCAAAGAGCTTGTCGATTATTATGATTACCTCGAGATCCAGCCAATCGGAAACAATTACTTTCTTGTCTGGAATTATGAAAAAGGCCAGACAAAGGGCTATTACATGAAGAGCGTCGAAGAGATCCAGGAGATGAACCGGAGAGTCTACGAACTCGGACAAAAATACGGGAAGAAAGTTGTAGCGACCGGGGATGTCCATTTCCTTGATCCGGAAGACGAAGTCTACCGGCGGATCATTCTTGACAGCCAGAAATACCCGGATGCGGACGAGCAGGCTCCGCTTTACTTCCGTACAACCGAGGAGATGCTTGCGGAGTTTTCTTATCTCGGGGATGAGATCGCAAAAGAGATCGTAATCGACAATACGAACGAGATCGCGGACATGATCGAATATATCGAGCCGGTCCGTCCGGATAAATGCCCGCCGGTCATCGAAAATTCAGATGAGAATCTCCGGAGTATCTGTTATGAGACTGCGCACAGCCTTTATGGACCGGATCTTCCGCAGATCGTTGTAGACCGGTTGGAGAAAGAGCTGAACTCGATCATTTCCAACGGATATTCCGTTATGTATATTATCGCGCGGGAGCTGGTTCAGAAGAGTGTCAGTGATGGTTATCTTGTAGGGTCACGAGGCAGTGTCGGATCCTCCCTTGCCGCGACCTTCTCCGGAATTACGGAAGTAAATCCGCTTAAGCCGCATTACCGCTGTCCGAACTGTTTCTATTCGGATTTTGATTCAGATGAAGTCAATGCGTATGCCGGCGGCGCCGGATGTGATATGCCGGATAAGAATTGTCCGGTCTGCGGAACGCCGCTTGTAAAAGACGGATTTGATATCCCGTTTGAGACGTTCCTTGGGTTCAAGGGAGATAAAGAGCCGGATATCGACCTTAACTTCTCCGGAGAGTACCAGTCGAATGCCCATGATTATACCGAGGTGATCTTCGGCAAAGGCCATACGTTCCGGGCAGGAACGATCTCCACGCTTCAGGACAAGACCGTTTATGGTTACGTGAAAGGGTATTATGAGCGCCATAACCAGGCGATCCGGAAGTGTGAGATGACCAGGATCATAAACGGATGCACCGGAGTCAAACGAAGCACCGGACAGCATCCGGGAGGTATCGTTGTCCTTCCGCATGGGGAGGAGATCTATTCTTTTACACCGGTACAGTTTCCGGCGAATGATGCCGGGAAGCATACGGTCACGACTCATTTTGAATACCACAGCATCGACCATAACCTGTTGAAGCTGGATATCTTAGGACATGATGATCCGACGATGATCCGGATGTTAGAGGACCTGACCGGGTTTGACGCAAAGCAGATCCGGCTCGATGATCCGTCGGTCATGAAACTGTTTGACGGGACCGAGATCCTCGGGGTAACACCGGAAGATATCGACCGGCCGCTCGGAACGCTCGGAGTTCCGGAATTCGGAACGGATTTTGTTATGCAGATGCTTCTGGATACGAAACCGAAAAACTTTTCCGATCTTGTCCGGATCGCGGGGCTTTCCCACGGAACCGACGTCTGGCTCGATAATGCGGAGAAGCTGGTCAAAGAAGGAACCGCAACGTTATCCACCTGTATCTGTACCCGTGACGATATCATGACCTATTTGATCAACAAAGGGGTCGAGCCCTCGATGGCGTTCGATATCATGGAGAACGTCAGAAAGGGAAAAGTCGCCTCGGGAAAAGCGAAAAAATGGCCGGAGTGGGAGAAATCCATGAAGGAATGTGATGTTCCGGACTGGTATCTTTGGTCCTGTACCAAGATCCAGTATATGTTCCCGAAAGCCCATGCCGTTGCGTATGTTATGATGGCTTACCGGATCGCGTATTATAAAATCTTCTATCCGCTGGAATACTATGCGGCCTTTTTCAGTATCCGCGCTTCGTCCTTTGACTATGAAAAGATGTGCCAGGGAAAAGAACATCTTCTGGAGGAGATGGAGATCATTAAAGCCAGGATCGCAAGGGGAGAGCAGACCCCGAAAGACGAGGACCTTTTAAAGTATATGTACAATGTTCTTGAGATGTACGCGAGAGGCTTTGAGTTTACGCCGATCGATATCTATCAGGCAGGCGCCTCCCGGTTTAAGATCGTGGACGGAAAACTTATGCCGTCCCTGGAGTCGATCGACGGAATGGGTGGGAAAGCTGCGGCTTCTCTTGAGAGTGAGGCAAAAAGAGAGCGGTTTACATCACGGGAGGATTTGAAAGTACGAGCTAAGATCTCGTCCACTCTTGCGGAAAAGCTTTATCAGCTCGGACTCCTGGGAAGTCTCCCGGAATCCAGCCAGATGTCCATCATGGACTACTTCCGTTTGTAAAATATATCTTCACGAACAGGCAAAAAAGCATTATAATAAAACACGATTATTTAATGTGTGGGAAAAGAGAGGAAAAATTATATGTTTATTCTTGATCAGGAGCAATGTATCCAGTGCGAAACCTGCGTAAATGAATGTCCGAACGGATGTCTGAAACTGGAAGACGGGACAATCAAACATACCCCGGACCTTTGCATGTGGTGCGGCCACTGCCTTGCAGTCTGTCCGAGAGATGCGATCATGATCGATGGTGACGGATATAATGTGGAAGAAGTGGAAGAATTCCAGTTCTTTAAGCGTCCGACGCCGGATATGGTCCGCAGAGATGTAATGATGCGCAGGAGCGTAAGAAGCTTTAATGATACGCCGGTAACGGAAGAGGAACTTGCAAGGATCATCGAAGCTGCAAAATACGCACCGACTGCGAAGAACTGCCAGCATAACGCTCTTAAAGTCGTAACGGGCGAGGAAGTAAAAGAAGTCCTCAAGGACTCTATGGAGCAGCTCGGAATTATCGCTAAGAATATCATGCGGGAGAATCCGCAGGTCGCAGCGTTTTTCCTTAAAAAATACAGTGAATATCAGGAAGAGGGAAAAGACGGTCTTTTCTATAATGCACCGCTTGTCATCTATGTTTTCTCTGACAGCGATGTAGACGGCTCCCTTTGTGCGGCGACGATGGGACAGGTCATCGAGTCCTTAGGTCTCGGATTCTGCTACCTTCTTCTTGCAAGGGATCCGATGAATTCCGAGACAATGCGGGCAAAATACAATATCCCGGAAGACCGCCACTGCGTTATCGCGCTGGCAATCGGAAATTATGATGCGGAGTATTTTTGCTCTGTTCCGAGAAAAGACGTTCCGCTGCTGTAGTTTAAACTGAATCGGAAGAAGAGGCTCTTATGATCTTTGTGACTGGCGATACCCACCGATTGATGGACGTAAAGAAAATTGATATTGAGCATTTCCCGGAGCAAAAGCTTCTGACCCGGAATGACTATCTGATCATTGCCGGCGATTTCGGAGGGATCTGGACCGGAGATGAACAGGACGATGATGTCCTTGATATGCATGAATCCAGAAACTATACGACCCTTTTCGTCGGCGGGAATCACGAGAATTATGCGGCGTTGAATTCCTATCCGGTCGAGGAGTGGAACGGAGGAAAAGTCCACAAGATCCGGGATCACGTTCTCCACCTCATGAACGGACAGGTCTTTACGATTGATGATCTTCGGATCTTTATCATGGGCGGAGCGACCAGCGTGGATAAGATCTGGAGGGAAGAAGGCGTAAGCTGGTGGCCGGAAGAAGAACCGTCAGAAGACGAGTTTAAGGAAGCGTTTGACAACCTTGCGGCGGTCCAGAACAATATTAATTATATTATTACGCATACGCTTCCGGAAAAGGTCCGGAACAAAGTCTTTTCGGTTTATAGTGATTTCCTTAATTATGACAGCGGAGTAGAGAAGTTCCTGAACCTGATCATGGAGAATATCTATTACGAAAAGTGGTATGCCGGACATATCCATATCGACCGGGAGTTCCCGGAATACAAGATCAGGGTACTATACAACGGCGTTGTAAAACTGAAATAAAGAAATAAAAAAAAACTACCGCGGAAAACGGTAGTTTTTTTGTTCGCAGCTCGTACGAGAATTGAACTCGTGATTCCGCCTTGAGAGGGCGGCGTCTTAACCACTTGACCAACGAGCCATATATTTGCCAATGGGCACTTTGTGTAGTATAAAGGACAACGAAATAAATTTCAAGAAGAAAATGCTTTTTCTGTGAAAATATTTGTTGCAAAGCGAAATATTATTTGGTAGAATATCACACGTGCGCGAGCATAGTACTCTATGAAGGAGGTGCAAAATACATGGCAAAGTGTGATATTTGTGGAAAAGGCGTTCATTTCGGAATCCAGGTCAGCCACTCACATAGAAGATCCAACAAGATGTGGAAATCTAATATTAAGTCTGTTAAGGTCAAAACAGTCGGCGGTGCAAAAACAATGCACGTATGTACTTCCTGCCTTAGATCCGGAAAAGTAGAAAGAGCGTAATTTAAATTATTATGTTGAGATGCAAGAGGACCGAAAGGTTCTCTTTTTTCTTTATCTTTACAGCAGGTTGGTTTATAATACTATTCGTGATAGTTTGCGTTTTTATCGTCAGCTTGAAACGGAGGCATTGATTATGCAGGGAAAATATACAACAGATAACGGAAAAGTTCTTGTAGACAATAGCGTAATTGCGAAGGTCGCGGGAATGACTGCGCTGGAATGCTTTGGAATCGTCGGAATGGCGGCGCTTTCCAAACGGGACGGACTGGTTAAACTTCTGACCCGAAACAGTATTACAAAAGGAATTAAGGTTGAAGTCCAAAACAATGATGTTTTTTTGGAATTCCACGTCATTATTGCATTCGGTGTGTCAATTGAAACGATTGCTGAAAACCTGATGGATACAGTGAAATATCAGGTGAAAAATCTGACCGGTTTTACGGTTAAGAAGATCAGCATTATCGTTGAAGGCGTCAGGGTGATTGATTAAGGAGGACAGAAAGTGGCGAACGTAATTGATGCAAGAATGCTGAAACAGATGTTTTTGGCAGGCACAAAACAATTAGAGGCAAAACAGGAGTGGATCAATGAGCTGAATGTATTTCCTGTCCCGGACGGAGATACCGGTACCAATATGACCCTGACCCTGATGAACGCTGTGACAGAACTGGAAAAACTCCCGGAAGGGTATTCCATGGATGATGTCAGCCATACGATCTCGAAAGGAACGCTCCGTGGCGCGAGAGGTAATTCCGGAGTTATCATGTCCCAGCTTGTCCGGGGTTTCTCCAAAGAAATCGAGGGCGCTGAGGAACTCGATCAGCCATTAGTCGCAAAAGCATTCGACAGGGCGGTCAAAACTGCTTATAAAGCTGTTATGAAACCAAAGGAGGGAACGATCCTGACGGTTGCAAGGTCCGCTGCGGAAAAAGCAGCAGAACTTGCGGGAGGGGAACTCTCCATGGAAGAATTCCTTACGGATATTCTAAGCTATTCGGAAGCAATCCTTGAGAAGACGCCGGATATGCTTCCGGTCCTGAAGGAGGCGGGCGTCGTTGATTCCGGCGGACAGGGACTTGTTGAGTTTATGCGCGGCGCACTGGATTCGT
Source organism: Parasporobacterium sp. (assembly GCA_017515535.1). Taxonomy (GTDB): domain Bacteria; phylum Bacillota; class Clostridia; order Lachnospirales; family Lachnospiraceae; genus RGIG5612. Next base: position 18,430 of record JAFWFQ010000007.1, on the reverse strand, counting down.
TTTGTGGAAGAATTACGGTTTCAGAAAGCTCTTTTGCAAAGGCCGAGCCTTCTTCTGCGGCTCCTGCGGAACGCAGGATCGACACGACAAATATTGAGACTTCCGATATCAAATTCGGATACTGTACCGAGTTTATTATCGATCTGGAAAAACCATTTTCTGAGGAAGAGGAGGGTTCTTTTAAAGAATTTCTTTCCTCCATCGGTGATTCGATCGTCTGTGTTAACATGGATGAGGTTGTAAAGGTTCATGTCCATACGAATCATCCGGGAGAAGCGATCGAAAAGGCGCTGACCTATGGATCTTTAAGCAGTATGAAGATCGACAATATGCGCCTCGAACATAATGAAAAAGTAATCAAGGAAGAAGAGCGGGCGCTTGCGGATATGCAGCGCAAGCCGAAAGATCCCGGCGAGATCGTTCCGTTTTCGGAGGAGTCAAGTGAGAAAACAGAAGTGACCGATAAATTTATGGCAGAGCTCCGCAAGGAAGTCGGCTTTATTGCCGTCTGTTCCGGTGAAGGTCTTGTACAGATCTTTAAGGGGATGAGCGTTGATGAGGTCATCGAAGGCGGTCAGACGATGAATCCGAGCACGGAAGACTTTATTGCGGCCCTTGACCGGATCAATGCGGAGAATGTCTTTATTCTTCCGAACAATAAAAATATTGTGCTTGCGGCAAGGCAGGCAGCTTCCATCTATGAAGATAAAAATGTTATCGTTATTCCGACGACAACGGTCTGTCAGGGGATCAATGCCGTGATCAATTATATTCCGGCACTTTCGATCGAAGATAATACGACCCAGCTGACAGATTCCGCAAAGGATATCAAGACCGCGGAAGTAACCTATTCGATCCGTGACACGGAAATTGACGGGATCAAGATCCTGAAAGACGACTTCATGGGAATCGTTGACGGAAAGCTTCTTGCGACCGGTTCAGATCTTAAGGACGTTACGGTCCAAACTGTTAAGGCAATGATGGATGAGTGGTCAGAACTGGTCACGATCTATTACGGAGCGGATGTGGAAGAAGACGATGCACAGGAAATCGCGGATCTTTTAGAACCGGATCTGGAAGATGCAGATATCGAAGTAACATACGGCGGACAACCGGTCTATTACTATATTATTTCGGTAGAATAACGGAGGCTGCTGATGGAACTGACGGCGCTGAAAGGCATTGGCAGCAAAACAGCAGAATATTTCGGCAAACTTGGAGTTCATACGCAGGAAGAATTATTGGAATTCTTTCCCCGCGATTATGAACTCTTTTTTGCGCCGGTAACGGTCTCGGAAATCGGTTATAAGACCTTTGCGGCGGTCCGCGGTGTCTTTACCCAGGACCTTTTTCAGCGAAGGGTAAAAAAGATGACGATCACGACGGCCCAGTTCCGTGACGAGGTCGGAAATACGATCAAGGTGACCTGGTTTAATGCGCCGTTTATGAAAGATGCCGTCCATCCGGGCGAACTTTATGTCTTGCGAGGAAGGGTAAGCCGGAAGTATGGCGTCCTTTCCCTGAACCAGCCAAAAGTCTACAAGATCAGCGAATATGAAAAGCTGATGAATACGATGCAGCCGGTCTATCCTGTTACCAAGGGGCTCTCCGGAACCATGATCGCAAATGCGGTCCGCAGAGCAATGGAAGGAGAAGCGTTCCACAGGCTGGATCTTGAGGATCCGATCCCGGGAGAGATCCGGGTCCGGTACGGACTTTGCAAAAAAAGTTACGCAGTCAGTAATCTTCATTTCCCGGAAAGCCAGAACGCCTATATGGCAGGGGCTGTCCGGATGTCGTTTGAGGAGATCTTTCTTTTTATCCTGGCAATGAAACAGAGTGAAACCGGAAAACGGTCTGCCTCGTCGATCCGGATCGAACAGGATCCGAGAACAGAAGCCTTTCTGAAAAATCTTCCGTTTTCACTGACGAATGCCCAGAAAAAAGTAATTGGAGAGATCCGGGACGATATGACCTCCGGTTATGTCATGAACCGGCTGATCCAGGGGGATGTCGGTTCCGGAAAAACGATCGTGGCGATCGCCGCTTTGATGAATGCTGCGTTTGCCGGTTATCAGGGTGCGTTGATGGCACCGACGGAGGTCCTTGCTTCCCAGCATTTTGAAACGATCTCCCGGATGCTGAAAGAGAGCGGAAGCGGTTTGAATGCCGCGCTTCTTACCGGCTCTATGACAGCCTTGGAAAAACGGGTCGTTTACGATGCGCTTGAAGACGGACGGATCCAGATCATTGTCGGTACCCACGCGTTGTTCCAGGAGAAGGTCAAATATAAGAATCTGGGATTGATCGTTACGGACGAACAGCATCGATTTGGGATCAAACAAAGGGAGGCGCTTGCGATGAAAGCCTCCGCAGACGATCCTTCTATTCAGCCCCATATGATCGTTATGAGCGCGACCCCGATCCCGAGGACACTTGCGCTGATCCTCTATGGAAATATGGATGTCTCAGTGATCGATGAACTTCCCGGAGGCAGGAAACAGATCAAAAACGCCGTCGTTGACGATTCCTATAAAGAAAATGCCTACCGGTTTATTGAAAAAGAGACGGCAAAAGGGCACCAGGTTTATATTATATGTCCCCTGATCGAATATTCCGAGGGTGTTGATGCCGCGAACGTGACCGATTATACGGAGATGCTGAAAGATGTCCTGAACGAGAATATTACGATCGGAATGCTTCATGGACAGATGACACCCGCAAAGAAGAATGAGATCATGAAGAAATTTGCAGAAGGAGAGATCCAGGTCCTTGTTTCGACAACTGTCGTGGAGGTCGGTGTCGATGTTCCGAACGCAACCGTTATGATGGTCGAAGACGCGAACCGTTTCGGGCTTGCGGCTCTCCACCAGCTTAGGGGACGGGTCGGCAGAGGAAAAGACCAGAGCTATTGTATTTTTGTCTGCAACAATAATTCAAAAGAGGCGATGCAGCGGCTTGAAGTCCTTAAAACCTCCAATAACGGATTTGAGATCGCGGCAAAAGACTTAGAGCTTCGCGGACCCGGAGAGTTTATGGGGATTCGCCAGAGCGGTGCGCTCTCGTTTAAGAATTTTGATGTATACAGGGATGCGGATATCGCGCAGAAAGCGCTTACGGCAGTAGATGATATCCTAAGCGGCAGGCTCCGTCTTACAAAAGCAGAAGAGGAGATCCTTCGGGAAAAGAGCAGCCTTGCTTCCGGGACGATCCTATTATAAGGTGGCACAGACCTGCGAGATATGTTATATTAATATGAATACTTTTATCGGGGAGACTTTTATGAAAATAGCAGTATTATGCGGCGGAACCAGTACAGAACGGGAGATATCTTTCCGAACCTCCGCTAAAGTTGCAAATGCACTGCAGCAAAAAGGGCATGCGGTCGTTATGGTCGATGTCTTTTTCGGGACGGATTCGATCCCGAATTTCTCTGAGACCAAGGATTTCTTTGCAATCGCGGATTCTCTGAGAAGCCGGAATTCGGAAATCACAAAAGAAAAGATCAAAGAATACGGACTTATGGGGCCAAATGTTTTTGAGACCTGTAAGGCCGCTGATATTGTTTTTATCGGTCTTCACGGCGAAAACGGGGAAGACGGAAAGATCCAGGCTGTCTTTGAAGAAAGCGGGATCAAGTATACCGGATCGGACGCAGTGAGCAGCGCGATCGCGATGAGCAAGGCGAAGACGAAAGAAATCGTAGCCTCAAAGATCCGGATGCCGTCCGGTATTGCCCTTCAGAAAGAGGAGATGGAAAGCTATCTTCAGAGTCCGGAAAGGATTCCGGTCCCCTGTGTTATGAAGCCAAGCAATGGCGGTTCCAGCGTCGGAGTCCTTATCGTGATTGAGGATTCGGAGTATGAAAAGAGCCTTGCGGAAGCGTTTCAGTATGATGACACAGTGTTGATCGAACAATATATTGAGGGACGTGAACTGACCCAGGCGGTTCTTGACGGACAGGCCCTTCCACCGGTTGAGATCTGCCCGGATCAGGATACCTGGTATGATTATATTAATAAATACAACGGAAAAACGGTGGAAATCTGTCCGGCAGAGATCCCCGAAGATGTTCTTGCGGAAATGTCGGAAAAATCCGTCCGTTTCGGAGAGATCGTAGGACTTTCCGTCTATTACAGGATCGATTATCTTCTTGACGCAGAAGGAACCCTTTACGCGCTGGAAGCAAACTCCCTTCCGGGAATGACCGATACGTCGCTTGTTCCTCAGGAGGCGAAAGCAATCGGACTCGACTATCCGGAGCTTTGTGAAAAGATTATAGAGATATCATTGGAGAAGTATTCATGAAGAATTTAACGTTAAGAAAACTGGCAGCAGTAACACATGGAAGACTTTTTAACGCGGACGAGGTCCAGGACGTCGAAATAACTTCAATTATTACGGACAGCCGCAAGGTCAGGGATGACTGCCTCTTTATCTGCATCAAAGGAGAAAGAGCAGACGGTCATGATTTTGCAGCATTCGCGGTAGAAAACGGAGCGCTCGCAGCGGTTTCGGAAAGAGAACTTCCGGGCTTTCCGGGAGCTTATCTTCTTGTCGATTCAACCATTGAAGCGACAAAGGAGATCGCGGAGTATTACCGTTCTAATCTGGATGCGGTTTTTGTCGGAGTTACAGGAAGTGTCGGAAAGACCAGTACCAAAGAGTTTATTGCGGCCGTACTCGGAAAACGCTACCGGGTCCATAAGACCCAGGGAAACCTGAACAATGAATGGGGCGTACCGTTTACGATCTTTAATATAAAAGAAGGAATTGAAGTTGCGGTCATCGAAATGGGAATCAATCATTTCGGAGAGATGGACCGCCTTGCGAAGATGGTAAGACCGGATATCGTTGTTATTACGAATATCGGACAGAGCCATCTGGAATATCTCGGAGACCGTGACGGGATCCTGAAGGCAAAGGCGGAGATCTTTAATTATATTTCCCAGGACGGGATCGTGATCTTGAACGGAGATGATGATAAGCTCTCAAGGATCCGGAGCGTCAAGGGAATTGAGCCCCAGTTCTTCGGACTCGGAAGAGACTGTAATGTCTGTGCGGAAAAGATCATTCCGAAGGGACTCGAAGGAAGCGAGTTCGATATTGTTATGAGAGACGGCGGAAGCCGCATGGCGCTTCGTGTCGATATGCCGGTTCCGGGCCGTAAGATGATCTATAACGCGCTGGCAGCTTATCTTGTCGGAACGAATATGGGAATCTCTCCGCTTATGATGAAAGAGGCGATTGAAGGGATCACCTCCATGGTCGGAAGAAACAATATCGTTAAGACCGACCGCTATACGATCCTGGATGACTGCTATAATGCATCCCCGGCTTCGATGGAAGCATCTCTTGATATCTTAAAGCTTGCGGAAGGCAGAAAGGTTGCCATCTTAGGCGATATGTTTGAACTCGGCGAAGAGAGCGATAAGTATCATTATCAGGTCGGACGGTATGCGGCGGAGATCGGGTGTGACCAGATCATCTGTATCGGGCAGTTAAGTGAAAAGATCTTCATGGGTGCAAAGATGAATACGGACAACAAGGTCTCCTACTTCCATACGACCGAAGATTGTATCCGGGAACTGGATTCGCTTCTTCTTCCGGGAGATACGATCCTTGTTAAGGCATCGCACGCCATGAATTTTGAAAGCATCGTGAATGAACTGAAAAAATGAAGATTTTGACAGAGGCCCTGTCCTTTGATCCGGCATACCGGATCGGAACGATCGCGCCGGAAGAAGAAGTCCTTTTTTTCGATATTGAAACGACCGGCCTCCGGAAAGAAACGACTCAGGTCTACCTGATCGGCTGTGCGTTTTTTGACGGAGGAGAGTGGAAGCTCCGCCAGTATCTGGCGGAAAGCGCCCTGGATGAACAGGAGATCATGGAACAGTTCTGCGAATTCGCAGGATCGTTCCGTACCCTGATCCATTTTAACGGAGACGGGTTTGATATCCCGTACCTTGCCTATAAAGCACAGTTTTATGATCTGGACTTTGATTTTCAGAAGCTCCGGAGCGTGGATATATATAAGCTGGCAAAACCGCTGAAAAAATTCCTTTGTCTGGAAAGCTTAAGCCAGAAGTCAGTGGAACGGTTCCTTAAGATCGGCCGGGACGATGAATATGGCGGAGGAGCTCTGATCCCGGTCTTTTATGATTATGAAAGGACAGGGGATCCGAAGGCGGAACATCTCCTGCTTCTTCATAACTTTGATGATGTTCAGGGGATGCTCAAGATCGTGGATATTTTATCCTACCTGGATCTTCTCGAAGGGGATTTCGAGTTTCGGAATCTTGAGATCGTCGGGGATACGGCTGTTTTTGAATATACTTTGAAGATGCCGGTTCCGGTCAGCTTTGAAAAGTATCTTGACCGCGACCGGATCGTGGTTTTTGCCGGTGAGGATCTCCTCCAGATCAGCATCCGGATCTTTGACGGAGAAGCAAAACATCCGCTTCCGGATATTGAAAATTACTATTATCTTCCGGCGGAAGACAAGGTGATCCATAAGGATGTTGCGGTCTTTGTCGATAAAGACCACCGGAGGAAAGCAACAAAAAAGAATTGCTATCTGAAAAAAAAGGGACGTTTTCTTCCCCAGAAGCATCCGCTTTTTGAACCGGTATTCCAAATAGACGGCGAAAAAATGCTGTATTTTGAGCTGGATGGTTCGGTGACAGAAGATCACAGAATGTTAACAGAATATGCCCTTGATATTATAAAACTGTGAAAGTATAATCTAAATCTATGGCTGTTTTAACGTTTAAAGGCGGGGTTCATCCCGCTTCCAATAAAAAACTGACATCGAGCTTGCCTGCAGAGGAACTGATCCCGAAGGGGGATCTTACCTTTCCTTTGTTTCTTCACCATGGTCTTCATGCGAAACCGGTCGTAAAAGGCGGGGAGTGTGTCAGCGCCGGAACGCTGATCGCCAAGGCAGATGGCTATGTTTCTTCGAATGTTCATTCCTCAATTGCAGGAATTGTTAAATATGTGGATTTTGACTCGATCGTGATCGAGAATATCGGGGATGTCAATGAAGAGCCCAGACAGGTCGTAAGACCTTATACCGAATTGTCCAAGAAAGAGATCCTGGACCTGATCCGTGAAGCAGGGATCGTCGGAATGGGCGGAGAAGAAGGTTATCCGACACATATCAAGCTTTCTCCGGAAGATCCCGGAAAAATCAAATACATTATAGTAAACGGTTGTGAATGCGAACCGTATATTACATGTAACAACCGCCGTCTTGTTGAAGAGCCCGCAAAGATCGTGGAAGGGCTTAAGATCGTATTGCGCCTTTTCGATAATGCAAAGGGACTGATCGCGATCCAGGATGATAAAAAGCCGGCGGTCATAAAGATCAAGAACTTTACCGCAAAAGAACCGGATATTCATGTTAAGATGCTGTACTCGAAGTATCCGCAAGGGTCGGAGAGACAGCTGATCTACGCATTGACAAAGAAAGAGATCAATTCCCGGATGAACCCGGCGGATGCAGGATGCCTTGTCCTGAACGTCGAAACGATCTACGCGATCCGGACTGCGGTCGTTGAGGGACGTCCGCTGATCAGCCGCATGGTGACAGTTGCCGGAGATGCGGTCAAGCGTCCGGGTAATTTTATTGTCCGGTTAGGAACTAATATCCGCGAATTGATCGAAGCAGCCGGCGGTTTTAAACGGGAACCGGAAAAAGTACTGATCGGGGGTCCGATGACAGGCGAGGCTCTGGTCGATCTTGACCGTCCGGTCACAAAAGATACGAATGCCGTAATTGCCTTCCTTCATGATCCGGTCGTCCGGGTCCACCAGACGAACTGCATCCACTGCGGAAGATGTATCGAAGTCTGCCCGGCGCGCCTGATCCCGACAAAACTGGCCGATTATTCCGCACTCGGAATGGTCGATATGTTCCGGGAGAATGACGGAAGGGAATGTATTGAATGCGGTTCCTGTTCCTATATCTGTCCGGCGAAACGAAGCCTGGCGGAAGTCATTGTAATGATGAAGCAAATGATTATTGACGAACTGTAAACCGAGGGAGACTTACGTGGACGAACAGAAGATTTTCAGAATCTCATTTTTTCCTCATATCCGTGATAAAGCATCCACCAGCAGGATCATGCTGGATGTTATTATAGCGCTGCTTCCGGCAGCGGCTTTTGGCGTCTACAACTTTGGCTGGCGGGCGCTTTTACTGATCCTGATCTGTACGGCAACCTGTATGCTTTCCGAACTTTTGTGGGATGTCTGCATGAGACGCAGGATCATGCTGCGGGACATGAGTGCAGTCGTAACAGGTCTGATCCTTGCGCTGAACCTGCCTCCGACGCTCGACTGGTGGGCGGCGGTCATCGGTTCGGTCTTTGCGATCGTTGTTGTTAAGATGCTGTTCGGCGGACTGGGTCAGAATTTTATGAATCCGGCAGTCGCGGCGAAATGCTTTTTGATGATTTCTTTCGCCGGCAGGATGAATACCTTTGTCTTCCAGAATGTCGCGAGCGCAACTCCGCTGGAAGTCTTGAAAGCAGGCGGAAATGTTGATCTGCTTCAGATGTTTTTGGGGAATACCTCGGGGGCGATCGGTGAGACAAGCGCGCTTGCGCTTCTGATCGGTGCGGTTTATCTTTTTATCCGCCGTATCATCGATTTCCGGATCCCGCTGTTCTATATCCTGACAGTTGTTGTTTATATTTCGATTTATTCTATGATCACCCGGGGCGGTATCGACGGAACCTTCCTTGCGGCGCATCTTTTAAGCGGCGGCCTTCTTCTCGGAGCGTTCTATATGGCGACCGACTATGTAACCAGTCCGGTCAGTCCGTCCGGAAGGATCATTTATGCCGTGATCCTTGGCCTTTTGACCTGTACCTTCCGTCTTTTCGGAAGCGCGGCGGGAAGCGTCGCCTATGCGATCCTGATCGGAAACCTTCTTGCGCCTTTGATCGAAAAAGTTACTAGAAGAAAAACGTTCGGAAAGGGGGCACATCTGAAATGACAGTTATGAAGCGGATCCTTGTTGTTGTCATTACAGCCCTCGTTGCGTTTGCCCTTGTTATTGCAGCGTATTTCGTGACCAAGGACAAGGTCAAAGAAAATGAAGAGAAAAAAATCGAGCAGGCGTTCGAGGCAGTTTATCCGGACGCGGCATCGTTTGATGAAGCAAATTACAGAACCGATTATCTGCAGCGGTTTCTGGAAGAAAACGGCTATCCGGATGATCAGGTCTATGTTAATAAAGTCACCTTTGCAAGAAACGAGGTCCGGGATGTCCAGGGCATTGTCGTTCAGGTCAGCAGTTACAAAAAATACGGCGGGATCATCTCCATGCTGGTCGGCGTGAAAAATGACGGAACGGTAAACGGCTATTCGATCCTTAATATCTCGGATGCGAAGGGCCTTGACTTTAAAGTCCGTGACAGTGAATTTGCGGATCAGTTTAAAGACAAGAAAGCAGATCGTTTTACGCTTGTCAACTATCAGGCAAAGCTTGCGAACGAAATTCTTTCAGCGAACGGAGCAGAGGATGCTTCGCAGGCAGTCCTGAAAGGCGTGAACGCTGCATTATTGACAAACACCTTTGTAGATGAATATTTCGGAGGTGTTTTGGGACAATGAAAAAAGATACGATTTTTAAAAGACTCTATCATGGAATCCTGATTGAGAACCCGAGCGTAGTTCTTTGCCTCGGGCTCTGTCCGACCCTTGCGGTCACAACGACTGCAAAGAACGGACTTGCGATGGGAATCGTTACAGCAGCGGTCCTGATCCTTTCCGAGTTTGTGATCTCTCTCCTGAAACGGATCATTCCGAAAAAAGACCGCATGATCGTATACGTCCTGATCGCCGCATGCTGGACAACGATCGTCCAGCTGGTCCTGAATGCCTATTTCCCGGATATCAGTGAGTCGCTGGGTATCTTTGTTGCCCTGACCGCGGTCAACGGACTGATCTTCGGAAGAGCGGACGGATACGCGATCGAGAACAATCCGTTCCTTTCGATCTTTGACGGAATCGGATTCGGAATCGGTTATACCCTGATCATCACGATCCTCGGCGCGATCCGTGAGATCCTTGGAATCGGTACGATCTTCGGGATCCGGATCATTCCGGACGGCTATACCTTATCGATTGCGGCCCTTGCCCCGGGCGCGTTTTTCCTGCTCGCCTGCCTGATCGCAATCGCAAATAAGATCAAAGGAGGCAGAAGAGTATGACAAAACTGATCTACGTCGCAATCATGTCTGCCTTTGTGAATAACGTTGTCTTAGGCCAGATGTTTGGTGTGAATGCCGTGATCCGCGGGTCGGAAAAGATCGGCTATGCACTTCGGCTGAGCCTTAGTGTTATCGTGGTCACTTTCCTCTCATCGGTCGTTACCTGGCCGGTCGGGGAATTTCTGCTGAACCGGTTTGGACTTTCCTTCCTCCAACCGATGGTCTTCCTGATCATTGAGGCTGTGATCGTGCTGGTTTTAGTGAAATTGGTAAAGGTAAAGTTCCCGAAAAGAAAACAGGTCTATTCCCAGATCCTTCCGCTGATCGTGATCAACAGTGCCGTCCTTGGCGTTATCCTGATGAATGTTCAGGTCGGTTACAGCTTCCTTCGGAGTACGGTCAACAGTGTCTGTGGAGGACTGGGTTTTGCAGCTGCTGTGATCATTCTTGCCGGTGTCCGTGAAAGGATCCGGTTTAACGATGTTCCGAAGCCGTTTGAAGGAGTCCCGATCCTGCTTGTTGTATCCGGACTTATGGCAATTGCCTTCTATGGTTTTACCGGTCTGGTCTGAGGCGGAAGAACAATCGGTGATTGTGAAAACAAGCATTTTAGAGTATAATTAAACGATGTGTTTTGTCTTCTGACCGGACACAGATAAGATGTATTTCCGTGACAGGAGGATGATTTATGAATATTCTGGCCTGCCTGACACCAAAAAGCGGTGTTGACTATATTACAGATGATGCAACTTTATTTAAAACATTACAGGTAATGCAAAAGCATAACCATTCCGCAATTCCGGTAATTAATAAAAAGGGACGGTATATCGGGACCGTTACCGCGAGAGATATCCTCGGATGTATTTCCGAAAATTTTAATCTTTCTTTAAAGAATTCCGCGAAATTCCCGATTCAGAACGTGAAGCGGACAAAAGACTATAAGGCGATCGGCGTCCATACCCCGTTAGAATATCTGATCGATATAGCAATGGACCAGAATTTTGTGCCGGTCGTTGATGACGATGATAATTTTATCGGGATCCTGACCAGGAAGGAAATCCTGATCTGGATGCACGAACAATACAATATTGAACATCCGAAGGGAGGAAAATAAATGTCGGATAATGTTTATGATATTCTTGAAGAGCGAGGCTTTATTGCCCAGTGTACACATCCGGAAGAATTAAGAGATCTTCTCGGAAGAGAAAAGGTGAAATTCTATATCGGATTTGACGCGACGGCAGATTCCCTGACGGTGGGTCATTTTCTTACAATTATGGCGATGACGCATATGCAGAAAGCCGGCCATATTCCGGTCGCGCTGATGGGAGGAGGAACCACAATGATCGGTGATCCATCCGGAAAGAGCGATATGCGGAAGATGATGACGATCGAGACGATCAACCACAACGTGGAATGCTTTAAAAAGCAGATCAGCAAATTCCTGGATACGTCCGAGGATAAAATGCTGTTCCGCAATAATGCAGACTGGTTGTTAAACTTAAATTATGTTGAATTCTTAAGAGAAGTCGGTGTTCATTTTTCCGTTAACAGAATGCTTACGGCTGAGTGCTACAAGCAGAGAATGGAAAAAGGCCTGACCTTCTTTGAGTTCAACTATATGATCATGCAGTCTTACGACTTTTTAAAACTGCATAACGATGACGGCGTAGTCCTTCAGATGGGCGGCGACGACCAGTGGTCCAATATCATCGGCGGCGTGGAACTGATCCGCAGAAAAGAGCAGAAGCCGGCCTATGGACTGACCTTTACACTTCTTACGACCTCTGACGGAAGAAAGATGGGTAAGACCGAAAAAGGTGCTCTCTGGCTGGATCCGGAAAAGACAACTCCGTACGAGTTCTACCAGTACTGGAGAAATATCGAAGATGCAAAAGTCAGAGATTGTCTGGGACTTCTGACCTTCCTTCCGATGGACGAGGTCAAAAGACTCGGTGCGCTTGAAGGCGCGGAGATCAACAAAGCAAAAGAAGTTCTTGCTTACGAAGTGACCAAGATCGTTCATGGCGAAGAAGAAGCCGAAAAAGCCCAGAAGGCAGCAAGAGAAGTATTCGCGGGAAGCGGAATCAGCGATAATATGCCGACCCACGAATATACGAAAGAAGCGTTTGACGCAGCGGACGTGATCCAGGCTCTTGTCGATACCGGCCTTGCTACGACCCGTTCTGACGGAAGACGACTGATCGAAGGCGGCGGCGTCCTTGTCAATGACGAGAAGATCACGGATGTAAAACGGAAACTGTTAGAGAGCGATCTGACTGACGGAGTCCTTGTACTTAAGAAGGGCAAAAAGAAAGCGGTCAAGATCGAAGTAAAATAAAATACAGAAGAATTGTGACCCGGAGGATTATTTGAAATGCATAAAGCATATGGAGTAAATGAACTGAGAAAGATGTTTCTTGATTTCTTTGAAAGCAAGGATCATCTTGTGATGAAAAGTTTTTCGCTGGTACCGCATAATGACAAGAGCCTTCTTCTGATCAATGCAGGAATGGCTCCTTTGAAACCGTATTTTACGGGACAGGAGATCCCGCCAAAGACAAGAGTCGCGACCTGTCAGAAATGCATCCGTACCGGAGATATTGAAAATGTCGGAAAAACGGCCCGTCACGGTACGTTCTTTGAAATGCTCGGAAACTTTTCCTTTGGGGACTATTTTAAGAAAGAAGCCCTGGAATGGACCTGGGAGTTCCTGACGGAGTGGGTCGGACTGGAACCGGAACGGCTTTATCCGTCGGTCTATCTTGATGACGATGAAGCGTTTGATATCTGGAACAAGGTGATCGGTATTCCGGCGGAGAAGATCTCCCGCTTCGGAAAAGAAGATAACTTCTGGGAGCATGGGGCAGGTCCGTGCGGTCCTTGTTCCGAGGTCTATTATGATAGAGGCGAGGAGTACGGATGCGGAAAGCCGGACTGCAAGGTCGGCTGTGACTGTGACCGTTATATCGAGATCTGGAATGACGTCTTTACTCAGTTTGAAGGAGACGGTCAGGGAAATTACGTGGAACTTGATCATAAGAATATCGATACAGGAATGGGTCTGGAACGGCTTGCTGTCGTTTCCCAGAATGTGGATTCGATCTTTGATGTCGATACGATCTGCGCGATCCGTCAGAAAGTCTGCGAAGCAGCCGGGATCGAGTACCATTCGGACGAAAAGAAAGATGTTTCGATCCGCCTGATCACGGATCATATCCGAAGCGCGACATTTATGATCTCTGACGGGATCAATGCGTCGAATGAAGGAAGAGGCTATGTATTAAGACGGCTGATCCGGAGAGCGGCAAGACATATCCGTATGCTCGGGATCGCGGACCATTTTATGCCGGCTTTAAGCGAGACCGTAATTGAATGGTCAAAAGATGCATATCCGGAACTGGAAGAGAAGAAGGCGATGATCCTTAAGACCCTTGCGGATGAGGAAGACCGTTTCTATAAGACCCTTGACCAGGGAATGAAGATCTTAAACGGAATGATCGAAACGACGAAGGCGGAAGGAAAAACAGTTCTTTCCGGTGCGGATGCATTTAAATTATATGATACCTATGGATTCCCGCTGGATCTTACTAATGACGTTCTCGAAGAAGAAGGAATGACCGTGGATACGGACGGCTTTGAAGAGAATATGCAGATCCAGAGAGAGACCGCAAGAAACGCAAGAGGAAAAACGAATTATATGGGTGCTGATGCGACGGTTTATGAAGAATTGCCGCAGACCCTGACGACAGAATTTACCGGATATGAAACCCTGAAGGATGATTCGGAGATCACAGCGCTTACAACGACAGAAGAAGTTGCCCAGACGCTTGCGGAAGGCGATGTCGGAACGATCATTGTTTCCAGGACCCCGTTCTATGCAACGAAAGGCGGCCAGGAGGCGGACAAAGGAACGATCATTTCTGATACAGCGGAATTTGAAGTGAAAGATGTTATTTCTCTTCCGAACGGCGTGACCGGACATGTCGGAGGCGTAACTAAGGGCCAGTTTGTTGTCGGGGACAAGGTTACGCTGAGTGTTGACCGGACGCTTCGTTCCGATACAGCCAAAAACCACAGCGCGACCCATCTTCTTCAGGCTGCACTCCGTGAGGTCTTAGGAGACCATGTAGAACAGGCAGGTTCCAATGTCAACGGACGGGAACTTCGGTTTGACTTTACCCATTTCTCCGCGATGTCGACGGAGGAGATCAATAAAGTCGAAGAGATCGTAAATGAGAAGATTGAAGAGAATCTTTCCGTATCGACTGATATCATGGATATCGAAGAAGCGAAGAAGAGCGGTGCGATGGCTCTGTTCGGAGAAAAATACGGGGACAAAGTTCGTGTTGTAAAAATGGGTGATTTCTCTAAGGAACTCTGCGGAGGAACCCATGTCGGAAATACGGGAACGATCGGTCTGTTCAAGATCATTTCAGAAGGAAGCGTTGCAAGCGGCGTCCGCAGGATCACTGCGATCACCGGCAAGGCTGTCCTTGACTATTTTAATGAGATCGAAAAAACTTACCGGGAAGCTGCGGCACATGCAAAATGTGAGCCGGAGAAGCTCCCGCAGAGAATTGACGATATGTCAGCACAGATCAAAGAGCTTCAGGCTGAGATCGCCAAGATGAAGAGTGCTTCTGCAAAAGATGCCCTCGGGGAGATCGAAGCGGAAGAAATCGGCGGTACAAAGCTTGTTACCAGAAAGCTTTCCGGCGTCGGAATGAATGAACTCAGGGAGCTCGGCGATTCCATCAAAGATAAGATCAAAGAAGGCGTGATCGTTCTTGCTTCCGATCTGGACGGAAAGGTTAATCTTGTTGTTATGGCAACAGACGAAGCCCAGAAGAACGGTGCGCATGCAGGAAATCTTATCAAGGCGATCGCTCCGCTTGTCGGCGGTGGCGGCGGCGGAAGACCGAATATGGCACAGGCCGGAGGAAAGAATCCGGCAGGAATCGATCAGGCCCTTGCAAAAGTAAAGGAACTGTTGTCCTGAAATACAAGACAGGAGTTAAGTTATGCTTTGTAAAGAGTGTGGAGCAGATGTAAACAGCAGTGAGGTGTTCTGTCCAAATTGCGGAGCCCCTTTAAGAGTTACGGCTGATTACGACTATATCCAGGCGGAGATCGGAGTAAAAGTAGATCAGTTCTTAAATGACGAGCCTGCTGAATCCGAAGCAACAGACGCAACGGCGTCTGTTTCCGCAGTCCCGAAACCGGAAGAAGATCCGGCTGCTACGATGCGGATCTCCGGCGATCCGGAACTGAGCATTATCGGGGAACGCCCGAAAAAGTCAGCTCCGGCGGAACGCAAAGCACCGGAAAATAAAAAAGAGAACCTTGAAAACACAATTGCCGTGACGCGGACGCTGTATGTCAAAGACAGTATTTTTGGTGATGAAGAAGCTCCTGATTTCGAAGAAGAGGAAGAGCAGGAGAAAGAACCCCGCCAGGAAAACTTTAATACAGAGGTTCTCGCAAATCGTCAGGCAAAAAGACGTAAGGCACAGGAGCTTGCGAAAAAGAAACGGAAAAGAGCAATTACGATCGCGATCATTGCGGCGGCAGTCGTTGTCATCGGCGTACTGATCACGATCATTGCAGTCTCTGCCGGGAAAAAGAAACCGGAAGAAGATGCAGATACGGGAGATGTTATTACCTGCAGCGTTGAAAACGGAGGTACTTACCAGACGCCTCTTGAGGTTACGCTTTGGTCCGATCAGGACAGCCGTCTTGTCTATACGCTTGACGGGACGGATCCGGGAATCGCATCCGGAACAAAGTATGCCCAGCCGATTCTTTTTACCAATGAGGATGTCCCGGGAGACAGTACAGAGATCACGCTGAAAGTCGTTGCGTTTAAAAAGGACGCTTCGATCAAAGTCGGAGAGCTTACAGTAACCTTTACGCTTTCAAAGTCCCTTCTTACCGCACCGTATTTTGATATGGAGAGCGGGGACTATTATGAACCTGTATATATCAGTATTTTCGCGGATGAAGGAACGACTATTTACTATACCTATGACGGCTCGACTCCAAGCGAGAATTCAACGAAGTATTCCGGACCGATCGAGATGAAGAGAGGAAACAATATCCTTTCCGCCGTAGCGATCGATAGCAGCGGGACAGCCAGTGAGGTTTCCCAGGCAGTTTATAACCTGATCATCATGTCCAATATTTCCTATGATGAGGCGTTTGGAAATGTTATGGTCGTTCTGGTTGAACAGGGATTGATCGAGAGTCCGGAAGCGGATGAGAACGGCTATTATACCGTTCCCGGCGGCGGAACGAGAAGGATCATCAACGGCGGAGAAGCGGTCGTCGATGGTACCAACTATTATGTCATTCAGGTCGACTACATGAATGACGGAAGCAGTGTTCAGGCAACGACCTATTTCGGTGTCGATGACCAGACCGGAAATGTTGTCCGGCTGAATCGTTCCGGAATGAGTTTTATTATGGGATAATGATCAGGATCATTGCGGTTGGCTCAATCAAAGAAGCCTATTGGAACGATGCGGTCAAAGAATATGTAAAGCGGCTTTCGCCTTATACTAAACTTGAGATCGTACAGGTTCCGGATGAAAAATGTGACGATAAAACAAAAAAGAAAGAAGCGGAAAAGATCCTGAAGGTGATCCGGGATCAGGAGTACGTGATCACTTTGGAGATCAAAGGGAAACGTCTTTCCTCAGAAGCATTTTCGGAAAAGATCGAAACCCTGGCGCTTAACGGGAAACCGGATCTTGCGTTTGTGATCGGAGGATCATTAGGACTCGATGACAGTGTCCTTGCAAGGAGCGACTTTGCGTTAAGTTTCTCAGATATGACGTTTCCGCACCAGATGATGAGAGTGATCCTGCTCGAACAGATCTACCGGGCATATAAGATCATGAAACATGAACCCTACCATAAATAAGGTTACGAATAGAAAGAATCTTCATGGAGGTACGAAAATGGATACATTGAAAATTTATAATTCAGACGGATCTGTGGATGTTCAGATCACGGAAGAAGTCATTGCCATTATCGCGGGACTCGCGGCAACCGAAGTGGATGGGGTCCACTCCATGGCAGGAGGGATCACAAATGAGATTGTCGCAAGACTCGGCAAGAAGAATCTCGCCGCGGGAATAACGGTCCAGTGTTCCGATGACACCGTAACGGCGAATCTCTCACTGGTGATCAAAATGGGATACAATATTCCGGACGTATCCGCGCAGGTTCAGGAAAAAGTAAAAACCGCGATCGAGAATATGACCGGATTAAAGGTAACCGCGGTCAATATCCGGATCGCAAATGTGAACTTTGACAATCAATAAAGAAACTTAATAAGGGGTGTTTTTGAAACATCCCTTATTTTAAAGGAACTGTATGAGGCAAGAAATGAAGGTAGACAGAAGGACAGAGTTAAGAGAGGCGGTTTTCCTGCTTCTGTTCCGTGTGGATTTTTATCAGAAGGATGAGATCGAGGCTCAGATCAAAGATTTCTTTGAGGGAGAAGACGGATTTTCAGAAAAAGAACGACAGTATATCGGTGATAAGGTCATCTCGATCGCAGAAAAATTGGAGGAGATCGACGGGATCCTCGATGAATACAGCATCGGATGGAAGGTAAAGCGGATGGCGAAGGTCGATCTTACGATCCTGCGTCTTGCCTGCTATGAGATCAAATATGATGAGAAAGTCCCGGTTTCAACAGCGATCAACGAGGCTGTTGAGCTTGCGAAAAACTATGGAGAGGAAAGCAGTCCGTCCTTTATAAACGGAATACTGGCGAAGGTTGCAAAGAATGAGGGATAACCGGAACGTCTATACCGTAAGCCAGGTCAACTCCTATGTGAAGCGGCTTTTAGAGGATGATTTTATCCTCCGGGGAATCTATATCCGGGGAGAGATCTCGAACTGCAAGTATCATTCGACCGGGCATATCTACTTTTCTCTGAAAGATGAGAAAGGCGTGATCGCCGCGGTTATGTGGAGATCGGATGCGGCAAAGTTGAAGATCCGGCTTGAGGACGGGATGCAGGTCATTGTCTGCGGCAATGTCAGTGTTTATGAGGCAGGCGGAAAATACCAGGTCTATGCCAGAACGATCGAGGAAGCCGGGAAAGGAGATCTCGCCCAGAAGTTTGAAGCTCTGAAAAAGAAACTCGAAGAAATGGGTATGTTCTCGGAAGAGTATAAAAAAGAGATCC
>JAFWFQ010000055.1 GCA_017515535.1 Parasporobacterium sp. | reverse complement strand
TCTCTGATTCCGATTTCACCCCTCAGATACTGTTCAACCAACTGCACCTTTAGGGCTGGATCGATCTTACTTTTTCTGGACATAGAAATACCCCCAAGTAGGTTTTATATTTCAGTGTCCTACTTGGGGGTAGCATATCATCCATCGGCAGCCCGCTTTTTATCAGGATCTGTTCATTGGGGAGAGCAGGATATGCAGGGCTCGGGTTTTGAAAAACAATGGCTGGACACCTGTTTTCCTGTTCAGTAAAATAAATTTGTAATTATTCACATCTCATCAACTGTTTTCATTTACAGGAGTAGATATGATAAAAAAGAATTCATTAAAGATTTCTATCGGTTTTTTCATTTTTTGTCTGGTATGCCTGGCAGGGCTGTTTGTTACGGGAAAGGCACATGCGGATGAGGAAGAGACCATAGTCGATAACGGAATTCCTGTTGTATATCTGAATATCGATGAATCACAGGGCACGATCGCCAATATGCTGGAAAGTCCGGATCACAGTGTCTACTGCTATGGGTCTTTCAGCATTGATGTGCCGGAGGGGTTTCATTACGCCGATTTTCCGGAAAGCAGCTGCGAGAGTATTGAAGACCTTTCAATGAGTATCCGCGGACGGGGAAACTCCTCCTGGAAGATGAGTCAGAAAAAGCCGTTTAAGATCAAGCTGGAAACAAAAACCGATGTGCTTGGGCTGGGAACAAATAAACATTGGGTCCTTGTCGCTAATGCCTTTGATCCTTCTCTTATGCGGGACCGGATCACCGGATGGTTAGGTGATGAGATGGGATTTGCCTTTACGCCCCGTGGTGTGCCGGTTGACGTTGTCATGACCGGAGCGGAATATGGGACCCGTTACCTTGGAAGCTATTATCTTAGCGAAAATGTCCGCGTAGGAGAAAACCGCCTGGAGATCGCGGAGCTGAAAGAAAGCGATACCGATCCGGAGGTCATAACCGGCGGATACCTTCTTCAGAACGCGATGCAGGTGCGTGCAGGCTCTCCGGACCGGTTCTATACCCGCCGCGGGGTTGACTGGTCAACGGATACGCCTTCATTTGATACCGAGGCACCTTCTCTTGCGGGAAGTCTGATTGGAGAAGGGGAGGAAGCGTTAGAAGATAACGAGTTGACAGATGCCTATGAAAACCGTGTTCAGCAGGACTATATTCAGGATTATATCCGGTCGTTTGAGGATGTTTTATTTGAAGAGGGAACTGCCTACCGGGATCTGATGGATATCGAATCTGCTGCAAAATACTGGCTGGTCCAGGTATTCTCACTGAATGACGATGCCTATGCGACAGGAAGCACCTATATCTACAAAGACCGCGATACAAACGATAGCGTAAGCAAGATCTTCTGGGGACCGCTCTGGGATTTTGACTATGCATGGGGCTATAAACTTGAGACTGAAGGATTCAAGACCGGACACGAATGGATGAAGCCGATGTTTTATGACAAGGGAGAAGGCGGCTTTGTTCAGGAACTCCACAAGCAGTGGCCGGCGATGAGAGCTGCAATCGTTGCACTTACGGAAGAAGGCGGCATAATTGACCGGTATTACGAGGAGACAAAAGCCTCCGCGGATCAGGATTTTATTATGTATCGTGAGGCAGACCATACGACTTACGAAGAACAGGTCGCAGTCCTGAAGAACTGGATCAACGAGCGGCTTGCCTGGGTGGACGAAAACTTTGACAAGGTTGATGATATGGTTTACAAGGTCACCTTCGTCGCGGACGGGGAAGTTTTTACAACGGCGTTTATGGACGAGACCGGATATGTAGACGGTTCGGAACGCTATCCCGAAAAAGACGGATATACTTTTCTGGGCTGGGAAGATAAGGATGGAAACCTTGTGGAATCCCGGACCCCGATCACAGAAGACTGTACCTTTACGGCACGGTATATCAGCGACAGTGAGCTGACCCATGGAGTCGATATCGCATTTGGAAAGAACAGTGATGTTATCAGGTACAGCCCGTTTTTTAAGGTTTACCAGATCAATTATGAAGTTCTGCCTGTGGACGCGCAGGATAAAAAAGTCCAGTGGTCTTCTTCGGATGAAAGGATTGCGACGGTCGATGATAACGGAAGAGTTCTCTTCAACGATACCGGAACGGTCACGATCACTGCAAAGCTTCGGCTTGGAAATACAAGAACGTTTACTTTGGCGATCGTCAAAGACGAAGAAATCCCTGTTCCGGATAAGATCATTCCGGAAAAGGAAAAATACATTCTCAGTGTTGGAGAGCAGATTCCTTTCAGTTTCAGAACCTATCCCGCTTCTGCACATGTTTCAGGCTTTTCCTATGAGTCAGATGATCCGGAAGTCGTGACCGTGGATGAACTGGGTGTCCTGACCGCAGTTGGGACCGGCCAGACGGACGTTCATATTACTGCAACCGCACAGGGAGAAAACGGGGAAGAACAGACGTTTACAGCGGAGACATCCGTAATGGTCACCCCTGCTTATAGTGAGCCGGACAACGGAATTCCGGTCGTTTATATTGCAATCGATGAATCCGAAGGACATACGATCGAGGATATGAATTCCAGTTCTGACCACAGCGTTGAATGTTACGGAACGCTTCAGATCGTTGTTCCTGAGGGTTTTGCCGACTGCGACCTTGAAATCACTCCGGAAAGCCTTGGTCCGGTAAAGCTTGAATACATCCGGGGACGAGGAAATACGACATGGAGCAGCCTGAAGAAGCCCTATAAGATCAAACTGGATAAGAAAGCGGATGTGCTGGGACTGGGAACGAACAAGCACTGGGTCCTTTTGGCTGGTTCCTATGACAATACGATTTTTAAGAACAGATTCACAGGCTGGCTGGGAGATGAGCTGGGGTTTGAAGGTACGCCTCGCGGAGTCTCCGTGGATGTTGTCATGATCGCTAAGCGAAATGGCATTGAAGTCAGCCGCAGAAATCTCGGAAATTATCAGCTCGCGGAACAGGTAAGAGTCGATACAAACCGGCTGGAAATCCCGGAGCTGACCCCGGAGGACACTGCACCGAAAGATATTACCGGCGGTTACTTGCTGCAGTTTGGCCCCCAGACAAAAGATGGCTCTCCGAATAAATTTTATACTGACCGGGGGGTTGGTCTTGCAAATCACACACCGGTATTTGACCCGACGGATTCAGATTACACAAATGAGGTGCAAAAAGAATACATACGCAGCCATATTCAGGATATGGAAGATGCGATTTTCGGCGAGGGCGTTGATGACAGTGAAGGTGATGTTTATAAGAATACGAAGGGAATCCGGTATAACGAATATATGGATATGGAGGCTGCCGTCAAATACTGGCTGATTCAGGAAGTTTCGTCGAATGGAGACGGATACATTACCGGAAGCACCTATTTCTATAAAAAACCGGATACCTTTGACAGTTCAGGAGACTGTACGGAACTTGGCAAGGTATACTGGGGACCGCTTTGGGACTTTGATTTCGCCTGGGGAGAAGTAGATCCGGATAATAATTATACGGAGTTCCAATTTGCCTGCCCATGGATCACGGCGATGCTTTATGACGGGGATGAAAACGGTTTCCGGGAAAAGATCAAAGAAATCTGGCCGGAGGTCCGGGATAAGGTCCTTTCTGCCTTGGAAGACGGGGCGATCATTGACCAGTATTATGCGGAATTAAAAGATTCTCAAGCAGAGGATTATCAGATCTGGAAGGATGTTATGAACAACAGTGCAGACTTTGATGAACGCCGGAATTATCCGTTGATCGTTGAGAATCAGAAACAGTGGATCAGAAACCGGGTCGAATGGATGGACTCCCATATTTTCGGATATGCTGAGGATCATTTTCTAAATCTTGATGATTCCGTCCGCAAGATCAGCTATGTTGTAGACGGAAAAACAGTTCGACGCGAGTATCTCCGAACGGGAGGATACACCTCTCTGAATTATCCGGGGTATGAAAATAGCGGGTATGCACCGGAAAAAGAGGGCTATGTTTTCACCGGCTGGTTGACGGAGGACGGAAGCAAAGCGGGAAGCGGAGTTCATGCTTTGGAGGACAGAGTCTTAACAGCGGAATTTATTGATTCCGATGAGGCAATCCATGCGAAAGAACTGATCTTCCGTGCGTCTGAGGAATGGTGCAATATCGATTCGGTGCTTGTCTTTGACAGCCTTTATACGATTCTTCCTGAAGATGCACAGGAGAGGAAGATCGCCTGGAAATCTTCGGATGACAGCATTGCGGCAGTAGATCAAACCGGAAGGGTAACGTTCCACGAAACCGGAACCGTAACGATCACGGCTGTGCTGAGCAACGGGGCTGAGAGTTCCTATGAGCTTACAATTTTAAGCGGGCAACAGCCTATGCTTGAGGAAATCGAACTTGTACCGGAAGAGATCACGCTGAAAGAAGGAGAGCAGATCCATATTGATGCTCAGGTTCTTCCAAAGCTGGCAGAGATGAGTGATATCTGGTTCATTGCGGAAGATTTGCAAATCGCTTCTGTCAGCAGAAACGGGATCGTGACCGGAAAAGCACCGGGTACAACAAGAATCCGTGTCGAAACCGATTGCTATAACGAGGAAAGCCAGGAGTATATCAGCGCGGAAAAATATTGTACGGTTACGGTCATTGAGAAGCCGGCTCCGGGCTGGAGTCAGATTGATGGTAAATGGTATTATTATGACCAGGATGGAAATGCGGTAACCGGATGGCAAAAAATCACGGATACATGGTATTACTTTGATAATAATGGAGTTATGCAGACCGGCTGGGTCTTGGACGGGGGCAAGTGGTATTATATGAACTCGTCCGGCGCGATGGCGACCGGCTGGATCAGTGATGGCGGTAAATGGTACTACATAAACTCGTCCGGTGCGATGATGACCGGCTGGGTCAGTGACGGCGGTAAGTGGTATTATATGAACTCGTCCGGAGCGATGATGACCGGCTGGGTCAGTGACGGCGGTAAGTGGTATTATATGAACTCGTCCGGAGCAATGGTAACTGGATGGCAGACGGTGAACGGAACCTGGTACTATTTCAAATCCGGCGGGGATATGGCAGCAGGAGAATGGTGCGGCGGCTACTGGCTGAATGCGAACGGTTCATGGACCTATCAGCCAAAGGGAAGCTGGAAGAAAAACAATCAGGGCTGGTGGTTCGGCGATACTTCAGGCTGGTTCGCGAAAAACACGACTCAGAGGATCGACAATGTCTGGTACCGCTTTGACGCCGCAGGCTATTGGAAATAAAAAGATTGTTTGCTGCAGCCGATATTAGAAGATAACAAGGAGAGAGAAGAGCGGACATGAAACGAGACATCGATGAGTTAAGAGCCTTTTTTGCGGAGGACAAATTTGCCACAAAACTGACAGGAATTGTGATCGAAGACTTAGGTGACGGCTTCGCAAGGTGCAGCCTGGTATTAAACGATGACCATAAAAACCTGTTTGGGGACGTTATGGGCGGAGCCATCTTTACCCTCGCGGATTTTTCATTTGCCGTGGCAACCAATGATCCCGGTCATTATGTTACAACGTTGTCCAGTGAGATCCGCTACTTGTCCAAAACAAAAGGGACAAAGTTGATTGCGGAATGCAACGTCATAAAAAACGGAGCACGTGCCTGTTTTGCAGACATCAGCATATCAGATGACCTCGGAACAAAAGTCGCTCTTGTATCCGTCAGCGGCTATCATCTGTCAGGGGAGTAAAGGCGGAATCCAGTGACCGGAAAACCTGTATTTCGAAGCGTATCTCTGTTCCCTTAATATGAATTCGGAAATAATTTAGAATAAAACCTGGCGGTCAAGATCCGTCAGGTTTTTTGATCTTTCAGTATCCTCAAATTGCGGCCCCTTCTGTACAGGGATGTTTTAACCTCCCTATATAGGCACACTTGCTGTACAGGGATGTTTTTTTGAGCTTTTGGGCCGTAAACCATCCTCAAATTGCGACCCCTTCTGTACAGGGATGTTTTAACCTCCCTATATAGGCACTCTTGCTGTACAGGGATGTTTTTTTGGGCTTTTGGGCCGTAAACCATCCTCAAATTGCGGCCCCCTCCGTACAGGGATGTTTTAACCTCCCTATATAGGCACTCTTGCTGTACAGGGATGTTTTTTTGGCTTTTGGGCAGTAAACCATACTCAAGTTGCGACCCCTCCGAACAGGGATATTATTGTTCATAAAAAGTACATAGTTCCGGAAATCATTTTTCACAATTATATTGTATGAAACAATTGAATTACACAATTAGGTCATCAGGCGTAGCTTCGTTGATTGATTATTTAACTGTGACAGAAGATGAACTGAAAGGCATGAATGGGAAAAAACGGATTGTACAAAAAAAAGAACACGATTTATACGAAAAATAACTAACAAAGTATATTCTACTATTTAAAAAAAAAGAAAAATGGAGTATAATAGAGCATCAATTATTAACAGTGGCTAACTATGACCGAAAAGGAACTCCGAAAACTGAATCGTGCAGAAATCCTGGAGCTGTTTCTGGAACAGTGCAAAAGAAATGAGGCGCTGGAACAGGAACTTGCTCAGATGAAGGAAGAGCTCGAAAGCAAAAGGATCAAGTTGAAACAAGCGGGATCAATTGCTGAGGCTTCCTTTGCGCTGACAAATATTTTCGAGGAAGCTCAGAAAACCGCAGACCTTTATCTTGAGAATATCCGGATGATCGCGGGAGAGCATCCGGAGGAATCCCTTCCTGAAAGAATGGGGCGGGGAGAGAATCCGGAGGAATCCCACCCAAAAAGCATGAGCCGGGAAGAGCTTCTGAAAGAATCCCTTCCTAGAAGCATGAATCGGGATGAGAAGCCGGAAGCATCCGCGTCGAAAAGCAAAAGACGGGAAGAAGCGGCCGGATGGAACTCCAGAGTCACCGGTATTTTACAAACGGGAAGACCTCCGGAAGAAGCGGAGACGTCTGTGGATCGTCCGGTTAGAAACCGTGAACCGGTACGGGTCAGGAGAGCTAGGACAATGCCGGTCACAAAGCTTCCGGACTGGATCGAGCTGAAAGAGGAAGGCAAGTAAATAATAAACGGGAAAGGCACAATTTGAAAAACAACAGGTTTCCGAAAATAATTAAATATCTGTCTTTAGTTCTGGCAACGATCGTTGTCTTTGTTACAGTATACGCGCTGATCCTTCCGGCAATTACATTGGAACAGCAAACCGCGGAATCAGAGGGCGTATTTTTTGATGCCGCGGATCAGACTTATGCAGGACTTGAGCAGCAAGCTTATGAAGAACCGGCAGTGGAAGCGTTGGCAGAAGAACCGGCTCCGGATCTTTCAGAACCAGCGCCGCAGGAGCCTGCCGCAACACAGACAGAAAACAATGATCCGTATTATGAGATTACTCAGGGACAGGATTCTCAGGAGGCTTATGATCCTTCTATTACCGGGGAGACGCAGAATCCCGGTCAGACAGAAATTATAAATCAAGAAGAAACAAAAACGGAAGATCTCAAGACCGAAACCGGTGAGTATGAGAAAAAACCGGCAATGGTTTTCGAGACAGAAATCCGTGAGAACGGCGAAATTGTTGAAGTCAGCGGGGTCACTGCGGACAATACAACGACAGAGAAAAACGGCCAGTCTAAAAAGAAACCGATCGTTCAGGTCAAGGCAGAAGTTCCAGAGGGAGTATTCCCGGAAGGAACAACAATGAAAATCAAGGAAGTTGCCCGGGATAAGGCTGTTCAGACGACGCTGTCCAATACGCTTGACAAACCGATCCGGGAAATGCAGGCCGTCGATATTACGTTCTATGGTCCGGACGGAAAAGAAATCGAGCCAAATAAAGAAATCAAAGTCACGATTACGTCTGATACTTTTAAACAAAAACAGGACAGTGATCCTGTTATCATTCATGTCCCGGATCAGGGGAAGCCGGAAGTTGTAAAGCAGATTCCTGACGAGAAGCTTCCGGAGAAACCGAAGAAAGACGAAATCGTTTTTGAGGCTCAAAAATTCTCTATCTATGCGGTAATCTATACCATCGATTATTTCTTTACAGATTATTCCGGCGATACCTTTAAAATCTCACTTGAGTGGGGACCGGACGCAAAGGTTCCGGATAATACGGAGATCGCTGCAAGAGAAATCCTTCCGGGCGACGAAGATTACAACACTTATTATCAGAAGGCTCTCGAAGCAGTAAATCTTAAGAGAACTGCTGATGAACAAGACAATTCTGAGAACCTCATCTACAGCAGATTCCTGGATATTTCTCTTTGGGCGGATGGGGCACAGATCGAACCGAAAGATGATGTTTCCGTCCGTATTTCCCTTGCGGATCTGCCCGATGTCGAAGGAGAGCAGCTTAAGGTCGTCCATTTTGGAAAGGATGGACCTGAGATCATTGATTCGGAAAAGACAAAAGATTCCGAGCTGAAATTTACGACAGACGGATTCTCAGTATACGCGATCGTGGAAGAACACGAACCAGTGACGCAGTTCGAGCAGATCGAAACCTTGGAACAACTTGCCGGAAAGACTGAGACAGACAAGTTTTATCTTTACTATGGCAACAACGTTTATTTCACCAATCAGGTGAATGGCAATGGTGCATTCATTGAGAACCAGAATCAGTCACAGGCAAGCTTTTGGTATTTTGAAAAAGTTCCGGGGCAGGTAAATCAGTACTATATTTTCACTTATACAAATTCCGGAAAACAGTACATGAAAAACAGCGACGGAGTCAAGATGGCGCTTGACAGTAATTCGGGCACTGCTTTTGAACTGAGCCAGGCGTCAGACGGAAAGTTCTACTTTAAGACCGTAGGGAAGGATATGTGGCTCCAGCATTCCGGAAGCGGAAAAGGCATTCGTCTCTTTGGAGACCATGACAATCATACAAACAGCCAGATCATGATTACCTGCGCGACTCTCCCGAAAGATCCTTACGGGTTAGATGGGAAGACGCTCGGAATTGCATACCATGATAATTCCGCAATTTCCGCTGCGCTGACGAATACGGCAAAAACAGTTTCCGGCCAGCAGCGGCTGGAAGGGCTGAGCATGGTGATGCGGCCGGATGTTCTTGATAACGAAGGAATCCTTCTGGTGGCGGAAGGAAGCGATATTGTTGAATGGAAATTTGAGTCGGTGCAGGAAGACCAGTACTATTTAAAGACTATGGCGGACGGTCAGGAAAAATACCTGACGATCGACGGGGCTAATGTTTACCTTTCTGATACTCCGGATCCGGTCAAGTCCTTGATCAAAGCAACCCCGGGAACCGGGGCGAATAGTGGCAAATGGCATTTTTCAGTAGGCAATTATTCCCTGAATCTTGTAAGTAAAGCGGAGAACGGATTTAATGGGGCAACCGGCGTCGGCGCAACGACCTGGATGAACCTTGTGGAAAAATCATCCGTTCTTGACGATGATGATTTTACGCTCTATGCCGCACAGAAAATCAGTGTTTCCGATATGCCGGATGGGGCCCAGGTCGTTATCTATACCCGTATCTGGAATGAAACGACCAAGCGATATGACTTTTATGCCGTGGATCACAACGGAACACTGATCCATTGCTATGATACCGGTGACGGGATTGAATGGATCGGAAGCGACCAGAATACCGCGGAGTGGAACTTTACCGAGTACCATAATAGTGACGGTACTCCGAATTATTACTATGAACTCGAGAATGCGCTGTACCATCAGTATCTAGTACCGCAATTAGCAGAAGGTACGGCTCTTTCTCCGTCTCCGGTCGGTATCAATATGAACGGCCGCCGTTATGGTGAGACGGTAACCGCAATTATCGCTTGGAATAATAAGAGCTATTCCTATTCCGGATTAAAAGTCGAGGGGAATCGGGTAGTCCCGTGTGCGCTGGACGATGCGGATATCTTCTATTTTGCAGTCGTCGTTCCGCCTCCGGATCCGGGAACAGTAGAGCCACTTACTACGGTCGATACGATCGACAGTAATCTTTATGGTATTTCCATGAAGATGATCGACTATAATAATCCGAATGTCGGGATTCCGGATAGTACAAGAGATAAACAGCAGCAAGAATTCTTTGGAGGGGACAATAATAATCCGGGGCTTCTTTCTACAAACCTCGATGAAAACGGATATCCGACTTCAACAGAAATAACGGGAAGACCGGGACATTCGCTGCAAGAGCTGTATACGGATTCTCCGACGACTCCGATGACGGAGGATGTTACGCATCTGTTTATTAACAGCATCTATCATGAGAGCGGATACTTTGAGTATGACAGTACATCGAACTTTGCCCGTTTCCATGACAACGGAACCTTTACTGTCTATGATCAGCTTGGAGCAATTGGAGATTATGCACGAGTAACCGGAACACATGGTCAGTTCATGCCATTCGACGATATGATAGAAGGTGAGTATTGTGATTTCACAAACGAAACAAACGTTCTTGGACAGCCTCTTTCGGATACTGATGCAAGAAAAGGCGAAAAGCTCTATGACCTCGGCTTAAGACGTGAAGTCGATTACCATTTCGGTATGGAAATGGAGGCAACCTTTACACAGACCGCAGACGGATTGGATGCCTGGGGCCATGATATTATTTTTGAATTCTCCGGAGATGACGACTTCTGGTTCTACGTTGACGGGGAACTGGTTTTAGACCTTGGCGGTGTCCATTCTGCGATGACCGGATCGATCAACTTCAAGACCGGCGAGGTAAAAAGTTCAAGAGGCAATTCGACCCTGTATGAAATTTTCAGGAGCAATCTCCTCGGAAGAGGAAAGACACCGGAAGAAGTTGCGCTGTTGCTTGACGGAGACGGAACTGAAGAACATCCCGGAATATTCAGGACCAATGACAGCGGTCAGAAAGTATTCCAGAATTATACAAATCATACGATGAAGATGTTTTATATGGAGCGTGGTGCAGGTGCATCCAACCTCCATATGCGCTTTAACCTTGCTGCAGTCCGTCCGGGAACCTTCATCTTAAGTAAGGCTCTTTCCGGTACTGACAGCCCGGCCAATGATCTGGTCGAGTTCCCGTATCAGATTTACTATAGGAACAAATATGATGGTCAGTTCCACCTTCTCGGAGTAATCGAAGGGGAAGAGGACAACGTTCATTATCAGGGAACGAATGTGACTGTGCCGCACGCGGAATCATTTACTCCTGCAGAGGGAACTGTCGCATACGATCATGTCTTCTTCCTGAAACCGGGAGAAGCGGCTGAAGTTGAACTCCCTCCGGATACAGAAGATTATTATGTTATAGAGTGCGGTGTTAACCCAGATATTTACGATCAGGTTAAAGCTAACAATACAGTGTTGACCGGAACGCCGACGGAGAACTACGTAAAGGGGACTGCTCGGAAAGATTATAGAACAACAATAGAAACCTTAGAAAACCGTTCCAAGGTCGATTATGACAACCATGTCAAAGACGGCGTTATGCGGAAAATGCATATCACGAAACGGCTTTATGATGCGGATGGTGAAACACGGCTTCATTATCCGGATAATCCGACTCTGTTCACATTCCGTCTGTATCTCGGAAATGAAAATGATGATCCGGATGAACTTCCCGGTGCTTATTATTATCCATATTTTGTGAAAGACCCGGATGATCATTATTGTAAATGGAACAGCAATTCGGGGAAATTTGATAGTCTTCCTTACACAACGTATGAAGGGGAAGGTGGACTCAAGGAATATCTGGATACGTTATCGAACGAGGAAAAAGACGCAATCAGGTTCCGTACTTCACAGAACGGTTCCATTTCCAATATTCCGGCAGATTATACGGTCGAGGTTCGCAGCCTGATCGTGGATACCCAGTGGAAAGTTGAGGAACGTCATGCTGAGATCCCGAAGGGCTATACCCTGAGAGAATTGGATGGATATACACGCGTTGATACGGATCCGGAAACAACGACAGGAACGACACCGATGCATGATACGATCAAAGTAGAGGAGGATCCGGAGGTTGAAGTCCGCAATCAGAAGGGCTGGGGTATCACGATCGATAAAGTCTGGACAGATAAAGATTTCATGGAACTTCATGATCCGATCTACTTTGCGGTCTTCGTGAAAAACATTGATCCGGGAACCGGTGATATTTCCTATTCCCTGGTTGAAGATACGGTCCATGAGCTTAAGACGACAGAAGATTCGATTTATTACTTCTTTGATAATCTCCAGAGTGGGATTCCGTTTGAGCGTTATCTGATTTATGAGGTAACAGTTGGTACTTTGAATGATGATCCGATCGAGGTTGATTCCGAGGGATATGTGACAAATTATGATCCGGAGAAGGTTGTCCGGATCAATGAAGGCGAAACACTTACAATTGGCGGCAAGCCAATCGGCGGAGAATACAGTGCAGACGGATTTACATATAAAGTTCATTATGAGATCGGCGAGCCTACACTCCTGAATGAGAATATCCGTAATGATACGGTAACGAACTCCCGTCCGGGAATTGAACTCTTTAAATATGATTTAGAGGGCAATCCTCTCGGAGGTGCGGTCTTTACTCTGAAAGACTCTGAAGGAGAGGATGTTGCTGCACAGACCTATACTTCGAGAAGTTCGGACGGCTTGATCACGACTGCTTATCTTTCTCCGGGAGAAACCTATACGCTTACGGAAATTGAGACTCCGGAAGGGTATGTGGCAATTGACACACCGGTTTATATTACGGTAAATGAGGATCATACGATCACCTTTGATCCGGATCCGGCAACCTACCCGCTGATCGATGTAACACATGAGAATCCGAACATGGAAGCTACGGTCAAGATCAAGAACCGGACGTCCGGATTCCTTGCAAAGAAAGTAGATGAGGAAGAAACTGCTTTGGAAGGCATCACGTTTGCTTTGTACCCGCAGGTCATTGATGTTCATGGTCATAAAGAAAAAGCAAACACACCGCTGCCGGGCTTTGAGGAGATCGTAACCGACGAAAACGGAATCCTTCCGGGAGTCACCAGGACGATCGGTGCAGGAACTTATTACCTTACCGAGACCTGGGCGCCTTCCGAATATGATCTTCTTTCGGAGGATCTTTGCTTCACGATCGAAAAAGACGGAAGTGTTACGATCGAGAGCGGAGGATCGCCGGAATGGATCGTAACAGAGACAGATCCGGAGACCGGAATGGTTTCCTATATCCTTACGATTCCGAATAAGAAAACAAACAAGATCCTTCTTAAGAAAGTTGATATTGCTCACTGGCAGGAACCGGATCAGGTCGTTCTTCCGGGTGCGGTGTTTGATCTATACCGGGTCATAAACGGAACAAGAGAGCAGTTCCCGCTTTACAGGCTGACTTCCGGGGAAGACGGTTACCTGGCATACGGAGAGCTTAAGGAATTAGAACTCCGAAAGGGAGTATACGATCTTGTTGAGATCACTCCGCCAAAAGGTTACTACAAAAAATCACAGGATGTCCGGATCACGATCACGGATTCAGATATTACTTATGATGAAGGAACGACGCTTTCCGACAGCGGAGATGGAGTCCTTATTGATACACCGGAAACAGGAAAGACAACGATCCTGATCTCGAA
Source organism: Parasporobacterium sp. (assembly GCA_017515535.1). Lineage (GTDB taxonomy): Bacteria > Bacillota > Clostridia > Lachnospirales > Lachnospiraceae > RGIG5612. The sequence goes on along the minus strand of JAFWFQ010000055.1, from coordinate 9,122 downwards.
CTCGACGGGCGTGGAACTTCCGTATTCCGGAGGAATCGGAACGAGACTGTTCCTGATCGTTGGCGGAACCCTTGTATTCGGTGCTGCGATTCTCCTGTTCGCTCGGTGGCGAATGAAGAAATTGTAATAAAAAACAAGGTGAATCATAACATGGAAATCAGGGATATGCCGACTTCGGAGCAGGTCGAGCAGGAACTGAATAGAGAAAAATATAAACGAGGTTTTTCAAAAGCAATACGAAGCACGATCTATGCATTGATCACAGTTGCTGCTGTCGCCGTTCTTGTTGCGGTCCTTCTGCTTCCTGTTTTGCAGATTTACGGAACTTCAATGTCCCCGACGTTATTGGAGGGGGAAATCGTTCTTTCCGTAAAAGGAAGCCGGTTTGCGACAGGGGAGGTCGTGGCTTTCTACTATAACAACAAGATCCTCGTAAAAAGAGTCATTGCCCATTCCGGTGACTGGGTCGATATCGACATCGATGGAAACGTCTTTGTAAACGGGGAAAAACTGGATGAACCGTATATTAGTGAAAAGGCACTAGGTGAATGCAATATTGATCTCCCTTATCAGGTTCCGGAGTCCAAAGTATTTGTTATGGGAGACCACCGAAGTACTTCCGTTGATTCCAGAAGCAGTGCGATCGGCTGCGTTGCGGAGGAACAGATCGTCGGAAAGATTGTATTTCGGGTCTGGCCTCTGAACCGGTTTGGGAGCATTAATAAATAATAACATTCTGACTTAAGCATGATGTGAATAGTTGTTTAAAATCGGGGTATAACCGATAAAATAATAAGGGATTTAATTATTAGAAAGGAAGAGACAAGATGAAACATTTGAAACGAATGATTGCGTTAGCAGTCGCAGCAATGCTTGTATTCGCAATGGGGATCACGGCCTTCGCGGCTAAGAATGACAGCATTACGATCAATAATGCTAAACCGGGCGAGACCTATAAGCTGTATAAGATGTTTGACCTGGTTGTTGATAGTGAGGAAGATCCGGGTGCATATTCTTATACTGTAAACTCTGACTGGACAGCATTCTTTACAGGTTCCGGTGCAGGAGCAGCTTATGTAACGATCAACGATGAAGGATATGTTACAGCAATCAGCGATGCAGCAGCTCTTGCAAAAGCAGCAGCTAATTGGAGCGGGAAACCTTCCACTCCGCTTCAGAGCGTAACGGTTGCAGAAGGCGCGTCAACAGCGGAATTTACGGGCCTTGATGATGGATATTATCTGATCACATCAACCCTTGGTACGATCGCTATGGCTGAAACAACTCCGGACAAAGCGGCGGTTACGATCGACGAGAAGAACCCGGAAGATAGAATTATTAAGGAAGTCAAAGAAGATAGTACAGGTGCCTATGGGAAGAGCAATGATGCCCAGATCGGTGACACGATTGATTTCAAATCAACAGCTACGATCCTGCCTCATTCTATCAACGTTAAGATCCACGATACGATGGATTCCGGACTTACCTTTACAACCGGTTCTATTAAGATCTATACAGATGCTGATATGACAACAGAGCTTCCGGCAGCAGACTATGAAATTTTAGCAACTCCGGATACAGGGGATACTTTTACAATTTCTATCAAGGATGCTTATGTTGATGCATTAACGGAATCAACAAATCTGTATATTGCCTATAAAGCAGTTTTAAATACAGGAGCTGTTTCTGCGACACCTGCAATCGTTGACCAGAAGAATACAACGAAGATCACCTTTGGTGATAAGCAGTCTGTAACAGATGAGACGACGACAACGACCCATAAGTTTAATATCTTTAAGCATGCAAGTGGCAAAACCACAAACCTTGCCGGCGCGGTCTTCTCATTAAAGAAAGGCAATGATGTTATCAACCTTACAAAGATTGATGATACAAACTACAAGGTAGATCCGAATGGAACAGTCACTCAGTTTACGACGGTTGCTTCCGGTGATATCGTGATCTGGGGTGTTGACGCAGATAATGACTATAAATTGACTGAGATCACACCTCCGAAAGGATATAACAAGATCTCCGGCGATATTACGGTAACCGTTAATGCGGATAACAGCACCCGTGTTGATATTGAAAATAAAGCAGGTTCTGAACTTCCGTCTACCGGTGGTATCGGTACAACGATCTTCATGGTAGTTGGTGGTATTATTGTTGCAGGCGCAATCGTTCTTCTTATTGCAAGAAAACGTGTGAATGCGAACAAATAATCAAAAGCGGCGAACGAAGGTTATTGGAAATTGTCTGATAGTTCAGGAGGCAGTTCAGAGAGTTGGCGAAGAAAAATAATAAACAGGATCCAACTGGAAAAAAGAAGAACTGGTTTCAAAAACATTTTGTAACGCTCCTGATCGTAGGTGCGTTGATCATAGGACTCGCAATTATGCTATATCCGACGATCTCGGACTATTGGAACAGTTTCCACCAGAGCCGGGCCATCATGACGTACATGGAAGATGTTGCGTCAATGGATGAAGAGAATTATCAAGAGGTCATTGCAAGCGCAAGAGAGTATAACCAGGAAATCAGTGATCATGGGATCAAATGGGAAATGACCGAGGAAGAGAAGGCTGATTACGAGAAAGAACTTTCGACAAGCCGGACCGGAATCATGGGATATCTCCAGATCGAAAAAATCGACCTTATGCTTCCGATCTATCACGGAATCGAAGAGAAAGTCTTGCAGACCAGTATTGGACATATCGCGGGAACAAGTCTTCCTGTCGGCTGCGCAAGCTTTAACAGTGCGACAGGTGAGTTGGAAGATTCGCATGAAAGCAACCATATCGTATTATCCGGTCACCGCGGGCTCCCGAGTGCCAAGCTGTTTACAAACCTGGACAAGTTGGTAGAAGGGGATACCTTCCAGATCACGGTTCTGAATGAGACCTATAATTATGAGGTCGATCAGATACGGATCGTCCTTCCGGAGGACTTAAGTAATATTACTCTGGAAACAGGAAAGGACTACTGTACGTTAGTCACTTGTACGCCTTACGGAATCAATACCCACAGGCTACTTGTCCGGGGGCATAGAACAGCGAATTCGAATGGCGACCAGAATGTCATCGCGGATGCAATACAGATCGACAGATTATACGTTGCACCATTTATTGGGATCCCGATTGTTACGGTACTTCTTATTATCCTGATCATTGTAACTGCGAATCGGAGAAAACGTGCACAGATCCTGCGTGAAATGGAAGAGTCACTTAAGAATCGTGATTCGGAAGTAAAAAAAGAGTAACGGAACAGGGTAGATATGAAAAAGAAAAGAATTGACTTGAATATTAATAAGACAAGCCGGACCAGAATGATCATTTCGATCATTATGGCTCTTCTTATTGTTATTATGTTTGCCTTTTCCGTATCTGCGGAACCCGGATCCCTCCGGGCAGATAACAATGAAGATAAGACCCAGGAATACGAAGACGCAAAAGTAATCCAGGATATTTACTGCCTTGGTATCCTGCACGGTGATACGATCGAACTGGAACCGGCATATCAGGATCTTGATCTTTCAGAGCCCGATATTGATAAGCTCGCTCAGCAGGCTATGCAGCTGACATTTAAAGAAGGTTCTACCGCAACTCCGACCTACGCCGGAAAATCGATCACCGAGCGGATCGACGATGTTTATCTGGGATTATACCTGATCGTTCCTCATGGTTCGGATCTTACCGTTGATCAATATTTAAAGACGATCAAGGACGAATCCGGAAATGATATCATGGTTTCGATTGCTCTGACCGATAAGTATGAATACCGGTTTAAACCAATCATTCTTTCTATCGGTTATGACAATCCGGAAGCGGAAGTCGAGATCAAGGGTGAGCGCGTCGACCGGTTTGGGAGTATTCGAATTATCAAGAAGACAGAGATGTATGACGGGTCACATCCATCTACATTCACGTTCCATATTGTAGGAACGGACGATGAAGGGCATACAGTTTATGAAGATTATGCGGGACTGACACTGGATCAGATCGGGTCTGACTTTGTTGATGTGCTGCATATTCCTGTCGGGACAACCGTAACGGTTACTGAGGTCTATACAGGATCTGACTTGTCTCAGAATTGTCCGGATCCGGAACCAGTGAAGATCGAATCCGCGGATTCAACCGAAGTTGTCATCGGTGACGAACCGCCGTCACCTGAAATCAGCGTTACCTTCAATAACAAATACAATTATCGTGAAGATAAGGGACACGGTATTACAAACCGTTTTGAGTATAGTGAAGGCGGATGGGACTGGTACAAAGATGGCGTACTTCAAGAGGGAACAAAATAATTAAGGACAGAGAGATATGAAGAAAAAATATCTGATTCTTTCAATTACATTAGCGTTGCTGATCGCAGGTGCGGCGATAGGCTCGACATTGGCCTATTTTACCTCCAATACCTATGCGGTTGGAGGAGTGCCGATCAAGCTTGGTTACTCTACTAGAGTTAAGGAAGATTATTCCGCCGGTGTTAAGCACGTTGTTGTTACGAATGACGAAGGATCAGAAACAGTATTTGTCAGAGCAAAGGCATTCAGTGTTCTTCCGTTGCAAATTACAGGAGCGAACTGGAGTCAGACTCCGCCTGCCGGAACGATTACAGACGGCGGAGAGGATTACTATTATTACCAGATTCCGCTTCCGGGGACAAAGGGCTTAACAGAAGATGAGCGTTCGACGACGGCTCTTGATGTAGCCTTTGATTTTCCGACTGATCCGGAAGATGAGGAAACGTTTAACGTCATTGTTGTTTATGAAAGCACCCCGGCGAAATATGACGCAAATGGAAATGCTTATGCTGATTGGACAACGGTTCTGGATTCCAAGACTTCAGGAGGTGGGGATTGATGAAAAAATCTCTTAAGACTCCTGTATCAACGATCATACTGTTTATTGTTGCAGCTGCTCTGATCCTTGCCGGTGCGATCGGCGGGACGTTAGCGCTCCTCAATATTTTTTCTGAACAATATAATTCACAGGTTCGTCTTCGCGATATCGGCGTAAGCCTCTATGAGAACGGGGAGATGGTCGGAGAAAGAGACTATTCTCAGGACTCTTCTGATTGGATCATCGGCGGAAGCCATGTTCTTTGTGAGAATCTTCTCGGAGAGGATTCCGAGTTAAAGATCGGAAAGAACTACAAGGAAGCTCTTTCGGTTTATAACAGCGGTAACATCCCGGAATATGTCCGGCTTAAGATTCATAAATATTGGGCTGAGATTGATGAAGATGGCAATATTGTCAAGAAACTTCCGACCATGGATCCTTCTTTGATCGATCTGCATCTTGTTGAGAGCGGAGACTGGATCCAGGCAGCGAGCGATATTGACGCATTTTCTCCGGAAATGACGGTTCTTTACTATACAAAACCGCTTGCTCCGGAAGAGGAAACATCGATAGCAACCGATTTGTTAACGATCAAAGATGTTGTTGCGAAGAAAGTAACAGAAGAAACCCATAAAGATGCTGAAGGGTATACCGTGATCACAACGACCTATGAATATGACGGTGTTATGTTTGTGCTTGAGGCACAGGTCGATGCGGTCCAGACGCATAATGCGGAAGCGGCGATCCTCAGTGCATGGGGCAAAAATGTTACGGTCTCCGGCGGCATTATTACAAATATTCAGTAAAGGAGGGACTGTAGGATGAAAAAAATAAGCAGTATTCTTTTATCCGTGTTTTTGATCATCTGTCTTGCAGTTCCTGTGATTGCTGAAGATTATGAAAGTACGACAAAATCGGAAGTTGTCTTTACCGAAAATCAGAAACTTGAGAGCACTTTCCATAATGATCAAATCGATGATATGATCAACGAATTTATGGAGCCGGGTGATACCGCGACTTTTACGATCAATCTTCGGAATGATAATAAGGAGACCGCGGATTTCTGGATGGACAGAAGAACGATCGAATCTCTTGAAGTCTGGGGTGGAAATCCGCTGATGACCGGCGGTGGATATAGCTATGAGCTTTCCTATGTCGGACCAGGCGGAGAACGCTTACTCTTTTCCACGATGAATATCGACGGCGAGAACTTTAACCATGGTGTTACGCCTGATATTATTACGAAAAAGATCGACAGAGAAAGCTATGTTTACCTTGATACCTATGCAACGGGGCAGGGCGGACAGCTGATCCTAAAGATCAGCCTTGACGGTGAATCTCAGGGGAATGATTATCAGGATACGGGAGCAAATCTGGCTATCAGTTTTGCAGTGGAAATTCCACAGAAAGATAACCCGGCTAAAACCGGAGATACAAACCGGCTTCTTCCGTATTTCATTGCTATGTTTGCAGCCGGACTGGTCATTCTCGCTGTTGCGATCTTTATGGTTGTAAAACGCAAAAAGGATAAGAAGGAGGGGACATCATGAAAAGATTTTTAGGAACCTTGCTTCTTGTTCTGGCTGTGCTTCTCTTTAGTGCACCGGTATTTGCCGGAGCTGCTGAAGGGGATGAGTATGAGTATACGGTTCGCGTTTATGCCGGCGCAAAAGGAACCTTTACAGATGGTACAACGGTCAAAGAACTGAAATGTAAATATAATGAGGAAGTAAATCTGGAACAATTTACAGTTAACGTGAGTGAGGCAAAATACCAGTTTTACGGTTATCGCCTGAGCGGCAAAGATAACGATACTGTCTCTTCCCCGGTATTTTCCGTCAAAGAAGACGTCGACTATGTCGTCGCGTATTCCATTGTCGGTCTGCCAACAACTTATACTGTTAACTTTGTTGAGAGCAAATCCGGAAAAACATTGGCCGAAAGTAAGACCTATAAAGGAAACGTCGGAGATAAACCGATTGCAGGATATCTCTATATTGAAGGTTACCGTCCGCTTTATCGGAATATCACAAAGACATTAAGTGATGATTCTTCTGAGAATGTTTTTACATTCGAATATGTCGAAAGTACGAGCAACTCCGCTGCAAACGCCGGCGGGTCCGGAAACGGAACAGATTCGGGTAGTTCAGGCACTACGGGTGGAAACGGAACCAATGTAAATTCCGGATCTGCAAACCAGAGAACGCAGGATCTTTTAGATCTTGACACGTATTCCCCAAAGACCGGTCAATCTGTAAATCCGCAGAGCAATGTCCCGACCGGGGCCAATGGAGCGAAAACAGCTTCAACCAGAAGTTATCTCGGCTGGATCATTGCAGGAGGCTGTGTTGTCCTTGCGGGAATTGCTGGATTTCTTGCTTATTACTTCAGAATGCGGAGTAAAAGAAGATAGTATTTAATTTGATTTTTGTATGGGGAAATCCGGTATAGTAGCGCACATGAGTCGTACGGCAAATCAAAAAAAGAATAGTTCCTTTGCCTCGGTTTTATGCCGTGTCCTTGGAATCATTTTTATTCTCGCTGTTATCGTAACAGCGCTTCCGCTGACGCTGCCGCGTCTTTTGGGATATGAAATCTTTCACGTTGAGACAGGAAGTATGTATCCGGAACTTCCTGTCGGAAGCGTTATTTTTGTAAAATCTGTTGCTCCCGAAGAAATCGAAAGCGGCGAGATCATTTCCTTCCAGAATGAAAAAGGAACGATTACCCATCGCGTCGTCGAAAACCGCGTTGTTGAAGGTAAGTTTATCACGAAGGGTGACGCAAACAATACCGAGGATCCGGAGCCGGTATCGTATGCTGCGGTTATCGGCAAGGTTACCTTTCATCTTCCGGTACTTGGCCGGTTCCTTGTCATCTATTCCAGCACACTTGGAAAAGTCTATGTCTTTCTTGTCGCAGCCTGCGGCGTTATGCTCAATATTTTAGGAAGCATGCTGAAGAAAAAGTAGTGCAGTCGATATTTCGCCAAGGCAGTCAAAATTAATTTGATGTATTTTGTGCAAAATCAGCGAGGGTAATTCTTTTTTTATGGCTGTCTGCGATAAATATTCACCAATTCAACTACAACAGAAAATAGTCTATCATGATATCCACCCAGAGAATGTCAAGCGGCTGATCCTTTGTTTCGGTCGTGATCAAAAGATTTTTCCAGGGGATCACCCCAACACGCCGATACAGTTCTTCCCGGTAAGAGAGTTTTGAATTGTATTTTGGGTCATCGCGTCTTCCTTGATGCTCCCAATATATCGTTTGCCCGGTGTGCAGGTTCTTGCAGGTAAAATCCGGATGAATGATTTCCGAACCGATTTTTAGCGCTTCCTCATAATGATACGGAACTCCAAAATGCTCGAACCGGCTGATAATATCAGCCTCCGCTTTACTTCGGACCAGCAGATCCGGAACTATCGTAGGATAAATCAAATCCTCCGGATATTCGTTGTTGCGCTCATAAGGGAGCTGCTTCCACTGCGCCAATTGGTCAGAGAGTTTATGAAAAGAAGACTGGATCAGCAGGGCGATACCCGGATGCGCTTTCAAATATTGTTCGGTCCCGCTGTCGGCTAACAAGTATTTGAGTTCCGCTTCTCGAAGCCGTAATTCTTTTTTTAATTCAGGAAGACGTTGTTGAGCATAGGCTTTTAACGCCAGGGTTTTTGCCAAATATACTTCTTTTCTTGGAATATAAGTCTCTTTTGCTTTGCCGTCATCGGATTTGTCTTTGACAGAGTAACGATAACCATCGATGTCTTTTCGGATAATTAGTTTTCCAGAAGGCGCATCTGCAATCATCATATTTAGTTTGTGTTCTTCTTCTTTTAGATTTGCAATACGTGCCGTAATAGAATTTATCGTATTCATATGATTATTTCGGTGTGTGATAAAGCAACTATATCACGCTAAAACGTATACAGGAAGCATTATTTTGCCAACAAGAAGTTTACCATCCCTGTACAGCAAGAGTGCCAATATGGGGAGGATAAAACATCCCTGTACAGCAAGAGTGCCAATATAGGGAGGATAAAACATCCCTGTACAACAAGAGTGCCAATATAGGGAGGATAAAACATCCCTGTACAGCAAGAGTGCCGATATAGGGAGGATAAAACATCCCTGTATAGAGAGAGTCGTAAAATAGGGATGGTAAACCGCCGATTTTCGCCGATTACCATCCCTGTACAGAAAGAGTGCCAATATAGGGAGGATAAAACATCCCTGTACAGAGAGAACCGTAAAATAGGGATGGTAAACAGCCGATTTTCG